>DATINP010000072.1:0-20373 GCA_035474135.1 Chloroflexia bacterium | reverse complement strand
GTCAAGGCCCAGATGTTAGTGGGTGAGATGGCTTCGACCTAATACAGTTGCTGCGCATTATGGATCTGCGTGGTGTCCACAATGGACCACGCAACCCCATCGTAATGCACCGTCAAGCTCAGGCCGCTGCCGTCTGTGCGGTAGCCCACAGCCCATATGTCGTTAGCCGAAATGGCCGATATGTCATTCAGGACACCGGGCAGAGCGGTTGGGTTATTGAACTGGGTCCATGCCGTGCCATTCCAGTGTAGGAAGAGAGGATTAGTCGTACTGATGTTGCCAACGGCCCATATATCGGTGGGCGACGAGGCCTCCAGTGCCACTAACCCATTCCGCTGAGCCAGCGTCGGGGCTGTAACCACGCTCCATGCGCTACCGTCCCAGTGCAGGATAAGCGACTGCGTCAAAGAACCGGTTAGCTGCGTACCCACGACCCACACGTTGTTGGCCGACAGTGCCGCCACATCTGCTATACCCAGACTTGGCCCTAGTCTAACATTCGGCTCAGGCGAGAGGGCCCACACGCTGCCATTCCAATGCAGGAGAAGCGCATGATAGCCGTTCGTCCCGGTGTCGTACCAGCCAACTGCCCACACATCGTTCGTTGACACAGCCGCTATCGCATGTAGCACATTCGCGCGGCCTGTAGTGTTGTCGCCATTGGGGCTTGGCACGATGCTCCACGCAACGCCGTCCCAGTGCTCGATCAACGTCTTGGGCGCGAGGAAAGTCGGACCATTGGTGCTCGCGCCCACCGCCCATGCGTCGTTCGCCGACAGGGCTACCACGTCGTCCAGCGAGTTTCCATCCCTGTTGGGGGCGTTGGGGCTGTCAACCAGCCGCCAGGCTATTCCGCAGGTGGGTGTAGCGGTGGGAGTCGCAGTGCTGGTGCCAGTGTGCGTGGCCGTGCGTGTGCTAGTAAAGGTAGGGGTGTTGGTTGAGGTTCCTGTGGTCGTCATGGTTGGCGTGATCGTCGGTGTCCTTGTGGCTGTGCGGGTGGCGCTGAAGCTGGGGTTGACTGTAGCCGTTCGCGTCGCGGTGCGGGTCGGGGTGCGGGTTGCGGTGCGCGTCAGGGTCGGTGTGGGGGATGGTGGCGCGCACGGGTTGGTGAAGCGCTCGATCAGTGTCACGGAAGCACCATTCAAGTAACTATAACCTGCTGCCCACACGTCGTTTGGTGAAATGGCTGAAACGCCTGCGAAATAATTGAAGGGTACCGGATTGGGACTAGACACTATGGCCCACCCGCCACCGCCCCAATGCATGGTCAAGGTGTTTGACGTGGTGCCTGAGCCGCCCGAGCCAACTGCCCACGCCTCGCCGGACGGTAGGGCGGTTACATCGGATAGCTGGTAGTTCAGTACGGGGTCGCTGCCGGGGTTCGATACTGTGCTCCAGGCCGCACCGTTCCAGTGCAGGGTTATGGCGCGCTGAGGGTGTTGTGTATTACTGTCCACACCGACAGCCCACACGTCGCTCGTCGAGACGCCGCTTACGTCGTATAATAGGGCATCCTCGCTGCCCTGAGGCACAGGCAACGTCGTCCATGTACCACCACCTGTGTAGTGCAGAAGCAAGGGGTCGAGCTGCCCGCCACTAACGGTTGCCCCCACCACCCATACGTTATTGGCGGCGATGGCGTCGAGACCCCCGAAGTAGTAGAAACCGGGTATAGAAGGGAGGCTGGTGTCGAGTTGCCAGCTTGAGCCATTGTAGTGCATCACCACCGGCAACCTGCTGTCCGTGCTGGGGCCATAGTGTCCGATAGCCCAAATGTCATTAGAGGCGCGGGCGTCTACTGCATCCAGGAAGCTATCTCCACTGCCGATATTGGGACTTGACACAGAGATCCATGCAACGCCGTCGTAGTGCTGTATGAGGGTATGGTAAGACGAACTAGCCGTCTGCTTGAATGCGCCAACCGCCCACACGTCGTTGGTCGATACCGCAGCAAGGTCGTTGAGCAGCAAATCCCCACCGCTTCGAAGCCCCATCTGGCTCCAGACCGAACCGTTCCAGTGTTCGATTAGTCCGCTCTTTGTAGAGTTAGGAGGTTCGGCAAATGTGCCGACCGCCCATACGTCATTGGCCGTCAGCGCCTCTACGTCGGTAAGTAGGCTCGATGAAGCGTCTGGCCAGTTGGGGCTGGCGTAGATGCTCCAGCAGCCTGCGACAGGCGTGGGCGTGCGCGTGGGGCTGACGCTGGGATTGGACGTAGGGGTGGGTGTAGCCGTCGGCGGTACACAGGGGTTGGTGAAGCGCTCGATCAGAGTCTGCTGGTCGGTAATGGAACCAAAATTCAGGCCGACAGCCCACACGTCGGTGGCCGAGACTGCTGCCACACCCACAAAGTAGTTCTCGCGTCGCCCCGGCACGCTGGGGCTGTCAACAATGCTCCAGCCTGCTCCTCCCCAATGCATGGTGAACGTATAACGCTCGTTGAGGCTGGAATCGCGCTTCTGGCCGACGGCCCATATCTCACCTGAGGGCAGAGCGGTAAGGTCGCTCAGGGCATATGACAGGCTGGGGTCGTTGCCTGGATTGGATACCAACGTCCACTGGCTGCCGGTTGAATGGAAAGTAAGCGCGCGATAGTGCTGCACAGAGTAATCGACCCCCACCGCCCACACGTCGCCAGCCGATACCGCGTCCACCGCGCTCAATGAGCCTATATTTCCGCCGGCAGGTGCTGACACGAGGGTCCAGGTGGTGCCGTTGTAGTGCAGGGTAAGAGGGTGTTCTGCCGTATCTGCCGTATCACCCACCGCCCATACATTATCGGATGCAATTGCCTTCACGTCCAAAAGTTCCAGGAAATTGGGTATGGACGGAAGGCCACTGACCGCTTGCCAGGAAGAGCCATCATAGTGCAAGGTGAGCGGAGTGCGAATGCCACTGCTTGTACTGTTGCCCACAGCCCAAACGTCGCCCGCCGTACGTGCATCAACGCTACTTAGCAGGTTAGAGTCCGTACCGGGGTTGGGACTTGCCACCTGTGACCAGGCAGTGCCGTTCCAGTGCATTATGAGCGTTCGCGATAAGCCGCTCGAGTCATAGAAATTTCCAACCGCCCATACGTCGTTGGCTGCAAGGACGACTACTCCAGCCAGGAACACACTCCTAGCATTTGCCACCGTCGCGGACACTGTGTTCCAAGCGGAGCCATCCCAGTGCTCGATCAGTGCGTGGGTGGCAGTGATTCCGACAGCAGTTCCGCTCCCCACGGCCCACACGTCATTGGCCGACACCACGTCGACATCGAGCAGGTTGTTACTGGTAAACAGGTTAGGGCTTCCATAGATGCTCCAGCAGCCCGGCACCGGGCTAGGTGTGAGCGTGGAGGTCGCGGTGCCCGTGGGCGTGGAAGTGGCAGTAAGAGTATTGGTCATAGTAGGGGTATTGGTGATAGTGGGCGTGCATACGGGCGGCCCAGAAGGCGGTAGCAATTCCACGCCGGTGGTAGTCGCGCCATTGATCCTCTGGCCCGAAGCCACTATCACCCGCCCGTCGGTCAGAGTGCCCTGTGCCTGGCCCATGTGCGCGCCAAGCATGGCAGGACCCAGAGTGAATATGCCTGTGGCGATGTCATAGATACGGGTGGTGGTGCTCCCATTGAAGGTGTTGTCCGCGCCGTCGGTGATGAGCAACCTGCCTGGTCCGTAAGGTGAGACTGCGCCGAACTGACCCTTGCCGCCTGTGCCTGCCGATCCCAGAGCTGTCCAGGTATTCCCTACAGGGTCATAGGATATGAGAGTGTCTGTTGAGTTAAAGTTGCTACCTATGGCTCCTCCATACACATAGATAAGGTTGTCGGCAGCTGTGGCGTAGGTGTTACTGCGGCCACCGGCGTCAGGAAGTAGCGCTCCTGTAGTCCAGGTGTTGGAGGCGATGTCATATATCTGAGTGGTCCTGAAAAATTGGGTGACGTTGTCGCCACCCATCACATAGAACTTGCCGTTGAGCACTGCGCCGCCTGCGGCTTCGACCGCCGTGGGCATGGGAGCGCCGAATGACCATGTGCCGGAAGCGATGTCGTAGATCTGCAACGTGCTGGTAATCGCGCTTGGGCTTTGAACGCCTCCCAGGTAACCGCCCGCAACAAAGAGCTTGCCGTTGGCCGCGCCCACTGTGTCCTGACCTACGGGCACAGGAAGCGGGCTGATAGCCTCCCACGTGTTGCTGGCCGGCACAAAGCGCGCGACGAGAGCAAAGGGTGTGGCTGTGCTATTAACCTGGCCGCCTGCCACATAGAACTTGCCGTCGCTGCCGTTGGCACCCTGGAAGAATGTACGACCCGGGGTGAGCGTCGGCCCGGCTACCCAGTTCACTACGCCGCAAGCCGTGGTTGCGGTTGCAGTCGACGTGGCACTCGAAGTGTTGGTTGGCGTGCCGGTATTCGTCGGGCTGTTTGTGCGAGTCGGGGTAGAGGTGACAGTAGGCGTTTGTGTGGGCGTACCTGTAGAGGTGCTCGTGGGGGTAGTAGTGGGAGTAGCGCTTGGCGTGTTTGTAATGGTAGCAGTCCCCGTGTTGGTGCGTGTGTTGCTTGGCGTATTTGTGGACGTATTCGACGGGGTAATTGACGGTGTGTTAGACGCTGTGTTTGTGGGGGTGCTCGTTCGAGTATTGGTAGACGTGTTAGTCGGCGTGAAGGTGGCGGGCGCTGTACCGGTGGGGGTGGCTGTGCTTACGGTGCCGCCCACCACAAGGGTGAGGTCGTTGGGGTTGTAGTTGGTGGTGTAGGTGCCGCCCTGTATGGTCGAAAAAACGCCTGACCGAGATCCATAAGTGAGCACGGTGAAGCTGTCGCCGTTCTGGGGAGTAAACCCGTTGATGGCGCTCGTGTTCAATGTGCCGGCGAGGGTGGCCGTTCCACCTACCGCTAGCCTGTCATACTGCGTGATGGGGGTGAGACCTCCTAACTCGATGTTGAGCGTGCCCCCCGCCCCCTGCGTGTAATTACCCGTGATGGTCATCAGGCCGGGGCCTGAACCAGGGCTGACCGTGCCACCCGTATTGTCAAGGTCCCCTGTTACCGTGCCCGTGCCCTCCAGCGTGCCGCCTTGCAGAAACGGGGTAACTGGGAAGAAAGGTGTGAGTTGGAGGTTGCCGCCCGCCATGCGTGTTGTGCCTGCCGTCTGCGGAAAGTAGCCGACAAAGCGCAACGTCCCCGTCTGCACCTCGACGAGGCCGCTATTGACGAAGTTACTACCTCCTCCGCCGAAACTGAGGGTAGTGGCACCAGTGGCCGTCGATTTTATGAACGTGCCCTGGTTGTTGAAGATGCCGAAGTTGCTGCCGTTGTCGCCCAGTTGTGCGTCGTTCACTATGGTAACCACGCCCCCCGGCCTGTTGTTGAAGGTTGCGCCCGTCATTTGGAGATCAGTCCCAAATTGGCTGGCACCGACGAAGTTGACCGTGCCATAGTTGTTGAGCACGCGCCCGCTCTGGAGGAATGCCCCTGCGCTGACGTCCATCCGCGCTCCCGGCAGGATGTCAGTGTGGCCGCTGCCGGCCATGTGACCTAAGCCCGCCCCCCAGTTCAGCACGTTTGTCACGCTTATGGTGCGGCTCCCAGAGAGCGAGCCGGCAGTCATCGTTAGGGTCATAACGCTGGTGGCGGTGTTGGCCCCTACACTGTCAAAGACAACATCGCCGCTCTCAAGCAGCAGGTTGGGCAGGGTGAAGGTACCACTGATGAGAGTGAGGGGTGGCCCCACCGACTCGAACGTGCCTGCACCTTCTATCGCAGATGATGGTTGAAATCTATGTGTATCGCAGTTGCAGATTCCCAGCGTCGCACCTTGCGCTACGTTGAAGGTGCCTGTACTACTGCCGATGCCGATTAGCAGTCTACCTTCTTCTATTTGCACAAGTCCGCTGTTATTCAACCCCACCACGCCTCCAAAGCTTGTGTCGCCCGCTCCTGTTTTTACGAGCGTACCCGCGTTGTTGAACGTACCATCGTTGGCGAACCCGCCGAACGATTGGCTGCTGATAATGTTGAAGGTGGCTCCTGCCCGGTTGTTGAACACAGCGCCACCCGTGATATTAATGCTGTTGGTGCCCGACCAGTTGGTGGTGCCGAAGTTGTTGACGGTGCGCCCGCCCTGTATCGCGGCGGTACTGCCGCTGGTGATGTTGAGTTGCGCTCCCGGCAGGATGTCGGTGTGGCCACTGCCCTGCATGGCGCCCCCACTCCAGTTGACGATGTTGGTCACGCTGATCGTGCGGCTGCCCGCAAGCGATCCGCCGCTCTGCGTGATGGTCAGCATACTAGAGGCTGTGTTCGCGCCCACGCTGTCGAACTGGACGGTGCCACTCTGCAGCAAAAGGTCGGGCAGGGAGTATGTGCCGCTTATGTATGTACTGACGGGGCCAGCCGAATGGAACGTGCCCATGCCCGTGATCGCGGACGAGGATTGGAAAAAGTGCGAGCCGCAGTTGCATATCGCCAGCGTCGCGCCCTGTGCCACGTTGAATGTGCCCGTACTGCTACCCATACCCAGGGAGAACGTGCCGTTGTCTATTTGAATAAGGCCGCTGTTGTTGAAGACCGCGTTTGTGTTGAACTCGGTCTTGAGTGAGCTGCTCTTAGTGATCGTGCCGAAATTATTGAATGTGCCGCCAACCACGGTCTGGTTGTTCAGTATGTCGAACGTAGCGCTAGCCCGATTATTGAAAGTGGCACTGCTGCTGAACATATTGAAGTCGCCGCTGCTCGACCACGTAGCCGTGCCGAAGTTATCAATCACGCGAGTACCATGCGCTACTACTGTGCCGCTAGCCATGGTCAGCACGCCGCCCGCCAGCAGGATTGTATGGCCTGAGCCTTCTTGCGTGGGAAAGCCGCTGCCGCCCCAGGCGAAGTTGCTCGTTACGGTAATCGGCGCTGTGCCCGCTATTGTGCCTGCGGTCTGGGTAAGGGCGCGCGTTACAACAGGTAGGTTGTTGGTAACGGTCGCGCTTAGATCGAGAATGATGCCTCCATTGACGATTGTCAGGTTCTGCACCGTCATGGGGCTGGGCTGGTTGTAGTCTATGCCTTCGCGCGCGTTCTGCCCGTCGATCACTGTCTGGTTTTCGTTGCCGGGCGTCGTCCAACCGCTCGGCCCGCCGGGGTAGCCGCCCGTGAGCGTGATCGCCCTGTCCAGGCTGACCACACTTGTGCCTGTACTGGCAACGTAAGTGCCCGCCGCCACGCGCACCTCGTCGCCAGGTGAGGCGGCTACGATACCGTCCTGGATCGATGTGAAGGCCGTAGGATTGGCGCACGGAGCGCCTGTCGAGCCGCCGCTGTCGTCCACGCACAGCACCTGAGAGGCAGGAGCCAGCATGCTCACGTGGGGCAGAAATTCAACCGGCGTCGGATCTGAGTACAGCAGGACAGCCGATGCTAAACCGAACACGAGGAACAAAAACAAGCAGAGCGGAAATAACCAGGTTCGCCCTGTTCTGCCCCTGACTGCATCATGTTCGCCCGTACTCTCACCCAAATGAGACGTCGACTGCGTTGTTGCCTTCATCTTGCTGCCTCCCATCCTTGCTCCTGTTGCACGGTGTGTTCGCCTTCTCTTCGCTCCAACGGCTGTTGACTGTCTTCTCCACAGTCTTCCGATCAGTCCCTTCACGCTTGCTTAGGAGATCAACCATTGCATCCTAGCTGCGAAATTAGAGGGTCTCAAATAGACTTGAATACGCCTGATGCATATCCGCCTGCATGCCTTCCCTTATCCTGTGGAGTGATATGAGGGTCTTATACAGGACAAAGCGTTTCAAGAACGCTTAATTTTGGGCATTATTCCGCTAAATATTGCTACAAACAGAAGGATCCACTCATGAATGCGTGCGATCAACTCGGTGTACATGCGATGCGAGTGGCTGAGTACCAGGTGTGTTGGCATTTTGTAACCGTGTTGGTACAATATCAACATCTCCCCGAGCTGGCACCAACGATAACTTAATTATGACACCTGCAAGAATCGGAATAATCATTGGAGCACTGCTAAGTGCGCTATCTTACCTTGCGTATACTGTCGTGCTCCATGAGCCTGGCGCTCTGTTCTATGTATTTGCAGTGCTAACTTTCATCGGTTGCCCGCTTGTTGCAGGTGTTATCGCCAGATCCAGAAGTTCGAAGCCTAAGCAGAGAGGGTTCTTTGCCAGTAGTAGTTTTGTATTCGGCATGACGCTGCTGTTGTTTGTCGTGACCTACGCAGTGCTTCCGCAGTTCGACCGGACCAGCGTGCAACTGCCCGCATCGTGCGACGGTTTTGATGGTGTGCTCGCTTTGCCGTCCCAATTGGCGTACACGCTGCCCGATGGGAAGAACGGCATTTTACTCGCAGAGAGCGTGCAGTCTGTGTTTGTGGCCACGATCGATGATGTTAGTCCGCCGTTTGCAAGCACGGCATACCTCATCCGCAAGAGCGACAATGCAGTCCTTACGCAAATGGCCTTCAACAACGATGTTGTAATAGCCTCAATCGATGCCGGAACAGTGTACGTCTACAACGACAAACTGGGATACCTGATCGATGAGAGCACGGGCGAACGTCAGAAGAATATCTTGCTCATAGACAACTACGGCGGGCTTAGTGAAACAGACAGGCCCATCATAGGGCACTCGTCCTCAGGCAACTGGTACCTTGAAACTACTGCCGTGGTATCAAGCTGGGGTATCGACGGCACAGTGAAATCCCGCCCGCACTTGATGATGAACGGCATCGCGCGCGGCTGCTACGTATTTGGCGCGACCGGCGAGGTTACCCCTCTCGGGCCGCCCAGGTAAAGCAATCATTTTCCCCTCGAAGAGAAAGTCCTACCATAAGAAGGAGACCACATATGGCAGCCAATTCTCCCAAACATCAAGGGCAAGCCCCACAGGCAACCGGAGTGGCCACACCAGTCATAAAGTGGCTACTTGATTCTGATCCTTCGATCCGCTGGCAGGTGATGCGAGACCTCCTCGATGCGCCCCAGGAGGATGTCGCGGTGGAGCGTGCGCGGGTCGCCACCGAAGGCATGGGCGCTCGGCTGCTCGGTATGCAGGGGACCGATGGGTCGTGGGGTGGCGAGGCGTGGAACCACGGGTGGGACTCCACCATGCACATCCTGACGCTGCTGCGAGAGATGGGTCTTGATCCGGCAAGCGAAGAGGCGCGTCGTGCGGTCGGCCTGGTCAGGGACCGTGTGAGATGGAAGGGGTGGGACTGGGACGGCTCGTGGAAGGGATGGGACTTTGTCGGCAATCCCTTCTTCGCGGGCGAAGTCGAGCCTTGCATCAACGGGCAGGTGGCGGCGAGTGGCGCTTACTTCGGCCTCGCCCAGGATATCAAGCGGATAATAGACCTCTTGCTGGCCGAGCAGCTATCCGACGGCGGCTGGAACTGCGAAGCTGAGAACGGCTCGACGCGGTCGTCGTTGAACACCACGATCTGTGTGCTGGAGGCCCTGCTCGAATACGAACTGGCTGGCGGGGAAAGGAGCGCTGCGGCGAAGGAGGCGCGCCTGCGCGGGCAAGAGTACCTCCTTGAGCGTCGTCTCTTCCGCAGGCTGTCGACTGGTGAGGTCATCGATCCTGCCTTTACGCAATTCTCCTTCCCGACGTGGTGGCACTACGACGTGCTGCGTGGGCTCGAGTACCTGCGCGAAGCAGGCGCCACGCCGGACGAGCGTATGTCCGAGGCGATTGACCTGGTTAGGTCGAAGCGCGACAGCGATGGTCGGTGGCCGCTGGAGAACCAGTACCCCGGCACCATGCCCATCGAAGTGGACGAGGGGGAGGGCCAGCCGAGCAGGTGGAATACATTGCGCGCCTTACGGGTGCTGGACTGGTATTCAGCACGAGATTAATACGGGTGCTGCGGTTGCGCCACTGTACCCCACGCATATGCCCTGTCAGTAGGAGCGGCAGGCGTTCCCCAGTTCCGGCATCCTTACCTACAACGCGTCTTAGCGCGAGCTAGTCTAGCTCTGTGGCGGCAGAGGATTTCGGAAGCCGAGCATCTTACTAAATCGCCCATCACTGGCTACCTCAGCCACGTCCTCGCCCTCACCAAGTACAGACCCATTGACATCAAGCATGCGCCACCCAACCCGCGCCCAGCCGTGATGCTCCTCGATGTTGCTCGTCAATTCAATGCGGAAACCAGGTAACTGCTGTTTGTACGTAGCCATCAGACCCGAAATACCTTCCCATCCTCGTGCTTCAAACGACGGATAGGCCATCAATGCGTCCTCAGTCATGGTCTGCTCAACCAGACGGCGACATGTCTCTGGGTCGCTGGTGTTCCAAGTAGCTGCGTATGCGTCAAATGCTTCTTTGGCCGTCGCCATTCTAGCTCCCTCCCTGCCTGATGTGTAACTCGGACGTAGTTCTGAGTATACTCTAGCTGCCACTGCCAAATTGTCCGTCTATACTGGTGTGCCTGCTGGTTGGACCTGTTTTTATCCTGCGCTCTCCGCGCTCTTCAATTTGCGCCAACCGCCTGCGCGATTGTTGGCAGCGATCTGCTTGAATATGTCGATCCTCAACTGCAACAGCCAACTTCACTGGAGTGAGTGAAGTTCGAAGACACACCGCCCCTTGGCCGCTTCCGCCGGATGGTTGAGATTGACCCCATCAACGATGCGAATGAACCTGACGCCGAACGGTATACCTCGCGCGAGAGGTCCGAGAATGTCGCGAAAGAACTCAACTCGCTGTGCCGGGTCCAGCTCGGTTGCGCGGACTTCTTCTGCCCGGCTTGCGCGGCGTGTGGCGATGGTTGCTCGGCCAGCCGAGCGTAGATTGCGCACCCATTGGACCTCACCCCAGGGCGCCCAGACCCAACGCCTGCCTGAGACCTCGATGACGGCCAGAGGCGTGGTGCGAGGCAGGCCGCTCTTGCGACCACGAATGGTTACAAGCCGGTTGGGGCCCAGCGGAACGCCATGCACCAAAAGATACTTGAGGATCGAACCGAAGAACAACACATGCTTTGGTACGACGGCGGGGCTTGCTCGGTTGGCGGGGTTGCCAATTGGATTGGTCATTTGCGTAGGTCCTTTCTCGGCTGATGTTCTTTTTTGGTGACGATGTCAGAACTACTCCAGGGAGACAGTCCGCAAGACTTGTGCCACATTGGTGTAATAACTTACCTGTTTGCTTAGGGATAGGTTCATCTTCCCGGCGATTCAGGCAAAACGACCTGCCGGAATACTCTATCCAGTGGTAGAGCTACCTAATTTGCTCGATTTCAGCAGCACGAGTGAATCGTGGGCATTGCACTAAGCGCCGGTATTTCGTGATACATAAGTGATTATCTGCTCAAAATTGGTATCACGTCCTTCGGACAAGGCTTGGTCGAGGTCGGCATCGGTCATAACAGAGTGCAGCGTGGCGAGTGTACGCTCGTGTAGAGGGTGTTCGATAAGCTCGATCCTATAACCTGTTTTGTCGCGCAACGCTTCTGCCATCCCGGCGAGTAGGGCTGCATGAACCGGTTGGCTTTCGGTTGTTGCTACAAACGCAAGCCCATCAATTCCCCAGGCGCAACCTGCCTCGTCGCCTATCTCCAGGCATACCTGGAAGCTTTGCCCAAAGCTCGACGCTGCGCTCCGGTACTCGCCCTGGTATGCAAGCGTCACTCCGCGCATGAAGAGCGACGTGGCCCAGCCGCTCTTATCCCCTAACTCCAGGAAGAGTTTGGACGCCTCCCCGTATACCGCCATAGATCGCTCGTACTTCCCCGCCGCCAGCGTCGCGATGCCCAGGTCGCCTAGCACCCAGGCAATGTGCCCCTTGTCGCCTAGTTCCCGGTTTAGCACGAGGCTCTCTTCCAGCAAGGCTATCGCGGTATCATAGTCCTCATTTTCGGCAGCTAACTGACCCAGGTTTGCCAGGACGGCAGCCATACCGGACTTATCATGTAAATCGCGAAACAGAGCCAGGCTGTCTCTTTCGAGCGCTTCTGCCCGCTCGTAGTCGCCCGCTTCCATGGCGAGCCGCCCCAGGTTGGTAAGTATCCTCGCTATCTTTGGCCGGTCCCCTAACGCCCGGCTTACTGCCAGGCTCTCTTCGAGGAAGCTCCTCGCGGCCTCCCTCTCTCCTCGCTTCGCCGCCAGGTAAGCCAGGCCACCCAGCGCTTGGGCCACTCCCGGCTGGTCACCGACTTCTCTGTGGAGCTTCAGACTCTCCTCAAAGTAGGATTGCGCCCGGTCGTTGTCATCCTGAAGATATGAGAGCCTGCCTGCCGCGATGGTTGCCATAGCTCGTGCCCTGGCAGAAAGTGCCGCTCGATGGGCCAGTACAGCATCCAACCAACGGCGTCCCTCGCTCCAATAGCCGCGTACCTCCCAGAAGCGCAATAGGGTTCCGGCGATATGGGCAGCCAGGTCATATTCTGCGCTCGATATCGCCCAAGCGAGTGCGCCGCGCAGATTGTCGTGATCCTCTTCCAGGTGATCAAGCCATGCCTCCTGATCCTCACTATTCAGATGTTGCTCCGCTTCCTGGGCCACGCTCAGATAATAGTTCGCGTGTCGTGCCCTTAGTTCTTCCACATCAGAGCCTCGAACTGGCTCGATTTCCTCTAATCGCTCCATCGCGTGATCGTGGATCGTCTGAAGCATATAGAAGCGAACTTCGCCTCCTACTCCCTCTCTCTGCTGCAAAAGGCTCTTCTCAACCAGGGTCTCGACATGATCGACGCCGAAAGGGGAGCATACTGCTTCCAATGCCACCAGGTTGCACCCACCGGCAAAGACACTCATCTGCGTAAACAACGTTTGCTCTTGCTGGCTCAGGAGGTCGTAGCTCCAGTCAATAGCCATCCTCAACGTCTGATGACGGGAAGGAAGGTCGCGCGCTCCGTCTGTAAGCAAGGTCAGCCTGTTATCAAGCCGCGCCAGCATAGCAGCCGGGGAAAGTACGTTAATATGGGCGGCGGCAAGCTCGATAGCCAGGGGCAAACCGTCCAGCGACGTGCAAATGGCTGCCACCTCCGCAGCATTCTCTTCGGTGAGCCTGAAGCTGGGGTTGACAGATCTGCCTCGCTCCAGGAAGAGAGCTATAGAGGCGTAGCCCATAAGCTCCTCAGGAGAGATCGGGTTCGCCGGATTGGGTAGCGGTAGTGTGGGCACCGCCAACTGCTGCTCTCCCCGCACCCGCAGCGCTTCCCGGCTCGTTACTATCACCTTGAGATCTGGACACGACTCCAGCAAGCGCACAACTTCGGGCGCGACCTGTGTAACCTGCTCGAAGTTGTCCAGAACCAGGAGCATCCGTTTGCTTTTCAATACCTGCGCCAGATGCGAGAGAACATCCTGGCTCCCAGATTGCTTGTAGCCGAGCGTCTGAGCAATTGCAGCGAATACCATGTCTGCGTCTCGCACCAGGGCCAAGTCTACGAAGAAGACGCCATCAGAGCAGTGCGCCCGCATATCCAATGCGACTTCAATAGACAGCCGGGTCTTGCCGACGCCCGGTGGGCCAAGCAAAGTCAGCAGGCGCGCATCTTCGCGGAGAAGGTAGTTGCTTGCCTCCGATAACTCAGGCGTACGGCCAATTAAGCGGGTAAGGCGCGACGGGAGATTATTGGGCGACGTCGTCGATTGGGGATTGTCACTGTCGTAATTCGTAATGCGTAATTCGTGATTGCTTTTTTCCTGACGGTCGCCTAATCGTGCCCACTTCATTACTTCTTGCGCTTGGTGAGGTGACAGGCCGAAGAATTGCGTGAGGCGTTCCACGATCTGCCGGGACGGTCGCCTCGTGCCCGCCTCGAATTTGCGCAGCGTAAACTCCGAGCAACCTATTTGCTCGGCAAGCTCGCGCTGGGTAAAATCCATGGCTTTGCGCTGCTCTTTGATCCACCGGCCGAACCGCGTGCCGTCATATAACACTGCCTGTACCTCAGTTCCAGTCGTGCCAAAGTAAAAGTGCGGGAAGCTAATTGATTATACACTGGGCGGATACTACGTAGAGGTAAGGGCGCGGCCTATAATTGGGCCCCTTTTTGGGCCTGTTGCCCGGCCACTATCGTTATTCTTTTGTAAGAATCTTGTGCTATAAGTTACATTATCACATTGTCTACTTACTCGATAATTGGAGGCTCGCCCGTATAACCGCAAACAGATAAACGAGTGGTGCTTCCACGTCTTCGCAACCTTCACCCCAGCAAGGAGTGTATCCCATGCTACTCAGAGTAAGTGTTCCCAGAACCAAGCAAGTCGCCATCGTCGTTGCAATCGCCGCATCCGCACTGCTCGGCCTTAGTGTCACAAAAGGCATCCTCCCCACACAACCGGTATCAACCGGAGCAGAAGACACCAGCAAGGTAGATTTCAACCGCTTACCCCTGCAATTTGAGGCAGTGTCCGTGCAGGGAGACCCGGATGCACGCTTTCTGGCACGCACGCCGGGCGTCGCCCTTCAGTTCGCCGAGTCGGAGGTTATCCTCTCCATCGCTGCCCCGAGTACAAGCGGCAAGTCAGAGAGGAAACTTGACCAAGCGAAGATGATAGCGGTAGGGGAGAATTACGTCACCGAGCGACCCCAACAGGCCGAAACTACCCCATCCACTATAGTGCACCTGCGCTTCCTGGGTGCGAACGCTGCGCCAGAACTGCGCAGCACATCGCAGTTGCCAGGCACAGTCAGTTACTTCAGGGGAAACGACCCTGCCGAATGGCAAACGGCCCTCCCCACTTACGCCGGTGTTACCTACGAAGCTCTGTACCCAGGAATAGCTCTCCAATACAACGGCACGGCCACACAGCTTAAAGGCACGTACTCTCTCGCCCCTGGAGCCGACGCTACTCAAATCCACTGGCGCTACGACGTTGCACAGCCTCCCACTATAGACACGCAAGGCAACCTGCTGATCTCCTTGAACTCACCCCCCAGTTCTCAGTCCTCAGTCCTGACGGAAGCAGCGCCTGTTGCCTGGCAGGAGATTGGTGGCGAGAAGCGCAACGTGCAGGTCAGCTACGTCGTGGCGGCAGATGGCAGCGTGGGCTTTTCGTTGGGCGTTTACGACCATTCCCAGCCGCTCGTGATAGATCCTACGCTTACTTATTCAAGCTACCTGGGTAATCCCTTTGCCGACGGGATTTATGCCATCGCAGTGGACAGCGCGGGAAACATATACGTTACCGGCACCAACCAGCCGGACCCTTACACTCTGGGCGACCTGTCCGTATACAAAATCAACGCCGACGCCTCGGCTATTCTCTATACTGCTATATTGGTCGGCAACGATTCCGATGTTGGCTACGGAATAGTAGTAGATGCAACCGGCAGTGCCTATGTCACAGGCGAGAGTTATTCCACCGACTTCCCTTTGGCCAACGCTTTCCAGACGACAAACTGCTACGCCAATGTCGCCAGCGATGCGGTTGTACTCAAGTTGAATCCAGCAGGGACATCTTTGGTCTATTCTACCTACCTGGGGGGTTGTGGAGGTGAAACGGGGCGTGGAATCGCGGTGGACGCAACCGGCAGCGCCTATGTCACGGGTGACAGCGGCTCCACAGACTTTCCGGTGCAAAACGCTTTCCAGGGGCAGAGGGCAGGCCCGAAAGACGCGTTTGTAACCAAGTTTGCTCCTTCCGGCACGTCGTTAGACTACTCCACCTACCTGGGTGGAGGCGCGCTGAACGACATCGCCGAATACGGCTGGGATATCGAGGTAGACGGGGCGGGTAGCGCCTACGTAGCCGGGTACACAGGCGAAACGGACTTCCCGCTCCACAACCCTATCCAGGCCAGTAATGCGGGGTTCGGGGACTCTTACCTCACCAAGTTCTCCCCTTCCGGCACGTTGTTAGCTTACTCCACCTACCTGGGGGGCAACTCGAACGATATAGCTAACGACGTAGCCCTGGATGCTTCAGGCAACGCCTATGTCGCAGGCTGGACCGAGTCTACAGACTTTCCGACCGTGAACCCATACCAGGCTACCAATCACGGGTACGAGGACGTATTCGTGACCAAAGTGAACCCGGCCGGTAGTGCCTGGCTCTACTCCACGTACCTTGGTGGGATCGGGCGCGACGGCCAGTACAACGTCAACCTTGGAGTGGCGGCGGATGGAAGCATGATTGTGGCTGGGGATACACAGTCGAGCGATTTTCCGGTGGGGAACTGGATACAGCAATTCCATGCCAACCCCACCTATCCGGATATTTTTGTGACCGATATAGCTCCTTCGGGCGCAGAGTTGCTCTACTCGACTTTCCTGGGAGGCAACGTTCCCGACAGCTTCGTGGGCTACCCGATAGATGTCACCTATGGCTTGGCCCTGGACACGAACGGGAACACCTATATTACAGGTCAGACCAACTCTCCGAACTGGCCTATCGCGGGCGATCCGTTTCAACCTAATTACGGCGGAGGGGCATATGATGCGTTGGTTGCCAGGATAGACCCCGATCCCGTAGGTCCGCCCATCCCACCCGCGCCTACTCCTGGGGCGTGCGCTACGACGGACTATGTAATCGCGCAGACAACAGGGGCGCAAATCGTGCCTGGAACCGTTGACATTGGCAACCACTGCGACTTTATCGGCTGTACAACAGGCATCAACCTGCCGTTCCCGTTCACTCTCTACGACCGTACTTTCACAAGCGCATACATTGGCTCGGCGGGCACGATCGGCTTCGTGGGCAACCAGGGCTATGCTATCAGCCGTTGCCTGCCAGTCGATGATCCCCAGAACCTCAACTTCGGCATCATGGCCTATTGGGACTATATAGAGAGCGACGGCGAGGGCTGCACCGGAGGTCCATGCGGTATCTATACCTCCGTGAGCGGCAGTGCCCCCGACCGCATCTTCAATATAGAGTGGCGCGCACGCAAGTACCGATCCTTCCAGAACTACGACCCGGTGAACTTCGAGGTGAGGTTATACGAGAACTCCACAAACTTTGACGTTATATACGGAGCGATCAGCAACGAAGGCGCAGATGCCACCTTCGGCGTACAACGCGATACGGGCTCGACTTATACTCAATTTGCCTGCCAGACGGCAGGGAGCGTAAGCTCGGGCCTGAAACTGAGCTACACCCTGCCTCCATGCGGAACCCCCCAGCCGTCGGTCACGCCATCTTCGCCTACAGCCACGCCTACGCCCCCTTCACCCTCCTCTACGTCTCATACCCAAACACCTACACACACGAACACACCTCTATCGACCAGCACAGTTGGCACGCCCAGCGCCACTCATACTCCTACTGCTTCGCCTACGTGTATCGGCACCTGGGAGCGCGTGGACAGCCCAAGTCCGAATGAAATCCGCAGCTACCTGTACGATGTAGAGGTTATAGCCCCCGATAATATATGGGCGGTCGGGAGCTACAATACCACATTCGGGCTCGATGATACCCTCATCTTGCACTGGGACGGCAGCGCATGGAGCCAGGCTACAGGCCCAGGTGTGCTGAATAGTGGCCTTTATGCCGTGTCGGCCATCGCACCCAACGACATATGGGCGGTTGGTTACTACAACCCCGATGAGTCCCACCCCTATCAGCCCCTGGCTATCCACTGGAACGGCACGAACTGGACTCAAGCCTCTACTCCTGGCAATCCGGACTTCGAGACCACCTTGCAAGGCGTGGACGCTGTTTCGACCGACGACGTGTGGGCCGTAGGCGAGAACGAGAATGGGCAGTTGATCATGCACTGGGATGGCACGTCATGGTCTATAGTCTCGCACCCGCTTCAGCACACAGCCCGCAAGCCTGAGATGAGGCGCAACGCCAGAATCGGAGCAAACAGGCCGGATATCTACTTCGACTCGCTCTATGCCGTAGAGGCCGTTAGTGCGAGCGACGTGTGGGCCGTAGGTTCGCAGAGTGATCATAGCCTCGCTATGCACTGGAACGGCACGCAATGGGCCACAGTGGGCACGCCCAATCCATTCAGCACAGTGATACTTAGCGGGTTAGATGTGAGTTCGGCGAACGATATCTGGGCCGTCGGCAGCAGTGACTTCTATATGGGGCAATCCAGCGCCGTCAGTATTCATTGGAACGGCATATCGTGGGAGAATGTGCCTGTGCCCGGCGATGGCCTGGTCTTGACGGACGTGGCGGCCTTCTCCCCGAACGATCAATGGGCTGTTGGATATGAGCAAATAGACGAGTACCACACAGGAGAAGTGCTTCTGCACCGGCAGAACGGTTCGCAATGGATGCGAGTTGCCGACCCCAATCCGCCTAGTCCCACCCTCGACGAGCTTTACGGCATAGCGGTCTCAGGCCCGGGCGAGGCATGGGCTGTAGGGCTGTTCGATGGCGCGACCCTGGTTGATAGATACACCAATACGTGTGGCTCACCCGGGCCGACTGCCACTCCCACTACCACCACGACCGCTACCACGACCGCTACCCCAACGACATGTGCTATAAACTTCACCGATGTACCTCAGAACTCCACCTTCTACAGTTTCATACGCTGTCTGGCTTGCCGAGGCATAATCTCCGGCTATCCCGACGGCACGTTCAGACCGGGGAACAACGTCACGCGAGGACAGATCACCAAGATAGTATCCGAAGCCGCCGGGTTCCACGAAGTGCCTGTGGGGCAGGCCTTCGAGGACGTGCCGCCGGGCATGACCTTCTACACCTTCACAGAAAGACTCAAGCTGCATAATGTGATGAACGGATACCCATGCGGGACACCACCGGCAGGCGAGTGCATCGCGCCCGACAATAAGCCCTACTTCATGCCGGGCAACAATGCCACCAGGGGCCAGCTATCGAAGATAGTCTCAAATGCAGCAGGGTACACAGAGCCAGCGACTGGGCAATACTACGCGGATGTAGACGCGAGCAACCCGTTCTACAACGAGATCATGCGCCTGACGACCCGACAGGTCATGAGCGGCTACACCTGTGGTGGAACAAACCCACAGACAGGACAAGCCGAGCCATGCGACAGTCAAAACAGGCCATACTTCAGGTGGAACAACTGGGTGACAAGGGGCCAGGCTGCCAAGATCGTCGCAAAGACCTTCTTTCCGGAGTGCCAAACACAGCGAGGGAGATAGCTAGCGTATTGTTTGCCCTCGTGGAACCTCTCAACTGCTGTGCTGCAAAGACAAGATTGATGTGCTAAAGTCGCGAATGGCTACAAGCGGACGTGGTGTAGGCATAGCGGTTGGATCGAGAACACTCAGTCAAACGATAGGTACGGTCGGGTTTCAGTTTCAAATCATGTAGGAGCACCTGGCCTACTTTGCATGATTAGGAATGATGAACCGGATGCGAAAGAGACAGGTAGAGGGAGCAACAAAGCGCGACATTATCAATCAGAACGAGTTTATTGCCCGGGCCTTTCGCTTGGCCGCCTAGTAACTACATTTGCTGTTTGGCGCCTTGGTCAGCGTGGCCTATCTACACCTCGAATATTTGTCGCAAAACCCAATGCCCACCTCGTCGCGCCGGTCAGAGCAGGCGCGAAGTCCGAGAAAGCCGTTCTCGTTGAACCACCGCTGTTGACTCGCCGGGTGGTTCGGCGGGTAGTTGCACGGTGACGCAAAGCCCCCCAGCGACTCGTGGCGTGAGGGTGACGGTTCCGTCGTGTGCCTGCGTGATGCTTTTGACGATTGCCAGGCCGAGGCCAACACCAGCGTGGTCGGTGCGTATGCGTTTGTTGCCGCGAAGAAATGGCTCGACAAGCGTGGAAACTAACTGTGGGGTGAGATTCTCGCCGGTGTTCTCGACAGTAAGCACCACGCTCTTGGGATGAACGCCGGTCGTGACCCACACAGTTCCATGAGGCAGATTGTGGACGATTGCGTTGTGCACGAGGTTCGTAGTCAACTGCAGCAGGAGCGCGTGTGAGCCCATAGTGGGGGTCATGTCGCCGGAGGTCTCGATGGTGAGGTCGCGTTTTTCTGCAAGTGGGAGGAGCGTTTCCGCGGCTTCTTCTGCTATGAGAGACAGGTCGACGTGTTCTCGGGTGAAGGATCGTTGGTCGGCGCGGCTGAGCAGGAGCAATGCTTCAGTGAGGTCGATCGCTCGGGCGTTGACAGCGTGGAGGCGTTCGACGAGCTCGCCGGGGTCGTGGTTCGGATCCTTGCGGGCCACGTCGAGAAGTGTCTGCGTGATCGCCAGCGGGGTGCGCAGCTCGTGGGAAGCATTGGCTGCGAATCTTTGCTGTTCGGCGAAATGGGCTTCGAGCTGCGCGAGCATGGCGTCGAAGGCATCGGCGAGTTCGCGGAACTCGTCTCTGCGGCCCGGTAGTCGGATCCGGTGTGCGAGCGATCCGTTCGTGGCCATGCGGGTGGCGTCGGTGATACGGGTAAGCGGCGTGAGCATGCGGCCGGCAAGGATCCACCCTCCCAACAGACCGAACACCAACAGGAACGCCAACGCTTCGGCTGC
>DATINP010000071.1:0-6640 GCA_035474135.1 Chloroflexia bacterium | reverse complement strand
GGTGGCCCCCCGCGTAAACCATACATTGCTGGCCGTCCGCTGGGGCGTTGCCCCCTGGCAGCATATCGGCTGGCGCGGCCAGGGCCGTCTTCAGGTGCGCCAGGTAGGCATCGCGCAGCGGAGCCGGCAGCTTGGCCGCCTCGGCGTATGCCTCGGCTAGTCCCGTACCACCGCACAGCCAGTTGGCAGGCTTGAACGCCAGGAAGTCCCATAGCGTCCAAATAATATATATATTGTGTTGCGCCGCGATCTCCATCGCCTGGTCCATATGGTCAAAGAAGTTGGCGTCGAAGCCTGTGACCATGCGGTTGGCATCGAACTCGGGCGCGCCCCGACCATCGCCGAAGAGCCACCAGCGGACCACGTGCACACCATTCGCCTGCATCTCGGCAAAATCGGCGTCAATCGCTGCGTGGTCGAATGAGCTGCTATAGTACCACTTGCAGTCAGGGTCAACCGCCGCCAGCGTAGCTATGTCCCCGCCATAGTATTTGTACTGCGGGTAGTTGACGCCTGCGAGGAAATAGGATCCATCCTGCCATGGAATGCGGCTGCCGCGCGCCAGGTCAGGCTGACCAGGTAAGACGGCTTTGCTCTCAAGGGAGCTCGCCTCAGCGCGGCCGGCCCCAACCGGAGAGGAACCTGCGGACAATTCCGTGGCCGACAGGCCGGCTATAAACGACGCAATCAAAAGAAGTGCAGAAAAAAGCGTGCGCTTCCCCTTCAGGGGTTTTGCTGGCATATGACGTTCCTACCTTTCGATCTATCACATTGGCGCCTATGCAGGTTCCTTGTACCCTAATCCGAAATACACTATTGGCGCATATTAACTGCTTTATCCTTTTCCACTTGACACCATACTCGAATCAAAATGCTACTTTTGGGCCGTCCGAACTGGTACGACAAGGACCACGTGACTGACTTACCGATGGTACCACACATCCAGACCGTTCAAGACGTTGTTAGCCGTTTCTATGTGGGATAATGCCGGTCTCCGAAAACGAACAGTCCCCAATAGCTGCAGGGCTGCCCGTCGTCAAACCACATGGGCCGCAAAGTCTAACGCCGTTACCCCAGGGCCAGCGAACACTCTGCAAGACATGTACCAATGAAAAAGGGAAAATTACCGTCACATGGTGGTCGCCAGTTCGAGGAGTGAAACGCTACGCAAAAAACCGCACGAGCGTCCAAAGCGTCGTGCGGTTCTATAACTAGCCTATGGTGCCGAAGCCCAGATTTTTCAGCACATTAGTTCGTGCTGAGACTCGCTACTGTTTTGTGCTTGGCGGTCTGCTAATAATGCTGAATGGTAGGGCCTGCTGATGGTCAATCGCGGTGTGTTTGTGGCACTTTTGTGGCGTGGTTACTTGAAGAAGGAGTGTGCGTTTTGCACGTGGATAGTAGCAGCGAGTAACAGTGAGTAACAAGCAACAGGCAAGCTGGATGCTTGGTACAGATAGGCACAAAGCAGGGCAATTGATCGTATTGCGGGTCAGCGCTGGCACGGCTCGATAGCGAGTGTGGAAAACCCGTAGGCTTTAGAGCGTATGTGCTAATATCGTGTTGAGTGAGATCGGTGCTGTGCGACGGCGGCGGTCAGTGGAAAATAGTATAATGTCTGCGGAGGCCCGCGCCTTGATTGTCGCACGATCAAGCGCGGGCCTTCGGCATGGGCAAGGCTATGCTTAAACTTAACGAGCGCCTGTTTCCAGATCGCCGATGGGACTGTCTTGAAATACCTGCGGGTTTTGCTTGGGTTCACGAGTGGTTGCTAGGCAGACTCACTACTGAAGTGGAAGCCCATTGCCTCTTTGACGGTACATTCCTCGATGTCACGGCATTGAGCAAGTATGGTCAAGACTATACTGTCTGGGACACGTCAAAAGAGACAGGCCGCAACCCACTAAAGGTGCCAAACGCTGCCTTTTCGAAGCGGATCATGCAATTTCAAGTAGAGGGCGTTGAGGAAAATCGGACAATTGTGTCTTCAGTCTTGTACATCGCCAACGATACATGGTTCGGATTCACCAGTACGGATGACCCCGGGGCGTACCTAGAAATAATTTCGGAAATTAAAGAGCTCTGGTCGGGGACCACCGATAGGGCGCGCCAGAATGCAAGCGACGCGGTCCCCCGCCTTGAGTCAGCCCGAGAAGCAGCAACTCGGGTATCACTATTCCGTAGGAGAGTGCCTGATCCAGTATTTGAACAATGCAACGACTATGGCTATGGCTATGGCTTATCAGATGGTTCGGGCTATGGCAACGGATACGTGCCGGTCGGTAGTGCCCCGGTCAGCCGCCCTGTTCGCGATACAGCACGCAAATCAAGTCAGGCGGGGCCGCCGATGCGAGAACTCGTTACAAGGGCTCCATATGATGCACGTTCTAGGTTGGTTTCACGGAGCAAAAGTCGGCTGGTAAAGGCAAAGGCTCATTTACTGGAAACGACCTCATCCCGTAAATTGGACATTGTAGATAGCAGCATCCCCGATAGCATGGCGACGACGACCTATGGGCTGGGGCCAGAGACGAGTGAGCTAGGAGGAAATGCTATGCTTGCCATGGATATGACAAGGTACCCAGATGGGAGATCGGATTGTTCAGAGGTACCTATCGGCTTCATGTTTGTTAATGGGTGGTTACTGGCCAGGCTTAAGAGGGAAATGGGTAACTGTACAGCGGTTGTGCCGGATGATCTCAGTACCACTTGTAGCATATACAAAGTTTTTTACTATGAACCGGCTCATGAAACCCCTACAGAAGTGAGCGCAGATAATTGGGAGACGCTGGATGATACTGAAAAAGCAGAACGCTCGGCACCACACCCGCGACAGATAAAGTTTCTTGCCATGTTTCAGGTAGAGGGCTTGGACGAAAAGCGCACCAGGGTAACGAGCCAGTTATACGATGAATACGGCGAGTTTGGGTACTACTGCGAGTTCAATCTGCAATATCCAGGTAGTTATCTAACGATCTTGCAAGAGATTAGAAAAGTCTGGGCGGGTACCAGTGACGTTCCTCAAAGTGCCCTCGATAATGCTTGGACAGCTACTGACGATAGCATGGGAGCAAGTGCAACCTCACCACTTCTCTCCGATCGTGATGTAACAAACGATCCAAAGCCGCCAACAACGACTCAGTGGATGATTCCCGTGGCACCGTTTCCACTACTTGAGTCTGATGCGGCCCAGCACCCGAAAGTGCACCCGCCAACCAGGACCAGGCCAACGTGCAAGGCAGGCAGACCGCGGAATCCCGATGACGAATGGGCGCGGCACGAAGTTTGGGATCGGAATCGCGCTCCTGACATTGTATATAGAGAATGGGAGAAGAGGAAGGGGGTGCTGCAACGCGCTCTGGCTGATCCGCGAGATAGCTTTGCAAAACTGATTAAAACAGAGCCGACTAAAACGGAACAAATTAAATAGTTCTGCGAAACTTCCCTATTCAGTCGGCAGCGGATCCCCCATGATGCGAGTGAGCACGAAAACTTACTCGCATTTTCGATTCTAGAAGGGGGAAATATGCACAGGTCAAGTGTAAACGTACCACTAACAGAGAGCGAGGCGCGCGCTCTCTTAGAGATGGCCAATGTAGAATGCCGCCATCCTCGTGAACAAATGAGATGGCTACTTGTGCAGGAAGCTGAGCGTCGTGGACTACTTCTGACAACTACTGATGAACCCGCGACTAAGTACAAAGAGGAAATGGGGGCACGCAATGGATAAGCTAGTACGTCGGCGCAACCTGGAAGATTGCCCCTCCGTCATGACCGTCGATCAGCTAATTGAGGTTGTGCCACTGGGCCGCAGCCTCATATATGACAAACTGCGATCTGGAGAGATCCCGGCCCGACGGGTGGGCAAACGTTACCTCATACTGCGCGATCAAGTAATTAACTGGTTGCAGGATACCAAGAATGGATAAAGACAAAGTTGGGGGCGCGCAAGTCGAGCACACAAGCGCAGATAGCATCCTAGCGAGTATGGTGCAAGTTGTAACGCCCAAGTCCGTGATTGAATTACGCATACTTACACGAGGTGGGATGCTTTCCGGCTATTTCGACGATCTTAAAGCTATGGCCTGTGAAGCGGCCCGGTACAGTGGTTCAGCAAGGGGCATTTACTGGACAATGAATCCCTGTGACCCACGGCTGTTGGAGCGTGCGGCTAATCGTGTTAGAAACTCGATAGGCAAGGGTGAGGCTACCAGTGATAGTGACATCCTCACTCGTAGGTTCATGCTTGTGGACATTGACCCGGTACGTCTGGCAAACACCGACGCCACGCCTGAGGAACACGCAGAGGCGCGCGCCCTAGCTGATCATATACGCAATACCCTTACAACAGAGTTAGCCTTTCCTGAGCCCGTACAATTCGATTCTGGCAATGGCGCGTATCTACTTTATAGCATTGACTTACCCAACGATCAGGCCAGCACCGCGCTTGTGAAGGGATGCCTGCGCGCGCTGGCCCTGCACAACCGCCCCGGTGCACATGTCGATCCTTCGACCAGCAACTCATCGCGCATAATGCGCGTGCCGGGTACTCTAAATTGCAAGGGTATTGCAACCGAAGAGCGACCGCACCGATTATGTACGATGACTCTTATGCCCGCCCGATTGGAATGCGTGCCGCGAGCAGCCTTAGAGCGACTTGCCGGGCTTGCTCCAAAAGCAGTGCCACCTGGCCCAGGAGTAGCATCACCTAGCAAGATAGCCGCGAGCGGCGCACCAGCTTATGCGCGCGCTGCGCTGGATAGCGAAGTGGGCAAGGTGCGATCCGCCGCTAGTGGTGAGCGTAACAACGTCCTCAATACTGCCTCGTTTGCGTTGGGCCAGCTAGTGGCAGGCAACCTATTGAGTGAAACGGATGTCTATGGTGAATTGGAGCGCGCGGCGTTGCAGATTGGCCTAGACGCATCGGAAATCAAGAGTACGATCCAGAGCGGTATCAGCGCCGGCATGAGAGAACCACGAAGCGGCCCACAAATAGGCAAAGGCCAGTCCATTGAAACACATGGCGACCCGCAGTACACCGGCCTTGTTTGCCTTGCGGACGTAGTACCTGAGCAGGTGCGATGGCTCTGGCCGGGACGCATCCCGCTGGGCAAACTCACGATTCTTGATGGCGATCCAGGCTTAGGCAAGTCTGTCATGACGACTGACCTTGCCGCCCGTGTAAGCAATGGATGGGCTATGCCGGACGGCACTTTGGGCGACCTTCAAGAACCCGCTGGCGTGATACTCCTATCGTTAGAGGATGGACTAGCAGATACGATCCGCCCGCGCCTTGATGCGGCGGGTGCAGATGTCAGGAGAATTGCCGCTCGTGAAAAGGTTGTTGAGTTGTGCGCCGATGGCACACGAACAATGCGCATACCGGACCTCAGTGATATTTACCAGATTGAGTGCGACATAGCCCGGCATAGCGCCAAGCTCGCAGTTATAGACCCAGTAATGGCCTATCTGCCAGCCGATACGAAATCATATACTGATCATGACGTGCGTCGCGTACTGACGCCTCTTGCAGAGATGGCTGAGCGCACCGGCTGTGCTGTCCTAGTGTTGCGCCACTTGAATAAAGCGACTGGCGGCAATCCCTTATACAGAGGGGGGGGCTCGATAGGCTTTATAGGGGCTGCTCGTGCCGGTCTTCTAGTCGGGAAAGATCCCGACGATAGCACTGGCGAACGGCGCGTGCTTGTTGTTAACAAGAGCAACCTGGGCAGAGATCCTGGGGCCCTTGCATTTCACATTGAGGCCGGGGACAATGGCCACGCGATTATCGTCTGGGATGGCCCAACGGGACACACCGCAACGAGCCTGCTTACTGCGAGTAGCCCGGAGGATCAATCGGTGCTAGCAGAGGGGATTGCCTTTCTAGAAGACCTCCTACATGACGGCCCATGCAGGGCCAGCGAAGTAAAGAAGCATGCGAAAGATGCCGGTATCAGTGACCGAACGCTAAATGCCGGCAAGCAAAAGCTCGGCATTAAACCACAAAAACGCGGCGCGATCACGGATGGGTATTGGGAATGGGCCTTACCATCAAATGACTAGTAATGGTGAAGATGATCAATATGCACGAAGATGATCATACCAACAGCGTTGATCACCTTCGCGCATATTGATCATCTTCGCCCTGGGAGAGCGCAAAGGCACGATCACGTGTGCTCCTAGATCCATCAAAGTTCACAAGGCGAAGAATAGCGCTGCGACCTGGCCGGATGATATACTCGCTTCAAGAAAACACTCGGCCTACCGTAAGAGGATACAGCATGCCCTTATCTCTCAATGACTTCATAGCGCGCTGGCAAGCGTCAACTCGCAACGAGCGGAGCGCAGCGCAAGAACACTTCCTAGATCTGTGCGAGGCGCTAGGCCAGGCTAGACCCGCCGAGCTAGACCCAACAGGTGACTTCTACACTTTCGAGAAAGGCGCTGCAAAGGTGGGCGGGGGTGACGGCTTTGCTGATGTTTGGAAGCGTGGGTTCTTTGCCTGGGAATATAAGGGCCCGCGCAGAAACCTGGATGATGCATACCAACAACTATTGCAGTACCGTGAAGACCTTGAGAACCCGCCCTTGCTGGTAGTATGCGATCTCAATCGTTTCAAGGTTCATACAAATTTCACTGG
>DATINP010000070.1:0-53907 GCA_035474135.1 Chloroflexia bacterium | reverse complement strand
TTTCACGCGATCTTAGGGAGCAGTGACAAACGAAAGTCGGCGGGTGGCGCACTACGCACATCCGCCAACTGTCGTTTGTTACTCGTTTGGATGCTAAGCCGTCTTGGTCAGTTCCGAGGTGCAGTTGGGGCACCGCGTCGCGCCGGCAGGAATGGTGGAGAGGCAGAAGGGGCACTCTTTGGTGTTGGTCTCGGCGGTCGTGGGTTTCCTCATATTGTTGTAGGCCTTGATGACCAGGAACATGACAAACGCTACAATAAGGAAGTTGATGATCGTGTTCAGGAAGTTCCCATACTTAATTACACCGTTACCGAGATTGAAATACAGGCCGCTGAAATCGGGCTGGCCAAAAATCGCCGCGATTATCTGCATCAGTATGTCGTTCGTAAACGAGGCCACCACCAGACCGAACGCGGTGGCCATGATCACGGCGACAGCCAGGTCTAGAAAGTTGCCTTTGTTGATGAATGCTTTGAACTCATCGATCATTGTGGTTTCCCCCTTTGAGATTACAGATAATAGTGAGTTGTAATGCTGTGAGGCGGTTGACTGCCGCCTCTATCGCATTTATAGTAGTGTTACATCAGTCTCTCTCCGCAAACATACGGCAACGACGAATGAACCCGTTGACAAGCGTTGTTGTTCAATGATTGAGAGGTCCGCAGTTGGAAACAAACCACATCCAGAAGCTCCTGAGAGGGGCGCCAATCGGCGGTATCGATGTGGAATGAGTATATTGCCCGGTATTTGCTTTGTCAATAGGATTGCACAATGAATAATGAGCAGGTTTTCCGCGTCGCGCCGTTCAGCCTGATAGTCTGGCTGTGGACCGTCACATACGTGGTGGGGTTCGTCTTTTTTGCTACAAGCACAGTCAACGACCTGATGAACGGACTGGTGCCCCAGCCTCTCGATTTCTTTCTGACGGTGGTCATTTTCGGCATTTTGCTTTATGCCTGGATGCGCTCTGTCCGATCCTATCACCTAACTGATACCGAGTTGGTCATAGCCAGGGCCGGGCCGGGTAGGATGCATATCGCCTTGGGGGAGATCCTGGGCGCGCAGGCGGCTCCGGAGATCGGCACATTCTTCAATATAGGCATATTGAGCATTGGCGGCGTGCTCGGTTGGGCGGGCAAGGTGCGCGTACGCAATCCATCAGATTTGAAGTCGCTCGAGGCTGATGTTTACGGCACCAACCCCAGGTACTCGGTTGCGCTCGAAATGAAGACCGGGCGCAAACTAATCGTTACCCCCGCCGATCCGGCAGGCTTCGCAGCCGCACTGCAAAAGATGGGCGCTACTGCACCCGTGGAGATCGCAAATCCCCAGCCTCCTGCGTCCACGTCGCGCAAGTCCACCGGCGCGGGTGCGGGACGGGAAACAAGGCCGGATCCTGACAAGCCCAAACCGTGGTTGCAAGGCAACAAGAAGTAGGCCGTGACGCTGCCCGTAGTATTGCGGTTTCGAAATGCCCGATAGCTCGCTCGCTTGCATAGAATCCACTGCATCGGGGATTGTGTTGCGTGTATACGTCGCGCCGCGTGCCTCTGCTAACAAAATGCTCGGGTTGCACGACGGCCTGTTGAAGATCGCGCTGGCCGCGCCTCCCGTCGACGGTGCCGCGAACAAGGCATTGGTGGAATTTGTAGCGAAGACCCTGGGTGTGCCGAAGGGACAGGTGACACTCATGTCGGGCGAGACTTCGCGGAGGAAGACCCTTGAGGTCGGTGGTATCAGCCGCATCGATGCGCGTAAAAAGCTATTCCCTGAACGTGAGCAAGAAGATGAGTGATTACGAGGCCTTTGACCTGAAAGCGTACCGAACGTTGGTCCAAAATGGCCCCTGCTTTATTTGCAACATAATAGAGGGTCAGGACACAACACATCATATTGCATACAAAGATGACGTCGCTATCGTTTTCTTGAACAAATACCCGACTCTTTACGGCTATTTGCTGGTGGCGCCCGTTGAACATCGCGAGCAGGTTACGGGCGATTTTTCTCTGGATGAATATCTCGAGCTAGAGAAGGTTGTCTACTATGTGGCTGAAGCGCTCAGGCAAGAACTATCTGCCGAACGCATCTACATACTGTCGTTGGGCAGTCAGCAAGGTAACAGCCATGTTCACTGGCATATTGCCGCTCTACCGCCTGGCGTACCATACGATGAGCAGCAGTTTGCGGCTCTGTCGACGTTTGTGACCGTATCTGATACTGTAGATGCGGCAGGCAAGCAGATAGTAACAGCGGAGAATAGAGGTTACCTGAAGATACCGCAAGGAGAACTCAATAGCCTGGCAGCGCGTCTGGGCGCGAGAATAACTGCCCTGAAAGAAAGCCACTCGTGACGATGGAAAACGAGCAGTACATTCCCTATTTGAAACAGAGCATCCTCTTTCAGGGGATGAGCGATACGAATCTGCTTGAGGTGGTGCGTGCGGGCAGGCTGCGCCGCGTCCGCGACGGCGAGTATTTCTTCCACGAAGGCGACCCCGCCCGCATTCTGTATGTGCTGGTCGAGGGACGGGTAAAGTTCACGCAGGTGACGGCAGAGGGCGAGCAGGTGATCGTGCGTATGAGCGGGCCGGGCGAGATGTTCGGCGCTGTGGCCGCGCTGGGTGATGCGGTACACCCCGCGTCAGGCGAGGCGACCGGCGATTGCGCCGCGCTGGGGTGGCGCAGTGACGTAATAAGCGGTCTCCTTGAGCAGTTCCCCAGGATGGCGATCAACGTGGTTCGCTTCCTGGCAGGCAGGGTGAAGGAGTTCCAGGACCGCTATCGTGAGTTGGCAACCGAGCGCGTAGAGCGTAGAGTGGCCCACGGCTTATTGCGCCTGTCCGTCCAGATCGGGAAGCAGGTGGAGGGCGGCATTTTGATTGACCTTACTCTGTCGCGACAGGACATCGCCGAGATGACAGGTACCACCATTTTCACTGTGAGCCGCACCCTCAGCAAGTGGGAAGCCCAGGGCATTATTGAGAGTGGTCGTGAGCGCGTGCTGGTGCGCAAGCCCGATGCGCTCAGGGCTATAGCCGACGAGTAGGCAATCGGCGTCTTAGTTGCGCCTCCACAACGACACGGCCACTAAAACCGTCTATGCTTCTAGTGTAAGCCCCGACCGCTCCGGGCGGCTTTCATATTGCGATAGAAAGGAGATGTTCCTGATGACTTATGTTATCACCGAGCCTTGCATAGGCGTGAAAGATACGGCCTGCGTGGATGTTTGCCCCGTGGACTGCATCCACCCCCGCAAAGACGAGGGGGATTTCGAGGCCGCTGCTCAACTGTACATAGACCCTGACGAGTGCATAGACTGCGGCGCGTGCGAGCCTGAATGCCCCGTCAACGCTATCTATCCCGAAGACGACGTTCCCGAAGAGTTCACCCAGTTCATCGCGCTCAACCGCGACTACTTTAAATAGTTCGCAAATAACAGTTATCCCGTAATAGCTACTCCCAGCAGGCGGCCCAAAATAAACGTGAGGGCCGCCGCTGCTATTCCTATCAGCACCTGGCGCCCGCCTGAAAATAAAACGCTCTTACCCGTCAGGATCGTGATGATCGCGCCAATGCCGAACAGGGCCAGTGCGCTCGCTATTGCGCTTACGATTATAGCAGTAATGCCCGACAGGAAGAAGAAAGGCGTTACGGGCACGATTGCGCCTAGCGCGAAGAGCACAAACGATGCGATTGCGGCCTCCCATGCCGATCCGCCTAGCTCCTTGGGGTCGATGCCCAATTCTTCTCTGGAAAGAGTGTCGAGAGCGGTGGACTTGTCTTTCATCAGCCGGGCCGCCATGGCGCGGGCGTCCTTTTCAGGCATACCCTTGGCCTGGTAGATTAACGCCAGTTCTTCTTCCTCTTCTTCGGGGATCTCCTCCAGTTCCATCTCCTCGATCCTGATCTGGCGCGTATAAAGCTCGCGTGAACTTTGCACCGACACCCACTCGCCCATCGCCATCGAGCCTGCCCCGGCCAGCAGACCCGCCAAGCCTGTTATCAAAATGGCGACATTATTTAGTTGTGCGCCCGCCACTCCCATTACGAGGCTGAAGTTTGACAGCAGGCCGTCGTTTGCGCCAAGCACCGCCGCACGCAGAGCGTTGCCGCTGCTCGCCCTGTGCCTGCCCTCCATCTGCGCGATGTCGCTGCCCTCCATGCCGCTCGAAATGGTGCGCAAGAGGCGGGCGTGCGAGCGCTCTTCCGAGGGCATGGTTGTGCCTGCGGCCTCCGGCTGATGATCATAGCTGAAGCTGTCGGCTTGCTCCATATTATTGATGGAGGGTAGGACAAAGGCCGGGCCTATATGCTTGGCCAGCCATCCAAGTACCCGAGTGCGCCAGCCGATCTTGCGCGGTGGGACAGTGTGACCGATCTCGCGCAGCTTACCCTCCCAGAAGGTAGCATGAGCCTCTTCTTGCGCCGCCAATTTGCGGTACACCTCCGCTAAGGGCGCGCTCTTTTCAACGTCAGCGATTGTGCGGTACAACGCTGCGCTGTCGATCTCGTCCTGCCAATTCACCAGGTAGCGTGTCGGGTCCTTAGTGCTCATGCGACTATTGTACCAGACGTTGGGTAGGGTTAAGAATTGAAACGCCAAGGAGTTGGGGCCCCTGACATTTCAATTCTTAACCTCGTCGACTTCAAAGAAGAACCTCTGCTTGTACCGCCTCAAGAGGCGCAGAATTGGCGGACCGAGGAAGCCTATCAGCAGAGCGTTGCCTATGCTCATCCAGATGTCCCATGGAAGCGAGGTTGCCAGGTAGAATGCCGTGTAGCGGCTCAACGCCTCGCCCAGCCCCGCGCCAGGAACCCAGGTTTGTGCGTCGGGGAGGGAAGTGCCGGAGGCGATGAACGGCCATGACCAGAGGTTCATGATGGCGCCGAACACAAGGCCCATCAGCGCACCCCACGCCACCAGTATCCATCGCTCGGCCTTGCCTCCCCACAGCTTTTGTATGCGTGCCCCTGGCAGGGCTGACGCCGCCATACCCATCCAGCCCAGGGCCAGCATCTGGAAGGGCAGCCAGGGGCCGACCCCGCCCGTGAACAGGGCAGACACCAGCACCGACAAAGACCCCAGCAGGAATCCGAACACGCCCCCGAACACGTAGCCGCACAGTATGGGCAGGAACTGGAAGCCGGAGAAGCCGCCTGCGCCCTGGAGAGGCCGCAAGAGCGAATTGGTTGCCACCAGCACCCCCAACAGGGCCACGGTCTTGCTGTCGATAGCGCGGGTCTCGAGGTCGGCCACCACCGCCACCAGGCACAACCCCATGACCAATAGGAACACCAGCGTGGCGTCGCCCGCGTGCGATCCTGCCGCAGCGTCCGTGGTCGACGGTGGCGTGAAGAAGGGGTACAAGAACGCCCATATGCCCAGCAGGCTCGCCAGCGCGACGATGATCGCACTCAGGGCCGAGCTAGGTAGGCGGCTCGCGGTGTGAGCAGTAGCGGTAGCTTTTATGTCCATGCTGTCTAATTACCGTGTCCCTGCTGTGCCATCTGCTTCTCTACGTCCTCCACGGTGATGAGCGCGGGGTCGTGAAACAGCTTGCTTACCTGCGAGGAAAAGATGAGCGAGCCAGTCATCACTTCGCGGGCGGGGCCGTCGGCTATCACATCGCCATCGCCGAGCAAGATCACGCGGTCGGCAAGATGCGCGGCAAGCTCTACATCATGTGTGGCGAGTAGTACCGTCTTGCCTTCTGCCCGCAGGTTCCGCAGTATGCCCGCCAGCACAGCCTTTTGCAGATAGTCCAGCCCCCGCGTAGGCTCGTCCAGCACGAGCAGTGGTGGGTCGCCTGCCAGCACCGCCGCGAGAGCCACGCGCTGGCGCTCGCCCACGCTCAGGTCGCGGGGATCGGCCAGCCGGTAGGGGGTCAGACCAAGACTTTGTATCAATTGCATACCGTCCGGAGGCAGGCCGTGGGTGCGGCGGGTGAAGTCGATCTCGGCCTGCACCGTGTCGGCAAACAGAAGAGCGTCGGGCTGTTGAGGGACATATCCCACAGAGCGTGAAAGGGAATCGAGCGAAACCTGGCGTGTGTCCTTGCCGAGGGTATGCACACTGCCGCGCCCCGGCTTCAGCAGGCCGAGGATCAGCTTGAGGATGGTGGTCTTGCCCGCGCCATTCCGTCCCATCAGTGCAGTGATCTCGCCCCGCTGCACCTCCACATTCAGTCCGCGCAGCACCTCGCGACCATGATAGCTGAACCAGACATTGTCGAGTGCGACGGCAGGCTGCTCTTGATTGGGTGTGGCTGGCCCTTCCTCCACCCTTAGCGGTAGTGGGCCTGGCTGCTCCTCTTCCTCCTGCACAAACCTACGCCCTTCCTTAATGGTCAGGGGTAGGGGTGTCCAGTGCAACAGCTTGCCCACTTGGACTACGGGCGGGGCGAGGGGTGTGTGCGCCAGCACTTCGCGGGGCGCGCCGATCTGCGTATCGCCGTTGAGGCCCATGTAGAGGATGCGGTCGGCGTATTGCACCACGCGCTCAAGACGGTGCTCGGACAGCACGATTGTCAGGCCAAGGTCGCTATTAAGCTTCACCAGCGCGTCCAGCACCTCTTCAGCCGATTGTGGGTCGAGTTGCGAAGTAGGCTCGTCCAGCACCAGCACGCGAGGCTGGAGGGTAAGCACCGCCGCGATTGCCACGCGTTGGCGCTCGCCTCCCGAGAGGGTACTCACGCGCCGCCCGCGCAGGTGTTCGATGCTGAGAGCGTGCAGGGACTCCTCCACCCGTTTACGCATAAGAGGCATGGGCAGGCCTGCGTTTTCGAGCGCGAAGGCCAGTTCGTCCTCGACCATTTCGGCCACGAACTGGGCTTCGGGGTCCTGGAACACCAGTCCGACGGTGTCGCTCATCTCACCAGGCCCAAGGGCGACGGGATCGCGGCCGGCTACGCGCACCGAGCCGGAGAGATGCCCACCATAGAAGTGGGGCACCAATCCATTGAACAGGCGCAACAGCGTGGATTTGCCGGCGCCCGATTCGCCGGTGACCAGCAGGAACTCGCCCGTCTCTACGTCAAGTGAAAGGTCGCGCAGAGCAGGCCTGCTCGACGAGGGATAGGTGTAGGTTATGTTTTTTAGTGAGATTATGTGTTGGTTCATAGCATTTGAAGGGATACGATATACGTCATGCGTCATGTGTGACTTACGATCTAAGATCTTAGATCTAAAACTTTCACCGTCGGTTGTCCTTCCCCAAGATGTACCCGAAAGGACTACACAAGTTTTGTCCTCTTTTGGCATGCTTACGTCATTTAAGTTAATAGAATGCCTTTCACTTAACTCGTACCACGAGCGCAGGGGCGGCGAGCGCGCACACCACCAGCGCAGTGAGTGGGTCGAACGAGGGCATCGAGATGCGCAGGAACGGAGTGTACGATAGCAGAGAGGGCGCAACCACCCTGAACATGAGCAGGACGGCCAGCACGCCCAGCGATACAACGGAAAGAGGAGTATCCTGGGCGCGCCACACGCTACGCCGGTAGCGAGTGCGCCGAGTGCCTGTGCCGACGGCCCAGAGTGTTAAGCCCAACAGGGCAACCCCCGCACCCGTAAGCAACCACCCCAATAGTGGTGCGTCGGGCAGAAACGCAAACATTGTGCTGCCGGCGAGAGTGATGGCAAGCCCACCGGCAAGGCCGAATTGCACAAGCAGAGGAGGCAAGGTGCGGCGAGCCGTCGTCCGGCTGAAGCCCCGCGCTTCCATTGCTTCGGCCAGGTTCATCGAGCGCTCCATCCCCCCTGCGAGCAGGGGCATCACGAGAGGAAGCAGGTCCGCGGCGCGCCGGACGTGGTGTCCGCGCAGCGACTGGGCCTCCCGGATCTCGCCCCAGCGCTCGACTGTCTGAGGCACAAACGTAATCGCAATCGAGGTAATCAGGCCCGCGCCGTGCATGGCCGCAGGCACCGACCTGAGCAGGGCGTAGTAGTCGGCCCCGGCGCTGAACGCCGTGAAGACCGCCAGCACTGCCAGCAGTTGCAGGGCGTCGAGTCCGGCCGAGGCCAACCCCTCCAGCGTAGCGGGCCCGCCGAGCACAGGCAGCCAGTCAGGTAGGTTGAACAGCACGGTTTCCCCGATGTGAAAGCTCAGCCCTTTGAACAGCGCTACGATGAGCGTGACCACCACAACGAGCCGCACCAGCGCGGTGGATTGCAAGCCGGCGGCAGCCTGCTCACCGCCTGCCTGTTGCCTGCTGTTGATCGAGTTGCGCACGATGAGTGCTGTGGCGATCACCAGTACAAGGTAGAAGGGGTTGCGCGTGCTCAGTGCGGCGAACATGGCAGCAGCTAACCAGCAGGCCCATGCACCTACATGGAAGAAGTGTGCGCCAGCCTCGCGGTTCCACATGGTGCGCTACTCCTCTCCCGACGCATTGCGCCGCCGAACCAGCATAACCACTCCCCACACAGCCAGTGCGACCCCCACGCCTACAGCGATCGCGATTCCGAGTATGCGTGCTGTGCCTTCGCGGTCGTTAGTGGTTGGTGTAGGCGTAGTCGTGGCTGTCGCTGTTGCCGGTACTGTTGGTATGCTCGTAGGAGGAGCAGTCATTGGGCTGGACGTGGGTGTAGCTGTGGAGGCTATGGTTGGCACCACTACGGGAGTGTTAGTCGCGGTGGCCGTCGGGGTTGGCGTGTTCGCAGGTTGCCCTTGAGTTGGGCTTACCTCAGAAATGGGAGTTGGTGAAGGTGGCAGTGGCGCGGCAGTTGCCGTTGGCCGTACGGCAACCCTCGTATTCGTCGGCGCAGGTGTGTCGGTTGGTAGCATGGTAGGTGCCTCTGTCGGCTCGACCGCAGGGCAAAGCTGGTCGAACGTATACAGGGCAGATGGTGGTCCGCCATCGCTCCACGCCCAGCCCTCTACGTCGCCCGGGTGCACCTGATAACTGCCCGCGCCCACGATGGACGCCTTCCACTTATCACCCTGCAGGTGGTGGTAGCTCCAGTAAACGCCATTTGTGCCGTAGGACTGGCACGCGCAAGCCTGGTTTGGATAGTCGCAGCCCGTGGGCCCGATCTGGCATATTTGCGCTCCCAACCCTCCGTAAGCCTCTACTTTCAGTGGCAAGCCACTCTTGGACAGCAAGTCCAACCCGCTGATGGTGTCGCCGTCGAATGTCAGGCAAAAGGTCTGGGTGCTGTCGTCGGGGAACTGTACAACCAGCCCGGCTCTGTTCGTAGCGGTCTGGGCGGCTGCGCCGGGCACGGTCATTGCTGGAATTGCAAACAATACCAGCCACAAAGACGCAAAGACGCAAAGGTTACGCAGAGGATTCTTACTGGTCTTGATCGTACTCTTCATAATGGCTTTGCGTCTTTGCATTGGGTACTTTTACCGGGCCGGAGACTTGCGCATGGCGAACCCCGCCGCCATGAGGGTGAGCGCCGCCAGCAGCACGCCCACCGGCAGCCAGTCTGCGCCCGCTCCTGTCACGGGCATACCGGGCGTGGGAGGTATTGCGGTGGGTATCGTGACGGCGGTCGCGGCCGGCGCGGGTGTTGGCCCCTCAACCACAGCGGCCACTTTCGGTTCGAGGAAGGTCGCACCCAGCAGGGCTGTGATAGCCTGATAGGTTGCTCCCGCGTTGTCATCGGGTTGGCTCTTCTGGTAGGGGAAGGCGCCACTCGCGTTTTGTAGAGCTGCGATGAAGTTCTGCCCGGCCTCGGCCAGCGCGGCGTTCTTGAGCGCGACAAAGGCCTGCACCACATAGGCTGTCGAGTTTACATCGCTTTCACTGCCGAAGTCGCCGCCCTTCTGGTATGGCCAGCCGCCATCATCGTTCTGCTGTCCCGCGAGATAGGCGCTTGCCTTATCAAGAACGGCTCCGCTCGCGCCCGCGGCCAACAGAGCCTGCACCGCGATTGCCGTGGTATTGGTGTCTGCCGAGCCAGGTGTCGTGTCGCCGCTGAACGCCCAGCCGCCGTCCGACGATTGCAGACTTTCAAGTTGCGTCACGGCCTCGGCGGGCACTGCTTCGCCTGCTGCGTGCAGCCCCAGTATCGCGAAGGCGTGCCCCAGGGCGTCGGGGCCGTACTGGCCGGTGGCCGAGATGCCGTAGGTGGCGTTGATCGCGCCCACGAGATCTACTCCGCCGAACGCTTTACCGTCCTGCCCAAGAGCCTCCACTGCCGTGAGCAGTTTGCCTGCGCCACCTGCGGTCGCGGCTATTTTGCCCGCGTTGGCTTCCAAGAACGACAGCGCGCTAGACCCGCCGCTCGCGTTGGCTGCGGGATCACCGTTTGCCGCCACGATAGCCAGCACAGCATCCACAGTCGAGCCTGCGCCGAATCCTGCGAAGGAGCCGTCGGCGGCCTGTTGTGTGCTTAACCAGGTAAGAGCTTTGCCTGCGGCGTCACTGTACGCGGAAGCGGCAGGTGCGGCGAATGCGCCCCCCGTGGCGTACACGAGGGCCAGCATGGCGGCCAGCCATGCCAGAGTAATAGTGCCAAGTCTTTTCTTCAAGACCTTATCCCTCCATGAGAACAAACTGAAAACAAAAAGCCCTTGTCGAATAGCGACAAGGGTTGAAAATGGTCTGATGCCGTTTGCTTGCTGTGGTCCGGACTACGGCGGACGGTGCAGTGAGCACATTTCTGCTCTGGGCATAGTTCCTACCCCCTTTCGCGCGAAGGTTGTGTAGAAGATACAGAGGTGGGTGACCTGGCTTACCGTGGGTATTTATGTTCGCCCCAGGGCTTACAGTTGCGGGACAGCGCCGGACTCGAACCGGCTTCCCCCTTAGCACCGAGCTTTACTTTATTGCTCAGCGCAAACTCTGCATTAGCGAGTGATATTCAGTTGTCCGTATGATCGGAGTATAGCACCGGGGTATAGAGGTGTCAAGCAGTTCGATTTTGAAACGCAAAGGCACAATGACGCAACGGTTTTCGGGTTTAAGAGATCGATTACAAGCCCAATTAATATCTTGAATTCTTTTAATTCCTTGCGTTACCCTTGCGTCATTGCGCCTTTGCGTTTCGTAACCTATGTGTTGAAGAGGCTACTTCACCGCTGTAATGGCGCGTTCGAGGGCCGCGCGATCCGTCGAGGAGAGGATGGATATGTCGTCGGCTGTGCGCTTGACAATATAAAAGCGTTCGCCGTCGCTGCCCACAATGACGTCGCCGTCTTTGGTGTCGCTGCTGAAGGTCTCGTTCAGCGCGTCCTCGAACTCGTCGGCGTCTTTGGTGGTATCCCAGGCTGTATTCATCATGGCGAGTGCGTTATCGCCATTCTGGTACAGGCTGTACGAACCTCCGCCCCAGCCCGCCGCCGCGCTATCGGGGTCGGACGCGTTGTTCAGGTCAAGCAGTTCCTTCAGGTCGAACTCGCCGAGCGTGCCATTGTCGGTGTAGCTCCAGCCCGCGCCAAGCGTGTCGGTCAGGGGAGGGGCGGGCACCATCTGAGGCATATCGCGGTTAGTCGACGTGTATTTCTCAGGGTGCATGATCTGCTCGGTGGATACAGGCGGGTCGGCCAGGGCTTTGTCTATAGGATCAAAGGAGTTGGTGATGCCTAGCGCAATCACGAATTGTACGCCCTGGTCGTACGGGAAGTAGAGGCTGTCGCTGATGTAGGGAGGCGCACTGTCAAGCACGCTGGTGTCCGCATTGGCGCTGTCGTCAATAATGCTCTGGTACTCCGAGGGGCTGAAGTGCGACTGGGCAAAGAGGATGCCGCCCACCGTGGCATCGCCCTCAACCAGGGCACGTGCTGCGGTAGACTTGTCGTCGTCGGTGGTCTCATCAGGCAGCATCTTTTCCAGGTCGAAGTGCTGGTCCTGAAGGGCATGTATGAATTCATGAGCCAGGGTCTCTTTAGCCGTTGGAGATAGCTCCGTGCCGTCGTTTCTCACGAATAGCGCCTTCACCTTCTGGTCGTAATAACCGATCACCTGTTCGCTCTGCAGGTCGATTTGCAACTGGAACAGGTCGACACTGCGATCATCAATCAGGCGCAGCAGCCACAGCTCGGTCGCGTCGTCTTTAGCCTGCTCTTCGGAATAATCCTGCTCCATCTCCTGTGTGAGGTTTTCGCGCAACTGGTCGCTGCTGATGAACTGCGCCGGTACTGTGGCAACCGGCTGAAGGCCGCGGAAAAGAGCAGTCTGGCGCTCGATCTCGGTCAGGGTAGCCAGATTTTCTGCCTCAACCGTGCTGTCGGGGACAGGAGTATCGCCGGATACTGGGGTTTCGGTGGCGTTCACGGCTTCTGTACGCGTGGCTTCACCTCTGGGCGTGGCCGTGTTACGGCCCGGCGTCGCAGTTTTCTTGGGTGCGTTTTCCGGCGTGGGAGAATTGATCACGTCGGCTACGGCGGTCGCGGTGGACTCTTTCCCGGCTGTGGGATTAGGGGAGACAGGTTCAGGGATGCCGGTTGAGTTACAACCCGCGATAATTAAGCAAAGTAGCGCACTTGCCAGCAAGATAAGCGCACGATAACGCATGAAGTTTCCTTTCGCTGAAGATGACCGCAGAGGGCTCTAAGGTCAGTATAGGGGGCGCATGGTAGGACGTCAAGCCGATGGACGCAGCACGCACGACCATCATCCGTTCTGGTATCATTCTTGCAACACTTACAACTACGATACAAAGGAGAGACGCGATGCAGAGCGTGCAGGCGATAATTTATACAACCCACACTTGACCGTGGTGCTACAGGGTGAAGGAGTTGCTTTCACAGAAAGGCGTGCCCTACGTCGAGAAATATGTGGATGAGGATCGGGCCGCCGCAATCGAGATGATCCGCCGCTCGGGCCAGCAGGGTGTGCCCGTAACCGTTATCGGTGACGAAGTGGTCGTGGGCTTCGATAAGCCCAGACTGGAAAGGATCGTGGCCTCTCTGTCGCAAGCCGCTCCACAGCGCGCGCATGTTGGGCGCAAGCCTCTGGGGGCACAGGTGGCCGACGCGAGCCGCTATTCTTTGCCGGGTGCTCCGGTGGCACAGGGAGCCTACGTTGGCGTCGTAAAACCCGGCTCGCCTGCGGAGGCAGCAGGCCTGCGAGTGGGTGATGTGATAGTGCAGATGGGTAACACTCCTATTACCTCGGTGGATGACCTGACTGCCGCGCTTGGCAAACTGGGCACAGGTCCTGTGGAGATCACCGCGCAACGCAACGGTACTTCACGGAAGCTCACGGTCGCACTGTAAGCCTATTGAGCAGGGGTTCCCGTCAGGTACTCCTGTAGGGCGTTTGCGTAGCCGAGCGCGATTGCCTGACGCACGTCATCGCGAAGAAGTTTGCTTGCTTCTGCGGGTTGGCTCACATACAGCGTTTCGCCCAGCACTCCGGGCATACTGGTCGAACGCACATGTCGAGGTGGACTTGGTGGGCCAAGGACGAACATGTGCAGTGGCGGGTTGGAAGAATCGACATCCAGGTCGTCCAGCACCGCGCCTTTGTTGATGTGGACGCCAGTGGTCTCCAACTGGATTGTAAGCTGGTCAAGTACGAGGTCGCCCAGGCGCTTGCTTTCTGTGGGGTGTGGGCAGTCCGAGCCGCAATAGATTATTTGCAAGTCTTCGGCAGACTTAGACTCGGCAAGGCTGTTGGCGTGGATGCTCAGGAATACTTCGGCATGGAAATCGTTGAGGATGTCCACTCGTGTTTGCAAGTCGTCGCCCGACGCACCTATTATGCCGTCCCCATTGGCGTCGTTGGGCCAGGGCGCGGTGAAAGTGTCTGCATTCTCGCGTGTGAGCATGACCTCTGCCCCTCGCGTTGCCAGGATGTCGCGGCATCGTTTTGCTACATCGAGGTTAAACTCAGCCTCGGACAGGATCAGCTTGCCCGTATCAGGGTCAACCGACACCGCCCCCAGATCATCACGTGGGCCGTGCCCTGGATCAATCCCAATGCGGCGTCCTGCCAGGGGTTGTTCGGGGTCGAGAGTGGGCGACGCGCTCGCGCCTGGTCTAACAGCCGCTGCTGTCGGGCTAGCTAATATGACCGTTGGCGCTATGTTGGCTGCGGCCGCTACCGTCGGGGTAGCTGTCGCAGTCGTCGTGTCTGACGAAATCGAACTAAAGAGGGCCACGCCGCCCCAGCCCAACAAGACAAGGGCGGCAGTGATTGCGATTAGAATGGGCAGACGCTGGGTTGGATGTGAGTGTGGTTCGGGCGTGACTGACCTACCTAACTAATCAGGAGCGCCATGATCGCTTTTTGCACATGCAAGCGGTTTTCGGCTTCCTCGAACACAACCGAGGCAGGACCGTCCATAATTTCGTCGGTGATCTCTTGCCCACGATGAGCAGGCAGACAGTGCATCACGATAGCCTGGCTCCCGGCCCGCGCCAGCATTGCCTGATTCACCTGATAGGGCTTGAAGATCCGTGCCCGCATCTCGGCTTCGGCTTCCTGTCCCATGCTGGCCCATGTGTCGGTATAGATCACGTCGCTCTCGGCTACGTCGGCAACATCATCTGTAAAGCGAATCTTGGAGCCTGTGAGCGCAGCATCGGCGCGCGCCGCTTGTACGTACTGGGCGGGCACTGCGTAGCCATCGGGACAGATGAGTGTGATATTCATGCCTACCCGCGCAGCCGTCAGCAGCAGCGAAGCCGCCACATTGTTACCGTCACCCACGTAGGTGAGGTTGACACCCTCTATGCGTCTCTTCTTCTCCCAGATAGTGAACAGGTCGGTCAGCGCCTGACAGGGGTGTTCGCTATCCGACAGGCCGTTAATGACGGGCACGCCTGCGTACTGGGCCAGGGTTGCCACGTCATCGTGGGCGAATACGCGTGCCATAATGCCGTCCACCATGCGCCCCAGCACCCTCGCCACGTCGGGCACGCTTTCGCGCTTGCCGAGTGCGATGTGGTCGGGGCCGAGGTATAGAGCGTGACCCCCAAGCTGGAACATGCCCGTTTCAAAGCTGACCTGCGTGCGCAGTGACGGTTTCTGAAAGATCATAGCCAACTGCTTGCCCGCAAGGATTCGGTGCGGCGTGCCGGCCTTTTGCTCTGATTTCAGGCGAGCGGCTAGCTCCCAAACTGCCCATATCTCGTCCCTAGTGAAGTCGACCACTGAAACAAAGCTGCGGCCTTTCATGCTGAGTGCCATGGTGTTCGGTACTCCCTTTTGTTTAGTTGATAGCTTGACGCTTGCTTCTTTATAGCGTTAAACAGTGCTGTGGACAACTCATCTTACTGCACGTTTGCCATGTCTTTGACCACATGCGTGCCTGTTTTGCCCTCGATGGCAGGCAGGGCGCAGCGCAGTTGGGTGATTATGGCCTCGGTGCCGCCCGACTCGACGAAGGCGATAGCGGCGTGCACTTTGGGGGCCATACTGCCCGCTGCGAAGTGGCCTTCGGCTATATACTGCTTCATCTCTTCCACAGTGACCGTATCCAGGTTGCTCTGGTCGGGCTTGCGGAAGTTCACGGCCACGTGCTCTACGTCAGTGAGGATGAGGAGGCGGTCGGCGTCCAGCTTCTGGGCCAGCAGAGACGCGCCTAGGTCTTTATCGATCACCGCCTCCACGCCGTGCAGGAGGCCGTCAGCATCGCGCACCACGGGCACGCCCCCACCACCAGCGCAGATCACGAGCGCGCCGCTGTTCACCAGGGTGCGTATCGCGTAGATCTCGGCGAGTGCGGCGGGTTGGGGCGAGGGCACGACGCGACGGTAACCTCTGCCGCTGTCCTCTATTATCATATAGCCCTGCGCACGCAACTCCTCTCCCTTTTCGAGCGTGTAGAAGGGCCCGATGGGCTTGGTGGGGTTGGCGAAAGCGGGGTCGTTGGGGTCAACCACCATCTGGGTGACGACTGTAGCGACGGGCCAGGGCTTGCCGCGCGTGCGAAGCTCGTTCTGCAGGCACTGCTGCATCATATAGCCGATCTGCCCCTGGCTCATAGCCCCCGCGATGTCCATAGGCATGGAGGGGATGCCGTTGGCGGCTTCGGCTGCCGCCTGCTGCAAGAGGATTGTGCCCACCTGCGGGCCATTGCCGTGAGTGAGCACGATCCTGTAGCCGCGCTCGGCGAGTTCGGCCACCGAGGCCATTGCGCGCCCCACGTTGGCGAATTGCTCGGCGGCGGTACCCTTGTCGCCCACCTGCTGGATGGCGTTGCCCCCCAACGCTATTACCAGCGTTTCTATATAGTTACGCTCGATAGACATTCGTTGTCACCTGAACACATGATAGTAGCCGATTGGAGTTGAATACGGATCACGAAGATGACGAAGGCTAAGAGACCACGAAGACAAGGAGGAGGGATGACGCAGTACGCATTACGTATGATGTACGATCTAAGATCTATGACTCATTCCCTCGGCCACGAACGTTAATTATAGCAGAATGGACAAGGTGGCAGGGGTGATGTACACTGGCGAGGAAGCACGATATTGGTGGGCTTCAAGGTAGGTTATTTGGTGCATTTAATATTTGCGTAATAAGTTCGATACAGTCCGTAACAGGCACGCGTCATAATATGAAGTAGATTATGCATAATCCTACGGGGGACTCTCTATGGAAACCGACATGACAACAACCGGCACGTCCGCTCGCGCCCGAACGTTCCTGCGCGGGGGCTTCGGAGCGGGCGTGGGTGCTGCGGTGGCGATGATGGCTGTAATGGCCCTCCTACGCCTGACCACCAACACGATCTCGATCCCTGAGCTAATGGAAGGGAGCTTGATCAGCCTGATCGGCGGCCAGATAGAGTCCTTCTTCATCCAGACCCTGGGTGTGGGGGGCAAGGCGCTCCTGTTGACCTCGATCGTGGAGGGTACACTCCTGCTGGGCGGACTATTGGGCCTGCTGTTCACGCGCTTCTGGCATGGTCGCGTGTTGGCCGGGGTATCCAAGTGGGTGCAGGGTCTCGTATACGGGCTGGCGGTTGGCCTGTTCTTGAACGTCGTTTTCCTTCCCATCATGCAACAAGGCTTCTTTGGCTCCGAGGCAATCGGGGCCACCGCGCCTCAGGAGATCGCGCAGTCCCTTTACGGCAGGGTGCTCGCGCCCTTCGGCCTACCGGTGTGGCTGGATATGTTCGTCCTAAGCATTGTTTTCGGCCTGGTGCTGGTATATCTCTTACCCTGGTACGAAACCGCCAACACCACGGCGGCTGCCGGGACAGTTGAGGGCGAGACAGCAGACATGGGCAGGCGAGATTTCACGCGCGCTCTGGGCGGCGGTGCGGTAGCAATAGTGGGTGGGGCCGTGTTGTGGGGCGTGATACGTAAGGCCCTTGAGGCTCCCACAGTGGCGGGCGTGCAAGAGGTAGACGTGGTTACCGACACTCCTGTCGCAGGCACTCCCACGTCGGGCATATCTGCGACAGCTACCTCTGTGCCCGGCACCGCCGTAGCAGGCGTACCCCCCACTACTGTCGCGAATGCGCCGGGCACGAGCACAGCAGCCCCCAATACGCCCGAGGTGGGGGCTGCCGCTACAAGCACGCCCGAAGCGGCGGCACAGGCCACACCCGACAAGTTCGCGGGCGTGAAGCCGAAACTGGTGCCCGAGATCACGCCTGTGGACAACTTCTACATCACCACCAAGAACTTTGTTGACCCCACAGTGGACGGCAATTCGTGGACGCTCCAGTTCACGGGCCTCGTGGACAACCCCTACTCGATCACACTGGCCGAGCTACAGGCAATGCCCCCGCAGGAGCGCGACGAGACCTTGGCCTGCATCAGCAACCCTGTCGGCGGCCCCTTGATCGGTAACGGTCACTGGAAGGGCGTGGACTTCGCTCCGATGCTCCAGAAGGCAAGCCCCAAGCCGGAAGCCACCGAGCTTGTGTTCCGCGCCGCAGACGGCTACACCGACAGCGTACCTCTCTCGGTGGCGCTCAATAACGGCTGTTTCCTGGCCTACCAGATGAACGGCGCGCCCCTGGTGCAGAAGCATGGCTACCCGGCCCGCCTGCTCGTGCCCGACATCTACGGTATGAAGAACGTCAAGTGGATCACCGAGGTGGAACTCGCCAGCAACGATTACAAGGGCTACTGGGAGTCGCAGGGTTGGGACGACGTAGCCGAGTACCAGATCATGTCGCGCATCGACTACCCCAACCAGGGCATAGCCTCCGGGCCTGTGTATATAGGCGGAGTGGCCTTCGCGGGTAGCAGGGGCATTCAGAAGGTGGAGATCAGCCTGGACGGCGGCGGCACGTTCGCCGAGGCGACCCTGCGACCCACCAACAAAGATAGCTGGACCCAGTGGACGTTCCCCTGGATCGCCACGTCGGGCAACTACACGATCATGGTGCGTGCCACCGACGGCACGGGCAAGACCCAGACCCCCGCCGAGCAGGATACCTACCCCTACGGCTCGACAGGCTGGCACTCGGTCAATGTGCAGGTGGGGTGACGAGTCTTAGATCATAGATCTTAGATCGTAAGTCAGACCACGGTAGTTACAAGTTACTCTGCGGCTACCTGTGGTTGTAGAACTCCACTTGCCAGCGCCACTCCATGCCGTCGTCCGCGTTCCACCAGCCTGTAATCTCGCCCACTTCGCCCCCCGGCAGTATTATCAGGCTGCCTATGTCGTCGGCTGTGGGGAAGCGGTCCTCGCGGCGCACCTGCCCGTCCTCGATCCACAGGCGCGTGGTGGGTAATTGCCCTCCCTTGCGTTCGAGGTCCACCCCACGCGCTATAAGGCTGTCGCCCTCGCGCACCGTGACAGTCAGCACGTCAGGCGCGGCGTGCACCCACAGCACCCGCGTGGGATCCAGCGCGCCTCTCGCGAACGACATGCCCGTGGCCGCGGCCTTCGGGTACCACAGGTCCCAGATTTGCAGTTCTTTCGATGCCATTGTGCCTCCATAGTGTTATGGTGGGCCACTCATCATGGTCCTACAGTTGGTGCGGGTAAAGGCGTACCCGAAGGCGGAATCCACGCACGCATGCCCGCATCAAAGACGAACTGAGTGCCATCTGTGGAGAGCAAGGTAACGCGCACTCCGTCTGCCGATACAATGCGTACTTCTCCACTTCTCGTGGGTGTGTTGAAGAGTTCCATTTTTGCTGTGTGACCATCAACGGGTCGGCTATCTAGCATCACCATTCCTTGGCCTGAGTCGAACCCGACGGATCCACCGGCATAGAGATCTAAATACCAACCATTCTGTATTCCTCTCCAAGCAGGACCTCCAAGGGCGCAATCACATGGTTTCATTCCCAGATTTCCGATCTGCCTTACGCCTGTAGAGAGAGGTACCGGAGTCTCATAAGGTGGATATGTAGGGATTGGATGGGTCGGAGTTAGCGCCGAAGCAGTTATCTCTGCTACTCGTGTGCTCTCGTGATCAATCTCGAATTGAGCTTTTGCCGTTGCAAACGCCCGTCCATCAATGGTGGGTGACGGTATGGCCCTTATTGGAGTCTGCTCAGTAGATTTATCTGCCAATGACGAAACTGGTGTACTCCTAGCTGGCAACGCGGTCTGATCACAACCGACTAGCAGGATTGTGGCTAGCAAAACTAATATGAAGACGATGCGATCGTTCCACTTCACAGAGGACCTCATGAAGGTGCTGATTGTTCTCAGTTGTTTGGGAACCGCACTTCCCATAAAGCAATGTCACTGTATACCCAATAGGAAACAAAGTCAATAGAGAGAAGGTATCAGCGATGGTTCCCGTAAAATAGTCCGATTGAAGAAGTCGTTCAGGAGCTACATTGCTTTACTGAGACAGTGGGTCTGGCTATACTGGCGATAACGCGCCTGCTTTTGGTGTCTCTAATCCCCGAACAAATCCTCCAGCGACAACTTCGCCTTCTCGGCCTTCACCATGTTCGCTTCGATCTCCTGGGCTGCCTTCGGCGTGCTTTTGAGAGCGTTGTAGAACTCCGTGTCGAAGTTGCGGACGCGAAGCACGACCTCCATCGGCACGGCGTGGCCCATCAGCATCACTTCCTGCTTGCTGTCGAGCGTGGAGAGGAGGTTCTTTAGCTGGCTTCCGCCCCGTATGCCCGTGAACACGCTGTCAATATCGCGGTCGTCGTTCAAAAGGGCCGTTATGCGTGTGCCTAATTGGCTCATTACCTCATCGTCTATGCCCGATGGGCGCTGGTCTACCACCATCAGGGTGACCAGGTACTTGCGCATCTCGCGGGCTATCGTGCCGAAGATCGTCGCGCTGTCCCTGCCGAGGAACTTGTGCGCCTCCTCGATGGTGATCATGAGGGGCTTCGGCTCCCCCGCCTTGCCGTCCTCGTGCTCCTCCGACCAGTTGACCCAGGCGTTGTGTATGCGCTTGGTCAGTATGTTGGCCACCAGCATATAAGCCAGCGTGCCCCTGTACTGGCCGAACATCAGGATCACATGCTTGCCTGCCTTCAGGTCGCTGATCAGGCCCTCGATGCCCGTGCCCACCTTCTGGCCTGAGCGCGTCACGAAGCCCAGGTCGGCTATCATCTCCAGCTTGCGCTTCAGCCCTTCCAGCGAGCCGGCGTGCGCTCCCGTTTCCTTGGCGAACTCGCCCAATTCCTCGGACGACATGTCGATCAGGCGTTCGATCCAGCCGTTGCCCATCTTGCGATGCGCCTGGCGCGCAGTGATGATGGCAGCCGAGCCTTCGCCCATCTTTAGCTCGGACGAGAGGGCTTCTATGTCGTCAATGCTGATCTCGCTCAGGGGAATGCGGATCGTGCCGTCCGCGCCGCCTCCTCGTCTGCTGGCTTCCTCGTCCATCGTGTACAGGGCCACGCGGCTCTTGCCGAACAGTTCGCGCAGGCCCTTCGCTACCAGCCCCGACTCCAGCCTCTTTTCCGAGGCGTACTCCGAGTGCATGTCGAAGATGAGGTTCACGCATGAATTGCGCGAGATCAGGCCCGACAACAACAGGCGTGCCAGCACGCTTTTGCCTGTGCCCGAGCGCCCAAAGATGCCGTTGGAGCGTTCAACGAAGCGCTTGAGGCTGATGCAGATTGGCGCGGCCTGTGCGGCTCCCTCGTCCAGTTCGCGGGGGTAACCCACGACGAAGTGGTCCTTGTCCTCACGCCCGAACACAGCGCCGTAGTCGCCCGTCCCCGCCGAGAAAGCCTGGCTGAAGGGGCCGGGGATTGTGCGGGCCGGGCGTGGTGTGCCTTCCGCGGTCAGTTCGAGCGCCATGCGCACGTTGCACTCGGCGTAGGTGGTCGAGCGCGAGAGGGTGTCGCGCACCAGGGGCGAGCCTACATCGGGCGGGTCCATGCCCACCGTGGGGTCGGTGGTGGCCAGGCGGAAGGAGTTGATCGTGCCGAAGAAGCGCACGTGCTTGCCCTCCACGACCACGAATTGCCCCTGCCGCAGAAGCTCCACGGGCTGCTCGCGCCGCAGGTGGACGGTCACGCCGCGCTCGGTGTCGGCAGCCGTCACCTGCCCCAGCACTGCGCGCTCCCCAGCCTTGCCGTCATGCTCTTTCTCGATGCGCGATAATACGTGGGACACGAGGCCGCCTGACTTGCCGTTACTAGTGCCGTTGCTGTTGTCAAAGTTCGTGTTGGTCATGGTCTCACATCTTTACATTGCCTACCGCGTCGGGCAGGGGCGCATTTGTGTGCGGTTTAGGGGTTGAGGTCAGCGTGTCGAGGGTCTTGAGGATGGCGAGCAGGCGGTCATACTGGCCCTTCAACTGCCTGCCCAGGTACTCGGCTGTGGCGGCTAGCCATTCCTGGTCGTTGCCCCTGACCCGGAACGCGCGCAGGATAAGATGGATTAGCACCTGGTCCATACTCGCGGGGTCAGCCTCGGTCGAAAAGAGAAGCAGGCGCAGGTAGTCGGGTCTGTCGGTGAAGCGCACCAGTTCGTCGTCGCCAACCAGCCAGCACTTGTAGTGCACGCGGGGCGGACATTCGGGGTAGGTGTACGTGGCGTTACGCTGGCTTTCCTCGCCGTAGCAGCCCACCACCAGGGCGGTGAAGTTGGTGCGGAGGGTCCGCTGGAGGTCCGGGTAAAGTTGGTACACGCCGCCATCAGCGTCGTCGAGGCTGCCTTTCGCCGAGATCGGCCCCAACCCCTCGGTGCGCGCCGAACACACCACCCCCAGCACGTTCTCGGCTATCACCAGCCCACCAAGTGGGGGAGTGTTGTTCAACTCGTAGCTCTCCACTGTGAAACTGCTATATGAGGTGGCGATCACTTCGCCTGTTTGACTGCGTTTGTTCATGTTGGATTCCTGAGTGCTGAGTGCCAAGTGCTGACACGTAGACGACGCGCCCTCAGCTGACCGCTTTCTTCACGAGCGCGCCGATCCTTGCTTCTTCGGTGGAGGTCAACTCCTTCAGCGCGAACGCGACGGGCCACATATCGCCATCGTCCAGGTTTGCCGCGTCGCTGAAGCCGAACGTCGCGTACCTCATGGCTCCGACAGATGGCGCGCGCCCTGTTGCCGGCTTCCTCTCCCCGCTGCGGAAGAAGCAGACGACCTTGCCGTCCTTAGCATAGGCGGGCATCCCGTACCAGAGTTTCGGTGAGAGGACCGGCGCACTGGCTTTGATGACAGCATGGAGCCGCTCACCAAGGGCGCGGTACTGCGCCGGCATCGCGTGGATCGCCGCGAGCACGGCCGCCTCGTCGTCGGCCCTCTTGGCGGCCTTTTTGTCTGTCACTTCCATATAGTGTTCCTTTCGCCCCAGTCAGTCGTCGGTCCTCAGTCCTCAGTTGTCGGTCGTCCGACTTACGATCTAAGATCTATGATCTAAGATCCAGGACTCACCCCGTCGTCCGCAGCACTAAATCGCCTGTCCTATCATTCGTTTACCCACCGCTTTTTCGGTGGGGTTGTGCAGGAGCCCCGCACGTTCGAGCAGGAAGTAGTAGCTTTCGCGGTCGGCGTTGTGCAGCACGGCGAACTGGTGGGCCAACGTCAGGGCGTTGGGGTAGCCCTTGCCAAGCACACACTGGTGCAGGATGATCTCTATCGTTTTGTCTAATAAGCCCTGGCGCGCCACCCACAGGGGGAACTCAAGGCGTGCGATCTCGTACTCGGTGCCCAGGTAGGCGAACGATAGCTCTTTGGCTATCTGCGAGTTGGCCGTCACCAGATAGGTGAATGTGGCCTCGAACAGGGGAGAAAGCTCGCCCTCGTCCAGTAGCATGGCGAACAGGTCCGAGTCGTTGATATTCCAGAGGGGTGAGCAGGTGCAAGGCTCGGCCGGCCGTTCTTCGTGGGGTACTTGCTGCTCACACCCCAACAGGCGTATCGCGCGCATCACCATACCGCTGTCGGGCCTGCTGACGTATCCTACCACCGGCACCCCGATCTCCTCGAAGGCGCGTAACACCTCCAGGTACTCGCTCATCAGCGCCATCACAGGGGCTTCTTTCGAGAGCATGTACACTAACTGCATGAGCGAGCCGTCGAGCAGGGCCACGTCGGCCTTGTAGTGCCGAGACCACTCGAATAGCTCCTTTAGCTCGTGTAGAGCGCACCTGGCCCCCAGCACCCGCGCCGAATAAAGCTCCTCGCTGTCCGAGGGCAGTTCGGGGTAATGGCTGGGTACGTTATCGATCTCGGCCAGTGGCGCGTAGCCGTACTGCACCATCACGCGACCCACGTTGATCAGATAGCACAATGCGCCCCGGTGCTTATCGGGCGCTATGAACGACGAATCGGTAGCGACTACGCGGTAGACCGGGGGGTGGGGGTCGTACTGTGGGAAGGTATGCAGAGGCGAGAGGGGAGCAGCTACCCAGCGCCGAGTGGCGGCATCGCGCACGCGTAGCTCCCACTCGTTTTCGCCCACGGCTTCGTAAATGCGCCGTGCCAACTGGAGCGCGTCGATCCGCGCCTGCACGTCATAGCCCGCGCCATCTTTGCTCGCCTGTATTTGCCTGGCAACCTCTGCCGCGTTAAAAGGCATGCTTCTCTCCGATCTCTGCCTCATCCAATGCTAGGCTTATACAGTACAATAGTTCTAGGCACCGAAGTAGGTTTTCCACTTGCTGGGGATCGGCTACATTGGCAGGCATGTTAGAATAGCAAGATCACAATATTTCAATCACGGGTGTCTGTTTCTATGCTCTACCTGGTATCCACTCCCATAGGCAATCTGCAAGATATAACCCTGCGCGCTCTCGAAACGCTCAAGTCAGTGGACCTAATAGCGAGCGAGGACACGCGCAAGACGGGCATGCTCCTGAAGCACTTCGGCATTGAGAAGCCGCAAATGCCCTTCCACGAACACAACGAGGAGCGTGCGGGCGCGCGCATCATCGAGCAGTTGCGCTACGGCAAGTCGGTGGCGGTTGTGACTGATGCGGGCACGCCAGGCATCTCCGACCCCGGCTACTCTCTGGTGCAGAAGGCGCTGGCCGCGGGGCTGGAGTTCACCATGATCCCCGGCCCGGCGGCTTTCGTTATGGCGCTCGTACTATCAGGGCTGGCGCTGCACAGCTTTACGTTCCGGGGGTTCGCGCCGCGCAAGCCTGGCCCGCGCAAACGGTTTATGGCGGTGGACAAGGATGCTCCCCATACCCTTATCTTCTACGAAAGTCCCCACCGTCTCGCCGCCTTCTTACAGGACGCTATCGAAGTGTACGGCGATCGGCAGGCCGCTCTGGCCCACGAACTGACCAAGATGTTCGAGCATGTCGAGCGCGGCACCCTCTCCTCGCTGCTGGCGGGTCTAACCGAACAGAAACTGCGAGGCGAGCACGTCGTCGTGATAGCGGGCCTCGGCAAGCATGATCGCGAAAATATCGAAATCGTGTAAAATGCTATCAACAAAATTGATAATGTGAGGTTTATGGACTATGGATTACGATGTCATTCTTCGGTTACACAATATTCCGGGACGGGATAATCGAGCGGTTACGTACGAGATAGACACTGTGCTCCCTTTTGCGCCATTTCCGGGCCTGGTGCTGGGCACTGCCCCGACCTACGTGGTCGAGAAGGTTCATTGGGACTGGTCTGTTGATGATGGTATATTCATCTTGCACTGCGTCCTGGAGGAGAAGCCCTACCCCGGCATTATCGAGCACCTAGAGGAAGAGGGCTGGCAACTCAGACGCCGCCGCAAGACAAGCGAGTGACCAGTGACCAGTACGTCATACGTCGTCGGTCGTCGGTCGTCGGTCGTCCCACTAACCCCTCGCACCTCGCCCTTGGCCCCTCGCCCCTCACAGGAGGCGCAGCAATGGACTGGAAGCGACTCTTCAACCTGTTGAAGCACGCCTTTAAGGAATGGAGCGACGACCGCGCGCCTGTGCTTGGGGCCGCCCTCGCCTACTACACCATCTTCTCGATAGGGCCCCTGCTGGTGGCCGTGATAGGCATAACGGGGCTGGTGCTTGGTCCGGACGCCGCCTCGGGCCATGTGGCCGACACTCTCAAGGGTTTCCTGGGCGAGGACGGCGCGAAAACGGTACAGTCGATTATCGCGGGGGCGAGCAAGCCCACGGAAGGCATAATCGCCACCATAATCGGCTCGCTTGGTGTGGTGTTTGGCGCGATGGCGATTTTCGGACAGCTAAAAAACGCGCTCAATGTCGTATGGGATGCACCCAAGAAGAAGGGTGGCATCGGCGACACCATCGTAGCCAACATCGCCATGTTTGCCCTGGTCATAGCGTCGGGACTCGTGCTGCTTTTGTCGCTTGCCGCCAATGCGCTCATAGCAACTCTCCAGGATATAACGGGGTCGGCCTTGCCGGGCGGGCCAATCGTATGGCAGCTACTGAACTACGTCGTTTCGCTAGGCCTTGTTACCCTCACGTTTGCGATCATCTTCAAAGCGCTACCTGACGTCCGCATAGCCTGGGAGGACGTGTGGCTGGGCAGCTTTATCACGTCCATTCTCTTCATGGTGGGGCAGATCCTGATCGGCTTATACCTGGCGGTGCTGAATGTCGGCTCGGCTTTTGGAGCGGCCGGTTCGCTGGTGGTGATCCTGGTGTGGGTATATTTCTCAGCCCAGATTACCTTTCTGGGAGCCGAAATCACGCAGGTCTATGCGAATATGTACGGCTCGAAGGTGGGTGAGAAGAAGGAATGGGCGCTCAAAATACCTGGCGGCCTCAAATGGCGTGGAAGTAAACGTCGTGCCGGGGCCGCGGCAGGCGATTCCGAGGAGCGGACGTTGAAAGTGTCGCCCTGGTTTGGCAGTAGGGATTGACCTTTGTTAAACAGAAAACCCAGACAGTCCACGAGGGATCATCCGGGTTCCTGTTCCTTCTCAACTTCAGGCGAACCTGTAATCTCGAAGTGAGATGAGTATAGCAGGGCAGCCAGGCGGCATCAATAGCCATCATGAGGAGTTTTCCACATCCGTCTTATTCTTGGAAGGGGTTGGTTGCTGACTCGCGTCATCGGGTACGTAAAATTACGTAGTACGCTTGACATTGCGTGACTCGCGCTGCTATAATCGGCATAGAGTTATTCAATTTCGCTTTCTTACGTAGACTGAATGTAGCCCGTTACTTTAGCCTGCTTTTCGTTCTCCTTCCGCAATCAAAAATGCGTATCAGACACAAAATTCTTGCCGGTTACCTGGCGTTGGTGATCGCGGCGGTGATCCTTGTCGCATTCTTCCTCTTTACCATCTCGGATATAAACAACCGCTATTCGGACCTTATCACCCGCGACCAGGGGATCCTGCTCCAAGCAAACAACCTGTACGCAGGTGCGCAGCGCCAGATCGTGGCTGCGCGCTCATACGAGCTTAGCCCCGATGTCAGCTTGCTGGTCGAGTATAACGATGCCGTCCAGCAACAGACCGACGCGATCAAGAAGATCACGCCTCTGCTCGTGACTGCGGACGACCGCAATGCGCTTGAGGACATCAAGAACGCCAGCACCACATACACCCAGCTTGCTGACCAGTCTATAGAGTTCGTCGGGCAGGGGACTCAGGAAACCAACAACCCTAGCGTCGCCCGTAGTGAAACGGCGCGCCTCGCCCTGATGAATATGGTCGGGGGCTTTATCGTGCGCAAGAACCAGCAGGTATCGGATTCGCAGGCCGAGCTGAGTGCACACGTCGAAGAGATTTCGTCCCAACTGTTAGCATGGTCGCTCGTGGCTGTGTTCCTTACGCTGATAGCTGTCACTCTCTTTACAGAGAGTTTTACGTCGCCTCTCCGCAGGCTCATGCGCAATGTCCAACGGATTGCTCGTGGCGATCTGGAAACCCCCATTGTCGTGCGCTCACGTGATGAGATAGGTGAGCTTGCGGGCGTGCTGGAGGAAATGAGGCGCAGACTGTCATCTGCCGCTGCCGAGAACGAAAGCCTGCTTGCCAGCGCGCGCCAGGAGGCAGACAAACTGGCCGCTATCCAGTCTGAGCTGGAGCGTGCAAACCTTGACCTGCACCAGGCATTCCTGACCGAGTCAGACGCTCGCAAGCGCATCGAGGAGGTGGATAAGCTCAAATCGGAGTTCGCGAGCATGACCTCACACGAGCTTAAGACCCCTGTTTCTTACATCTATAACTATGCAGGTGCTCTCAAGGAGCACGGCACAAGCCTGAACGACGGCCAGCGCACCGAGTTCCTCACGGCGATCCAGGGCGAGTCGCAACATCTACTCACCCTGATTGACGACATTCTTGCTATGTCTCTGCTCGACGCGGGCGGGCTGACCTATCATTTCGTGGAAACCGACCTACGCAAGATGGCCGACGCGGTGGTTCGTGACCATCAATTGACCACCAGGCGACACACGATCAGCGTCAAGGGACCTGAGCACCTGCCGGTTCGGGCCGATCCGACGCGCCTCAAGCAGGTCTTGAATAACCTGCTGTCGAACGCCATCAAATATTCGCCGCAGGGCGGGCCTATCGAGGTACGTCTACGTGCCAACGAAGTAGACGGCACCGCCATCATCTATGTGCGCGACAACGGCCTCGGCATCGGTTCAAAGAACATACCACAGTTGTTTGACAAGTACAGCCGTATCCAGCGCAAAGAAACCGTGGCTATACCCGGTAGCGGCCTTGGCCTCTACATCGCGCACCAGATTGTGGAGGCCCATGAGGGTGATTTGACGCTCCAGCCTGCCCCAGGTAAGGGCACAATTGCTGAAGTGACAATCCCTCTGCTCGCTACCCCGATTGAGGATGAAGACGACCAGGATGACGATCAAACCGTGGGCGGCAGGCGGCGTGCGCGACTACATAAGCGCCAGGCAAAAGCATCTGTCGCGCAAGATGGATCGAACGGCACAGCCGGCACCGTCGAAACTGATGAAACCGCATTAGCAACAACTACAGCCCAAACAAACGGCCATGGCCCCAAGCACGGCCACATAGTCGTTAAACAACCTGAGAAGGTGATAGCCAATGAATGACAACAGCCAGGACAATGTGGAAGTCGAAGCCGAGGAAGCAAGTCCCCAGCGTGAAGGCCCGATCAGGGTGCTGGTCGTGGACGATCAGCCCGTGTTCACAGAACTGCTCCAGACGGTGCTGAATATGCATGATGATATCATGGTGGTGGGCATGGCCTTCACGGGCGAGGAAGGCCTGCAACTGGCGATTGACACCAAGCCCGATGTGCTGCTTGTGGACTACCACATGCCAGGGATGAGCGGCCTGGAGGTCGTAAAGGCTCTGCGTGCGGCGGGCGAGAACACGACTGTAGTGGTGTTGACGGCAGACACCGGTGAAGCAGTGATGGCTGAAGCTATCGCGGCGGGCGCGGCGGGCTACATCACCAAACAGCAAGCATTAAGCGAGGTCGTCGAGGCCGTGCATACAGCCAGCGAAGGCGAGCCTGTCGTGCCGCCCTTTATGATCCCGCGCATTCTCTCACACTTCCACCGCCAGCAGCAGCGCGAGCAGCAGGCCGAGCAGTTGCGCTCCAAGCTATCGGCGCGTGAGATAGAGATCCTGGAGCAGTTGGCACGCGGGCGTAGCAACGAATCGATGGCCGAGGTGTTTGTGCTCAGCCCCAACACAGTCCGCACCCACATCCAGAATATCATCAAGAAGATGGGCGTCCACTCGAAGCTGGAAGCCACCACTCTGGCACTGCAATTGGGCATTATCACAATGCCGAGGGACTGACGCCTGCTGCTGGGCATAATGCTTAATTCCAAATTAGTCATTCACCTGTTTAATAACTGGACACTCTGTGTAGCGTTACTCCTAATTTACGAATTACGCAAGTAAATGAATGTTGACGAACTAAAACATAGGGCTGCTTTGCGCGCTGTGGAATATGTGCGCGATGGCATGGACGTGGGCCTCGGCACAGGTTCTACCGCCGAACACGCAGTGCGTGAGATCGGGCGGCGCGTGCGCGAAGAAGGTCTGCGGGTAAGGTGTGTCTCGACCTCGGACGCGATCAGCAAGTTGGCGGCAGACGTGGGCATCAACGTTGTTACTCTGGAAGAGTGCCCGCAGTTAGACGTGACTATCGATGGCGCAGACGAGATCGTGCTGGGCACTTTGGACGCGATCAAGGGTAAGGGGGGTGCGCTCCTCTACGAGAAGATCGTGGCGTTAGCCACCCGCGAGGAAATCCTGATTGTAGACGGCAGCAAGGTCGTCGAGAGGCTGGGCGAGCATACTCCCGTGCCTGTGGAGATTGTGCGTTGGGGCTGGACCAGCACCCGCGACGCGCTACGTGGACTGGGTTGTGAGCCTGTGCTGCGTGTCGGCGACGATAGTACACCCTTTGTTACCGATTCAGGCCACCTAATAGTCGATTGTCGTTTCCCGCCCATGGAGGATGCCCGCCCCGTAGCCGAGGCAATCAAGCTAATCACAGGTGTGGTAGAACACGGCCTGTTCCTGGGGATTACCCGCCGTGCGATTGTCGCGCGGCCAGACGGGCTACAGGTCGTAGACCGGACGAGTCACAACTCATGAATCATGCGTAATGCGTCATACGTAATGCGTTTGGACGTATGACGCATTACGCATTACGTAGCCCCTACCGCACCGCGCAGTCGGGGAAGAACGTATTGGAGACTATCTTGGAGGCCTGGCCTCTTGTCACGACGAAGCCGGGCCTGAAGTAGGTGCCGGGGCACGGCTCTCCCGGTCCGCCGCACGGGTAGCCCTGGATTGCTCCTGTCGTAGCCAGGGCCTCTACCCACTCCCAGAATGTGCTGCCTTCCGGCACGTCCACAAAAGTCTGTTGCCCGGTGGGGGGCGCGGGTAGGCCTTTAGCTATGGCAACAATCTTCGATGTCTGGCCGCGCGTTACCTCGGCATTAGGGCGATAGTAGGTGCCGGGGCATGGTTCGCCGGGTCCGCCGCACGGGTAGCCCGAGACAATGCTCCTCGAATAGAGTCGCTCTACGAACTGGTGGAAGGTACTGCCCACCGGTACATCCACGAAGGTGGCGGTGTCGTACGTTTCATCATAGCCGGCAGAGTTTGACACGATCTTGCTCAGTTGCCCTCTGGTCAGCGTGTTGCTCGGACGGAAAGTGCCGTCGGAGTAGCCGCTAATGATGCCCTGGCACGCGAGGCAATGCACGTAAGGGTAAAAGGTGCTGTTAGACGGCACGTCGCTGAACTGGATTGTGCACGAACCGGACCCACACCCTGCGTGTGCTGCCAGCACCGCCATCTGAGGTTGGTCGGTTACATTGGGCCAGGTGCCCGTCGGTTCGACTGAGAGAGGGTAGTCTTCTCCCCACCAGGGGCCAGCCGACCAGTCCGCTCCGCCGAGGATTACGTCGTTGTTCTGCTCAAGGTAGACCAGCGCGTTATCGAGCACGGTAAGCCAGCGCACATCGTCGTCCGGTACTCCATACTCGTTCACCATGCCCCGCAGACCATAGGTGTGCAGCCAACCCACGAACACTTGCAGGCGATCCACTCCAATGTTCGGGTATGCGCCCTGATCATCGTATGATTGGGTATAGCCCCCACCACCGTCGCCATCGAAATACTGGTGGGCCTCAAAGATCAGGTTGTTGGCGGGGTCATTGAGCGTCCTCAGCGCGTCATTGCCCGAATCGAGCCATGTCCACGCGCCGGACCAACCGTCGCCGGGAATCAGGATCGGGGTCTGCATATCGGCCATACGGATGCCGTCCACTCCCGCCTGCGCTCCACCCGTCACCCACAGGCCGCCGGTGTCATGAGGCTCGTTATCGAGTGCGTAAGCATAGATGCCGGCTTGACCCGCGAAGTGCGCCGCCATCTTCTGCCAGAAGTCGGTGAAGGCCGAATAGGGTACTTCGGCCGAGCCTATCACGTAGTCCACGCCCGCTATGGTGCGGCGGGCGAAGTTGTGGGGGCCGAGCACCACGCTCATACCGCGCGAGGCAGCGTTAGCGACCACCTGATCCAGTAGATCAAGGTCAAAAGTGGAAAGAGGGCCGTTGAGGTCGTGCTGGAGGCGCTCCCACTGGATAGGCACACGCAGCAGGTTGAGCCCTTTGCTGTGGAAGTAGTCCATCTCCCAGGCGTTGTCGAAGCCCTCGGCATCAATGCCCGGGTAGATATAGTCCACCCCATAAGTGCCCGGAAGGGCCGAACCGAACTCGCCCCCGCTCAAGTTGACCCCGAATTGCTGGCAGGGCACGGCGGGTGCGGACAGCATCTCGATACTCGCGTTCGCAGTCGCGAATGGGCCTTGCCCAACCAACAGGATGGCTAGAGTGGCGATGCAAATAGCAAGTGCGCCCAAAGCACGACCCAAAGTATGACCCAGACGTGGGTAGATAATTGCCTTTGTTTTGCGAATATGCATGGATTGTGGCCTTCCTTTCACAATTAGTAGATCGAGTCTAGAAGCAGCAATCCAGGTGTAAACGGAGCCTCGCCATAATGGTAAGGCGGCTTCTATTCGGCCATATACTACCATAGTTTGTGCCTGGAATACCAAGCCGCGTTATACACGCAGAGAATAAATCTTAAGTCATACGCTGTTACTTTCCATCGCGTAAAATTCGCCCATTTGGACTAAGCAAAATCTGTCCTTTTCTGGCGCGCTTACGTCATTAAGATAGTAGAGCACGCTCTACCTTATGATACACGACTGTAATAAACATGTAAGAAATAGAGCGTACGTAGTAAGACTGAATGGGTAGGATAGTAAGTAGAGGCATTACTTGCTAAACACTCTGGAGTAGGCGGTGTATAATGGGCGCACAGCAACATACGGCATCAGGCACGCAATGGGCGATCATGCAGGTTGTACGGGAGGCGGCCCGAACATGGGGAGCGCCCGGCCAACCCGGTAAAGAGGAGGCCGCTTTGAACCCCGGTACGGGCAGTGATGATCTGACGATCCTGGTGGTGGACGACGAGCCTAATATACTCGAGGTGGTAAGCGCCTACTTGCGGCGTGAGCTGTACCACGTCGTGACGGCCACCGATGGCGAGGCCGCCCTGAAGCAGTTTGCCGAGTCAAGCCCAGACCTGATAGTGCTCGACGTGATGCTGCCTCGACTGGACGGACTGGAGGTGTGCAGGCGTGTCCGCACTACCTCTAACGTGCCCATTATCATGCTGACCGCACGCAGCGATGAGACCGACAAACTTGTGGGCCTGGGCATCGGGGCCGACGACTACCTCACCAAGCCTTTCAGTCCGCGTGAGCTTGTGGCGCGCATAAAGGCCGTCTTGCGCCGCTCGCTAGCTGTGGCTCCGCCTGAACCTGGCGCCGATGCTACCTTGAAGTTTCCTGGCCTGCGGATCAACCCCCGCACACGCACCGTGGAAAATGACGCTAAACAGATCGAGCTAACAGCTAAAGAGTTCGACCTGCTCTATTTCCTGGCTCGCCACCCCCAGGAGGTGTTCACGCGCACTCAACTGCTGGACCAGGTGTGGGACTACTCTTATTATGGCGACACGTCTACGGTCACTGTCCACGTGCGACGCTTACGCGAAAAGATCGAACCGGACCCACTTCGCCCTCGCTACGTCAAGACTGTGTGGGGTGTGGGGTACAAGTTCGACATGATGCCTGGCAGATAGCAGGCTTACTTGCCATGGAAGACGACAGCCCCTTGACAGGCAATGCCAACCAACCTCCGGTGCCGCGGCGCAACTCCTCGGCTATGATGGTGGGCTTTGCCGTGTTCGGGTTAGCTCTGGCGGTGGCGGTGGCGGTGGTCGCGGCATGGTTGATGTTCAGCCCGCCCCCACAGGACTTGCAGGCTCTGACAGGGTCTCTGCTCGTTTCGGGTGGCATATCGGTCGTGCTGGGGGCGCTGGCCTTCCGGTTGGGCCTGGGCACGCGCGTGCCGTCACTGGCGGTCAGCCTCGCGCTCGTGTATCTCGTGGGCGTGGTCGTAGTCGCAGTCAATATCATCTACACCTCTGTAAATATGTTTCTGTCAAAGGCACATGATCTGCCTCTCCTGTCTGTACTGCTCGTTTTCTCGGCAGTGATCTCGCTTTTCTTTGCCATCCTGATGGCGCAAAGTATCGTGTCGCGGCTACGGATGCTGCTGTCAATGGCGCGGCGCGTGGCGGGAGGCGATCTGACGGCACGCGTGGAGGTCAATTCGCGGGACGAGATAGGGAGGCTGTCATCCGAGTTCAACTCGATGGTGGAGAGGCTAGAGGAAATGCAGGCCGCCCGCGCGCGGCTCGAAACGTCACGACGCGAATTGATAGCGGCGGTATCGCACGATCTGCGTACACCCCTCGCCAGTATGCGCGTGATGGTGGAAGCCCTGAACGACGGTGTGGTGACCGACAGCGACACTGTGCAGCGCTATCTGCATACAATCCAGAGCGAAACTCAGCACCTTGCCACGCTCATTGACGACCTATTCGAGTTGTCGCAGATAGACGCGGGCGCGCTGCGTCTGCATCTGGAACCGACATCGCTTGAAGACCTCGTGTCGGACGCGCTGGAAAGCATGAGGGCGCAGGCCCAGGAGAAGAATGTGCGGCTCGAAGGACAGGTGGAAGGCACGCCGCCCCGCGTGCCCCTTGACGCGCCCCGTATGCAGCGTGTGCTATACAACCTCATTCAGAACGCTATCAGGCACACCCCCTCCGATGGCACGATCACTCTCACCGTGCGCGGGGGTGATGCCGACGGGAAAGCCGGCAGTGATGGGGTAGAATTGACAGTTGCCGACACGGGCGAAGGCATCCCGCAGGCTGACCTGCCTTACATCTTCGACCGCTTCTACCGGGGTCAACCCGCCCGCACCCGTGACCAGAACGCCACAGGGCCGGGCGCAGGGCTGGGTCTGGCGATAGCCAAGGGCATCGTGGAGGCCCACGACGGCACTATTCGCGCCCTCTCCACGCCTGGCCAGGGTACCATGTTTCGCATTATCCTGCCCTCTGTGGTCAGTACGGCGAGACCATTGGCGCTGTAGCATATCACCTGACGAATCACCACGCATGACGTGTGACGTATGACCCATTCCCTCGTATATCACGCCTGATCACTCAAGTGCTTCACTCGCGCCGGCTTTGTGATATAATTAACTCAGTTTGCTACAACGAGGTAACATTCCTGACCTCTCACCGATAATATTTATGGGTTTGCACGTCTGAGTGCCAGAAAGCTGGCACATATATTGCACCAATGCCTTTCCTGAAACGTATGTTAATCAGATAGTAGTTTGCCAAAGGCAAACGCGTGGCCTTGCTGTGTATTTTGTAAACCTTTGAAAGAAGCACCCTGAATGACCAGAATCCTGGATAGAATAAATGGCCCGGCTGATGTGTCCGGTCTCACCATGACCCAGCTTGAAAAGCTGTCGGCTGAAGTGCGGCAGGAGATTATTGACACCATCAATGCCGTGGGTGGGCACTACGCCTCCAACCTCGGCACAGTCGAACTTACAGTTGCCCTGCACTACGTATTCAACTCACCCATCGACAAGATCGTATGGGACGTGGGGCACCAGGCTTACCCGCACAAACTGCTGACGGGTAGGCGCGACCGCTTCAACACGATACGGCAATATACGGGCTTGAACGGATTCCTGTCGCGCGACGAGAGTGTGCACGATGTGTTCGGCGCGGGTCACGCTTCGACCTCCATCTCAGCCGCTTATGGCATGGCGGTGGCGCGCGACCTGAAGGGCGAGGACTTTAGCACAGTGGCTGTAATTGGCGACGGTGCCCTGACCGGTGGTATGGCCTACGAAGCCCTAAACAACGCGGGCAACTCCGACCACCCCTTTATCGTAATCCTCAATGACAACGAGATGTCTATCGCGCCGAACGTGGGTGCGCTCTCCAAGTACCTGTATAGCTTGCGCACCGACCCGCGCTACGAAAGCGCCAAGGACCTCATGGAGAACGTGCTGGGTCGGGTGCCCTTCGGCGACAGGATTATAGACTGGGGCAAGCACGCCAAAGACTCGGTCAAGGAATTCATTGTGCCCACCATGATCTGGGAGGAACTCGGCTTCATTTATCTGGGTCCTGTTGACGGCCATAATGTGCGCGAACTTGTGCAGGTGCTGGAGGCCGCCAAGCAGGCCACCAAGCCCGTGTTCGTACATGCGATAACCGTCAAGGGCAAGGGCCACGACAAGGCGGAAGAAGATGCGGTGAAGTGGCATGCTATCTCGCCTCCCGGCAAGCCGGGTGTGCCCAAGCCCACGGCGCCCAAGTTCCAGGACGTTTTCGCCGACGCGCTGACCCGTATCGCGCGCGATGATGACCGTGTCGTGGCGATCACAGCGGCCATGCCCGACGGCACATCGCTCAACAGGTTCGCCAAAGTGTTCCCCGATAGGTGCTTCGACGTAGGCATTGCCGAACAGCACGCAGTGACATTCGCGGCGGGCATGGCCTGTGAGGGCATGAAGCCCGTGTGCGCCATCTACTCTACCTTCCTGCAGCGTGCCTACGACCAGGTGATCCACGACGTGTGCATACAGAACCTGCCCGTGGTGTTCGCGATGGACCGTGGTGGGATCGTGGGTGACGACGGCAGGACGCATCAGGGTGCGTTCGACATCTCCTACTTGCGCCCCATCCCTAACATGGTGCTGATGGCTCCCAAGGACGAGAACGAGCTACAACACATGGTCTACACCGCCATCAAGCACGATGGTCCTATCGCTTTTCGTTACCCTCGCGGCAATGGCTACGGCGTGCCCATGGACCCCGACTTGCACGAGATACCGATTGGACAGGCTGAGGTGGTGCGTAAGGGCAGCGACCTGGCAATTGTGGCCTACGGCGACCCTGTGTATCCCGCTATCGCTGCGGCTGACCTGCTCGCCGAGCGCGGCATCGAGGCAGCTGTGATCAACGCCCGTTTCGCCAAACCCCTCGACGAGGAACTACTGGCGAACCTGGGCACGAACTTCACCCGCATCCTGACCATAGAAGAGGGCGCCCTACCCGGCGGCTTCGGTGATGCGGTGCTGGAGTTCTACCATGGCCACGACAACCTCGTTGAGCCAAAGATCAGGTGCATAGGTCTGCCCGACCAGTTCGTCGAGCACGGTCCGCAAGCGTTCTGGCGCGACCGCTTCAACCTGTCGGCTGAAGGTATCGTGCGTGAGGTCGAGACACACTTCGCTGACATGTTTGGAGCGGACGACCGACGACTGACTACCGACGGCAGGCGAAGCGCGATACGTGATAAGTGATAAGTGAGCCCTAACTCAGAACTCAGAACTCGGAACTCAGAACTAACTCAGTCGTCTATCTTGCATATTGGCGCGGGGCGTAAGAAGATTGTGGGCGCGACCACGCTGGATATCAACCCGCGCCTGAACCCCGACGTGGTGTGGGACCTGAACCAATTCCCGTATCCGTTCGAGAACGGAGTGTTTGACCTGGTAGTGTGCGAGCACGTCATCGAGCACCTGCAAAACGTGATAAGTGTGATGGAGGAACTTCACCGCGTCACGAGACGAGGAGGGCGCGTACTTATCCGCGTGCCGCACTTCTCCAGCCTCAACTTCAACACCGACCCCACCCACGTACACGCCTTTTCGTCGCGCAGTTTTGACTATCTGTGCGTGAACACTCCCTTCATCAAGTACGACTACTCCACCGCGCACTTCCGCAAGTTGGTGGGCCGGATGGATATGCAGCCTCACACCCCTTTCAATCGCCTGCTGATGGGCGTGATAAATCGCAACCTCCTCTTTTACGAAGAGCACCTCGCTTATATAATACCGGGGCAGGAGTTGTTGTTCGTGCTGGAAGTCATATAAGTCTTAGATCTTAGATCTTAGATCATAAGTCCGAACGACGCATGACGCATGACTTATGATCTAAGATCTAAGACTCGCCAAGAGCTATGGGAACTGAGAGCCGCAAGTCAGACCATATTCGCATTTGTCTTGAAGAGGACGTATCCGCCCAGGGGATCACGCCGGGTTTCGAGCGCTATCGTTTTGTCCACCAGGCGCTGCCTGAGGTGAACCTGCGCGACATCGATACGTCGCTGTCACTTTGGGGGCGAGCGTTGCATATGCCCCTGCTGATTTCGTCTATGACGGGGGGCGCGCCGCGTGCCGAGGAGATCAACCGCAATCTAGCCTTAGGTGCGCAGGAGTTGGGGCTGGCGATGGGCGTCGGGTCACAGAGGGCTGCCATCGAGCGTCCTGAGCTTGCTTCCACCTACCAGGTAAGGAAGTATGCACCCGATATCCTGTTGTTCGCGAACGTTGGCGCGGTGCAGTTGAACTACTCTTACGGGGTCGAGGAGTGCAGGCGCGCGGTGGACATGATCGAGGCCGATGCTCTGATCTTGCACCTGAACGCCCTGCAGGAGGCCGTGCAGCCGGAGGGCGACACCAACTTCGCCGGGTTGGCGGCCAAGATAGCTCAGGTGTGCCGCGAGGTGGGCGTGCCTGTTATCGCCAAAGAGGTCGGCTGGGGCATCTCGCATGAAACCGCTCAGCTACTCTGGCAAGCGGGCGTGTCTGCGATTGACGTGGCAGGTGCGGGCGGTACATCGTGGAGCCAGGTAGAGGCCCAGCGTATCCCAACCGAGAGCGGGCGACTGGTGGCCGAGGCGTTTGCGGGGTGGGGCATACCCACCGCCGAGAGTGTTAAGCTGGCACTGACGCCTCCCGTACCCGAAGATGCCGTCGTATTCGCGAGCGGGGGCGTGCGGAACGGCATCGATGTTGCAAAAGCGTTGGCGTTGGGCGCGACGTTGTCCGGCATGGCTCGCCCCTTCCTGAAGGCCGCCGCCATGTCCCCTGAAGCTGTGGTCGAGTTGGGCGGCGTGATACGCGACCAGTTGCGGATCGCCATGTTTGCCGTAGGCGCGCCCGATCTGGCGGCTCTGCGGCGGGGCGACCGCTTGCAGGAGATAAGCTAATGTCCGTAGAAGGTCTTGACCACGTCCAGGTAGCCGCGCCTCGCACACCCGGCGTCGAGGAGCAGGCGCGCGCCTTCTACGGAGGTCCGCTGGGCCTGCGCGAGATCGAGAAGCCCGACATCCTCAGGCCGAGGGGAGGAGTGTGGTTCTCGCTGGGAGTGGGCGAGTTGCACGTCGGCCTTGAAGAACCCTTCAGCCCTGCGCTCAAGGCTCATCCTGCCTTGCGCGTACGCGATCTGCATGCTATGCGCGCCCGCCTGGTAGCTGCGGGCTGTGTTGTCGTGGAGGCCGAGCCTATCGAGGGCATTGAGCGCTTCTATGTGAGCGATCCGTTCGGCAACCGGATCGAACTGCTGGAGCGAATCTAAATCTTACTCTCTGCTGTATAATAATCCTGAGGTAGTTATATCAAGGTATGTAGACCAGTAGCAGGTGGGAACACGACGATGATCACGATCAGCGCTAATCCGGTACCCCTACACGTGGACGAACATGGAACTGTCCGCGTGGCTGGAACACGGCTCACATTAGAAAGCCTTCTCGCGCTATATCAGCAGGGCAAGGCCCCCGAGGAGATTGTGAGCAGCTTTGATGGCATCACTCTTGGCGATGTCTATGCCGTGCTTGGCTATTACCTGCACCATCGAGTTGAAGTTGACGACTATCTCACCGCTCAGGAATCAGCAGGTGAAGCCGCCTGGCGAGAAGTGGAAGCTCACGGTCCTGCGAAAGCCAACCCTTTCCGCGAACGTGTACTCTCCAGGAGAACGCAGAGCAAGCAAAAGGAGGGCTAAAGCGTGTGGCGCCTAGCCCTCGACCAAAACTTCAATCTGGCAATATTCAATGAAGTAAAGAGAAAACATAGTAAGCCAGACCTCGATGTGGTAAGGCTTTTTGAAGTCGGGTTGAGTAAAGCGCCGGACGAAGCCGTGCTGGATTGGGCAGCTGAACAGCGCCGAATTGTCGTCACTCATGACGTAAAAACTATGGTGCCTCTGGCGAATTCTAGGATTCGTGCAGGTTTGCCTATGCCAGGAATTATCGTGGTACGATTCACGGCAACCTATACGTCGGTTGTTGAAGATATGTGCATATTACTCGATGCCAGCACACCCGACGAATGGGAGGGGCGCATTGCATATCTGCCTTACTGATCGGCTCATCAACGGACCGCGATCTGGGGTGACGCTAGTTGCTGCTCGAGTTGAATGTGCTTATGTCTGAATTGCCCCTTCTTCTATCAGGCGCGCACGACCTCGGCTTCGATCTCAGCCCGCGACAGATCGAGCAGTTTCGCCTCTACTACGAAACGCTGGTGGACTGGAACAGCAGGATGAACCTGACGGCCATCACCGACCCGGAGGGCGTGCAGACGCGCCACTTCCTCGACAGTCTGACCGTTGGAGCGGCTCTCGTGCGCGAATTGGGCAGTGCGCCGCCTGAGGGCTTCCGCTTGATCGACGTGGGCACGGGCGCTGGCTTCCCCGGCGTGCCGCTGAAGATCCTGTGGCCCAAGGTCAGACTGGCGCTAGCCGACTCGGTGGGCAAAAAGACCACCTTCCTGCGCGAACTTTGCCAGGTGCTGGGATTGGGCGAAGTAGAGATACACACCGGGCGCGCCGAGGAGTTGGGGCTGGACACCACGCACCGCCAGCAGTACGACGCGGTGACGGCGCGTGGTGTTGCGCCCCTGCCTGTATTGTGCGAGTACTGCCTGCCTTTGGTGAAGGTGGGCGGCGTGATGCTTGCTCCCAAAAAGGGCGACATATCCCAGGAACTCCTGATAGGGAAGAGGGCCGCTTTCGTGCTGGGTGGCGGCCCGCCCGACACGCAGACGTTCAGACTGCCGGGCGAGGACGAAGATCGGTTTGTAGTGGTGGTAACGAAACTGCGCAATACACCTGCCGCATACCCACGAAGGGTGGGGGTGGCGAAGGCGAAACCCTTAGGGACGTAGCGAGCAGCCAACCGCCCAAAGAGCCTGGGCAACATCGTGTGCGGTCCATTTGCGGGGTGCCCCAGTTGTGGAGGCTGCGTCCGAACAGCTTGCATTCAGCAGGTCGGCACGCTCTCGCAAGGCCGAGGCGTACTTGAGATAGTACGGCAAAGTGAAGGCAACCGGACCAAGGCCGGGGATAAAGGCCGCAACCAGTTCGTCGAAGAACGGATAGAGGTGGGGTGCGTAGGCTGCCAACGCCGCCGATGCAGTAGCGGGGCCAACCCCTGGTAGCGTTGATAGAATGGCAACGGGCTTGCGGAAGTCCGGGATGGCGGCGAACGCCTCACGGCTGACCTCCTCAACCTTTTCGGGTGAGATAGCCGCGATCAGTTGGCGGTTGCGCTCGCGCCAGCTACCACGATGCATCTTCCAGGCAGCAATGCCCTGCAACTCGTCATGAGTGATGTAGGGCGGCACACGCTCCAGAATGGACGCGGGCAGTTGTTCGCGATACCACTGATCGAGGTTGACGAGCTTTTCTTTGCCGAGCGCCGTGATGGCTTTGTTGTACTGATCGAGCCGGTTCTGCCACTGTGCGCAGTCGTCCTCCTGCCAAACGCCTTCTACGTACTTTCCTGCTGGCATCCAAGTTCCTCCTCGTTTGTAGAGTTACTTCAAGAGCGGACTGCCACCCCAGTGGTTGGAGAAGTGGTCGTAGAAGAGGTAGTTCTGGGCGTAACCTGCAAGCTCGCCGAAGCGCTCGCGGAACGCGCCTGCAACAGTGCGGTATGCAAGCTCAGTGAGGCTTTTGCGGGCCTCCCACTCGGGGAAATAGAGGTCCTTGGCTAGCTGCCAGACGTGCGTGTCCACGGGCACGGCCTCAGTCTTATCCAGCGAGAATAGGCACACGCAGTCTGCTATCTTGGCTCCAATGCCGTTTAGCTTCACAAGCTCGGCGTGTGCTTGCTCATACGGAATGTCGCGGAGTGACATCGCCCAGCCAGGTTCGCGCTCGGCGATCTGCGCGGCCACTTTCACCAGGTTGCGTCCGCGAAAGCCCAACCCCGACACCTGTGTCAGTTCCACAGGATCGACGCTCGCCAGAGTGTGCGCATCGGGAAACGAATAGTAGGTTTCGTCTTGCCACGTGCCGAGCGGCTTGCCGTACTGCATGCTGAACTGCGAGATGCCGTAGGCGATGCGCGGCACGCTGTTGGCAGTCGAGCACACGAACGACAGTATATTCTCTTCGGGGTCCTGCCGGGCCAAACGCAGGCCCGACCAGCGCCGCGCTGCCGCGCCCGCCTGTGGGTCGGCCTCCTCGATACGGCGCACGATCTCGCCTGTATCCACGTCAAGCTGGAAATAGTCGCGTATACTGGCTTCATCTACCTGGTCACCCAGCGCCCGCCAGGAAAAGAGCTTGCCGTCTTGCCTGATACCTATCACCGACTGGCCTACCACGCCAACCCACAGGCCGTCGGACATCCGTTTCCACCTGAAGGCCTGCCCGGAGGCGAGAGTGTGGTCCAGGGAGAACTCGGAGGGGTCGTAATCGAAAGTATGTGTGATTGGTTCAGTGGCTAATTGGCTCATGGCGTCGTTAGACACGCGTGAGTCGGGGTTGGCCTAGCCCGTTTTCGTGCGTGAGCGGGTTCTCTAATAGCTGCAAGCCCGACTGGGTGCTTTCGTCCTCATCTTCAGGAGCCTGATTCTGGGCTTCGCTCTCGACAGCCTGGGTGCCGGGTGCGCCAGGCACTTCGTGGCAGTGGCGGCAGCGCGCCTCGTAGTTCTCCTTCGCGCCGACCATGATAATAGGGTCGTCGTACGATGCCGGCTGGCCGTCTATCATGCGTTGAGTGCGGCTCGCGGGCGCACCGCATACCACGCAGATGGCCTGCAGCTTATCGACCATCTCGGCCTCGGCCATGATAAGCGGCATTGGGCCGAAAGGCTCGCCCCGGAAGTCGGTGTCCAGCCCGGCAACGATCACGCGTACGCCGCGCCCCGCCAGTCGCTCACAGAGGTCGATCACACCGCTATCGAAGAACTGCGCTTCGTCTATCGCTACCACCGTAGTGTCGGGCTTGATCAGGGGCTCGATATCGTCGGAGGAGGCGACGGGCACCGCGCTGTGCAGCACGCCGTTGTGCGATGCCACCTGAGCGAGCGCATAACGAGTGTCGATCTGCGGCTTGAACACCTGCACCTTCTGGTGGGCGATCTGGGCGCGTTTGATGCGGCGGATTAGCTCCTCGGTCTTGCCCGAAAACATGCTGCCGCAAATAACCTCAACCCAGCCCCCGGCGTAATACTTGGGGTGCGGGCCAAGCGGCCCCTGGTCTTGCATGAATCGCTGAATGTAGTCTCCCAAGTCTGAAACCCCCTCGTGTGACAGGCCAATAAACAACTACCGGTCGCGGACACACGATGCCCAGCCGGTAATTTGATTATATAGTGGAAACATGGTGCGCGTAGTCTTAAGGGTTGGCTGGCGACAGGAACAGGTGCGTTATTATGCACAAGTATTAACGAGCGGGAAGGGCGAAAGGCTACAAAAAACCTCTCCCGGTCAGGGGAGAGGTTTTGAATTGCGAAGGAAACGGGTGCGGTTTAGGCTTCGGCCTCGGCTGTGACGGCTTCGGCGCCCGCTGTATCTGCTGTGTCCTCGGTTTCGCCTTCAGCCTCAGATGTGGGGCGGGGGCGGCGCTCCTGGGGAGGAGGCGCGATGTTGGCCTTGTTCTTCGAGCTGCGCTTGCCGGCGACCACGTTTGTGGGGGCTGTGACGGTGCGGTTGCCCATGCGGCGCATAAAGCGCTCGACCTGGCCTGCCGTGTCAACGATTCTCTGTTCGCCCGTGAAGAAGGGGTGGCAATTGCTGCACAGGTCGGTCTTCAACACTTCTTTGGTAGACATTGTCTGCCAGGTGTGACCACAAGCGCAGGTGACTGTTGCCAGTACGTACTTTGGATGGATGGCTGTTTTCATTTCTAATCTTTTCCCTTTTTATGTTCTACCTATTCTAACTGTCTATTACGTATCGCGTTCAAGGCATTTAGCCCGAGCGCTACACGAAATAACCTTATCTATTCCGCAGGTGCGTATACACTGACACGCTTGCGGTCTTTGGTGGCGTTCTCGAACTTGACGGCGCCGTTCACCAGGGCGTAGAGGGTGTGATCCCTGCCCATGCCGACGTTAGTGCCGGGGTGGATTTTGGTGCCGCGCTGGCGTACGATGATCGTGCCGGAATGTATTGTCTGGCCGTCGCCGCACTTTACGCCTAGCATCTTAGGCTTGCTGTCGCGTCCGTTACGCGATGAGCCTACGCCCTTTTTATGTGCCATCTCTTTCTCCCTTCGCTCGAACAGCAGAAATCAGCTTACAGGCTGATCTCTTTTATTGCCAGTCTGGTGAGGTTCTGCCGGTGGCCCGTCTTGCGACGATAGCGCTTTTTGGCTTTGTACTTGAAGACAATCAGCTTGGGGCCTCTGTCCTGGGCAACAACTGTAGCCAGGACTTTCGCGCCTTCGATCACGGGGGAGCCGACTTGCACGCCGTTCTCGCCACCGCCGACCATGAGCACCTCGCCAAGCTCAACTTGGCTTCCCAGGGCGCCTTCGAGCCGCTCAACTAGTATAGTATCGCCAGGAGCTACTCTATATTGGTGGCCCCCGGTCTTTACGATTGCATACAAGGTATTTCCTCCGCCTAATGTTTCGGTCACAGCCTCTAATTATACGCCGAGCAGAGGCACATTGTCAAGTCGAAAACTATTGATTTAGTTGGTCCTCGTGCTGTGGCAGTAACGCTTACAAACGCGTGCCTAACGAGGCTAATATGTTCATTTACGGACCGGGTTCGGAAACAGCGAATGCCTCATGAAGGGAGATGCCGCTCGTTTGCCTTTTGGCCGGCCAAACCAGCCAATCCCCGGCGATGATAGGTCCCCAATCATAATTCCCCTGGTCCGCGATGAATATGGCGTTGGGATTTGAGACTTTCGCGCCCCAAATCTGTATTCCCGTGCTGTTAGTTCCTGTGCCTGTATCATAAGCGTTCCAGACCAGGCTGTTCCCTCGCATCACAGGAAAATAAGCTCCCTGGCCGAAGATAATCTTCGCCTCGCCCGATTCTAGGTTGACAAGATGGAGTGCCGGATCGGTCCAGGCGAGGTAGTGTCCCGACAAGGCAACCTCTATCCCAGCGGGCAATATGTCGCTAAGGTCCCTTCCAGACCGTTGGGCAATATGCCGAGTCTGGCCGGTCTTTTGGTTATAAGCATACAAGTCGTAAATCGTTAGGCCGTTCTGAATGTAGTTGCTTTCAGTCCATACCACATATTCGGTGGTAATCTGTAGCATATTGATCGCTGGGAATCCGCTGATGTTCTGAGTTTGAGATACTATTACCTTGGTATCGCCAAGCATGAGGTTCTTGAGCACTAATCGCTCTTGATTTTGATTATTGGCATAACTATCCTCTATGTAGGCGGCTGTGTCTCCGGCAACCACAGGAGACCTCCTATTGCCTGGTTGCAGATCCAAGGGGAAAGTCTCCCCGGTAGATAAGTTCCTTCCATATACATCCTTACCACAATCGAGACTCGTGCGGCATGCACCTTCCCAGACGACGTATGGTCCATCTTTGCCCAGGTACGAGTAAAGATCACTGTCGAGCGTGGCGGTAAAGGCCTCACCAGTGTAAAGGTTGAATATCCAGTTGGTTGTAGGTTCGACGCTGGGAAATATGTCAGGGGGCCAATCTGGGGGCCCGAGTTTGGCGTCCACCCACAAAAGATATGCCTGCGATCCGCGCAGACCGGTTTGCAAGGCCACGGGTGGGATCGGGGCCGGTATGGACAAAGCACCGTACATAGCATGGTACCTGTATGCTCCCAGGGGCACCAGCAATACCTCATAAGGTGTCCCATGGTTCTGAGGATGCAGTTCAAATAAAGCCCGCTGGAAATATTGTACCTTGTAGGGCTTGCCGTCTATGTTCGAGATTTCTATGAGCTCGTCCGAGATAGGAAAACCAAATTGTGGCACGCCACCATGTTGTTGCCAATAAGTGCGGAAGCTTCCGCCGATGGTATGGCCTGTTTCGGCGAAGAAATGTGGGTTGGCAAGGTCCGAAGATTGGCTTCCCGCTCCTCCGGGGCCATAATACTCGAGGTATCGAGAAGTTCCAAGTAGGGCAAGCAACACATCATTCGGGGCTGGATTTTCTGTATGTAGCTCGAACAAGGCTCTTTCAAAGTACTGGACCTGGTAAGTCTTGCCGTCAACTTCGCTCCTCTCTTGTAGGAGGTCGGAAACGGGGAATCCTTGCTGGGTCACGCCACCGTGCTCATTCCAGTATTGTAAGAATCTGCCACAGACAGACTTTCCTGTTTCAGGAAAAGTGGTGCATAGCTCGTCGGCACGTGTGAGGCGAAAGCCTGACAGCCAGAAAAGAGTGGCTAAAAGTATAAAGGCTACTAGCACCACACGAATACGATTTGGCCTACATCTTGAACCGAGCATTGCTACTGACTCCCGGTACCATCATTGACGATTTCGCGCTAGTAGCCATCGTGTGCCACAAACATGCGGTACTTATTGCGCAAGGCGGATGCGTAGTTGCAGTTGATGGCCTTAGATGCCTGTGATGCTTTCATGCAGATCTTCGTCTCGCTCTTCGCGTACTTGCTCCAGGACGTCAGTCGTGATCAACTTATCGCCCCGACGTGCCTTGATCCTCTCGCGTAGTTCTCGCACCTGAGCTAGCAACTGGCGGTCTACGAGTCGGGCCGTTGGTCTGACGGGAATCTCAATCTGCGCTTCATCAAGTGCCTCGTCCTCGCCGAGTTGCTGAATGATAGCGTCAAGGCAATAGCTGGTAACCGGAAGATTGTGCTTAGCTGCTGCCAACTCGATGCGCCACTTAGTCTCGGCGTCGGCATAAACCTGTATCCTTTGTATGCCTCCTCTGTCCATTGCCTCCTCCGTGTTCTCATTCCTGTTATGGCCGACACGCCACGCTGTCTATTGCGGAATACTGAAATATTAGCATTTTGACACTTTAACATCAATAATGACCGGTTGTGCCTAGCTAACGGCTTGCGACCGATGACTAGCAGTGGGGATTGTGGTTTGGTATAATCGAAGGACTGCCCTGACTGTTTCCCTGGTGCCCCTTGCCCGGCCAACCTCCCTCTTGTCTCCTCCCCTTAGTGTCTAGTTGAAAGCGAACCATTTATGCGGGCTTTCCGATCTCGCACCTTTCCCCGTCTGCTTCTACTGCTGGTTGCCATCATACCGGCGTTGTTCGCTCTACCCGTGCCTGTGCACGCCCAGAGCACCGCGGGAGCCGGTGAGAAGACCCTCGCCACCCGCTATTTCTCCATTATCTACCCGGACGGCGAGGCTGACTCGGCGCAGTGGTACGCGGGCTTCATTGACGAGGTGGATGAAGCGGTTTCCGAAATGCTGGGAAGCGACCCCCTTACGGGGCTGACCCTGCACATATACGCAACCGAATCCGACTATATTGCGGCCAACCCCGCCGCAGCTGACCACGCCGGGATAATGGCCCACGCGACTCCAAGTCAAATGGAGGTGGGGGTGGCTGTCGAGCGTCTGCGGCAGGTGTCGCCCGAGATCGCCACTCAAAGCTTTCGCCACGAGATGACCCATGTTGTGGCGGGCGCCCTCTCAGACCAGAACCTGCCAATCGGCTTCCAGGAAGGTTTAGCGCAGTACAACGAGCTTTCCACCAGGCGCGCGCAGGACACAATGACGGTGTTGAAGGACGCGCTCGACAATGGCACGCCCCTCCTTTCCTGGCAAGAGTTGAACATACCCGCGCTGGCGTTCGGGCAGTACACGGCCATTGCCTACCCCGAGGCCTATAGCGTAATGGCGTTCCTGGCGGACAGGTATGGCATGGGTGATTTCTCGGCCTTCCTCGTCGCGCTGAAACGGGGCAACCCCTGGTCGAGCGCGCTGGAAACGGCTTACGGACAACCGGCGCGGCGTTTACAGATCGAGTGGCAGGCTTATTTGCCCGATTTCGTGAAGACGGGCTGGCAGATGAATCTGCTCACTTACTACGACCTCGGCCCCGGCGTTGCCCTCTATGATGCCGGGCAGTTCAAGCAGGCCGTCGCACATTTCACGCAGTCGAAGTCGCTTTATGAGCAGTTGGGCCGCACGGAGCGTGCACAGGCCGCAAGTGATTACCTGGACAAGGCCCGGGTAGCATCGGACGCGACAGACAGGGCAGTCATAGCGCGTACCGCACTGGAGCGCTACGATTATCAGACTGCCTATACGGACGCGCAAAGAGCAGCACAGGCCTTTGGTGGCCTCGATCTCGCGGTACAGGCGAGCGCCGCGAATGATACCCTTGCCCTGGCGCAGAAGGGGCTGGACGGCCTGGCAAGCCTGGAGAACGCGAAGGCGCACATGAACGGGCTGGGTGTCCTAAGTGCCAGGTCGGAAGCAGAGGCCGCCGCGCAGGTGTTTGCCGAACTCGGCGATACGGCGCATTCAGCCGAGGCCACTCAACTAATTTCCCAGTTATCGGACATGACGAGCTTTGTTGGGTTCGGGGCACTGGGTGCGGGAGCACTCGCTCTACTCATTGGGGTGGTTGTGGGTGTTCGCCGATGGTATGACGACCTGGGACGTATGCGCGCCAAAAAGGCGGGCGCACGTCTGGTGAACGACGGAGAGGAGAACGCGCAGTGGATGTAGATACCAATATGCCTGTGCCTGAACACAGGGTTAGCAACGCGCACCCTGCCCCGTCCGGACCGACAAGGGCGGAACGTTTGAATGCGCGAATTTCGGAGTACAGGACGCTACTCAGCATGCACCGGCGACGGCGCTACCTGGGCTTAGCTGCTGTACTGGTAGCGCTGGTTTGGCTGGCGCTGGCATTGCTGTACTACTTTGGCAGAAGCGTGCCGAGTGCCCTGTTCTGGGGGCTGGCGGCAACCTTGATATTGCCCTTGCTGGCCCTGCTAATAGTACAATTGCGCACGCCAACCGAGCTCGAGACTGCGCGCACCCTGGACGCCCTGCTCGACGACCGCCAGCGCGTGGTGACCGCGGTCGAACTGTTGGGAGAGCCAGCACGTGTTGAAGGCGACCGGGCTAACGGTGGACCTTCCCCCGTGATCGGCGCGCAGTTGGCGAGCACCGCGCGAATGCTGGACAGAGTAGAGCCTCGCGTGCTCTATCCGGCCAGGATGCCTGTAGGCCAACTCGTGATAGCAGGCGGCCTCATTGTGCTGGCGCTCGGTATGTGGCTGCTGAAGAGCGCAAGCGGCGACCTGGGGCTAGCGGCGGGTGGCCTTCCGCCAAGCAAAGATACGACCCAGGCTGTGGCGACGGCCACGGCGCTGGCAGGCCTGCCCGACTCGACGCAGAACCAACCTGAGCAGAACACGCAGCCGAGCGCGCTTGCTACCGCGCCGTCAGATAGCGGCAGTGGCAACGGCAGCGACCAGTCGCAAGCGGGCGGCACAGGCAGCACGGGCACAAACGGCACCACCAGCCAGCTTTCGCCGCAAGAGGCCCAGCAGCAAGCCGATGCCTCGCGGGAAGCTGAGAAGTCGCTGCAAAGGCTCGCGCAGGCATTGGACGGCCAGGGCGTCACGCAGGGCATAGCCGATGACATTCGCAAGGGCGACTACAAGGGTGCCGGCGATGCCCTATCCGACCTGGGCGCGAACAACGATCAACTTTCCCAGGACGCCAAGGACAGCCTCGCCCAGAATTTGGACGCTGCCGCCGATGACTCGGCTAGCACTTCAGAACTGCAGGAAGCCGAGCGCAACGCGGCACAGGCCTTGCGCAACGGCGATTTCGATAAAACAAAACAGGCCCTGGAAGACCTGGGGCAGGCGGTAGAGGGCACAGGAAACAACGTTGTGCCTCAGCAGGACCTTGCCAGGAACTTCCCCGATCAGCAGAACGGCACCCAGCAGGGTGACCAGAGCCAGGGCGGACAACCCGGCCAGACGGGCGACCAGAGCACGCAGGCCCAGAACCAGTCAGGCCAGCAAGGCCAGGGACAGGATCAGGCGCAGGGCGCGCAAGGCGACCAGGGTCAACAAGGTCAGCAGGGAAGCGGCGGTATTCCCGATCCCAACGCGGACAACAACGGCGCTTCGCCTGAGAACGGTTCGAGCAGTAACAGCAGCGGCGGCACCTCTACCGAAGGCAACCAGCAAGGTGACCAGAGCTCCCAGGGCACTGGCGCTGGCAATACAGGCCTGCCGGGCGAAGGTAGCAAGGTCGAAGGCCCGCCAGGCCAGTCGCTGGATGTGACGGGCAACCCGTTTGAGATCGCCGGAAACGACAACCCCGATCCTAATGGCACGCGCCCCGGCGACCCCCAGAACCCTTCGGCGCTGATCCCCGATACCGGCTCGGGCAGTTCGGGAAGCGCCAACAGTCCCTCCTCGGGCGGGCCGGTAGACGCGCAGGGCGAAAGCACAGCCCCACCCGTAGGCAGGTGGGGGATCATACAGAGGTACTTTAGCCAGGACCAGAAATGAGTCTAAGATCTAAGATCTACGACTCGTCCCGCAGGATAGGAGATACAGTTTGAACGACACAGCACAGGTAGCCGACACTCAGATCAGCGACAGCATCAGAAAGATGATGACGACTCTGGAAGAGGAACTCGCGGGGGTGATCGTGGGCCAGCGCACTGTTGTGCGTGGGGTGCTCACCGCACTACTGGCCGGGGGACACGTTTTGCTGGAGGGCGTACCGGGGCTGGGCAAGACCCTGCTTGTGCGCACTCTTGCCGAATGCATGAACCTGACTTACAGCAGGATACAGTTTACGCCCGACCTCATGCCTGCCGACATCCTTGGCACCGACGTTATCATGGAAGCGGGGGATGGGCAGGGTCGCGGTTTCAGCTTCAATCGCGGGCCGATCTTCGCCAACCTCATACTCGCCGACGAGATCAACCGAGCCACGCCGCGCACTCAGTCGGCTATGTTGGAGTCGATGCAGGAGTACTCGGTGACGGTGGGGAGGCAGACCCACCACCTGCCCCAGCCCTTCTTCGTGCTGGCAACGCAGAACCCAATAGACCTTCAAGGAACATATCCGCTGCCAGAGGCACAACTCGACCGCTTCTTCTTCAAGCTGCTCGTGGGCTATCCGTCTGTCGAAGAACTGAAGGAGATCGCTCGCAGGACCACGGGGCGCGCTGACAAGAGGGGGCGCGTGGTGATCAGCGCCGACCAGCTGATGGACCTGCAGGCAGTGGTGCGCGATGTGCCCGTGGCCGAGCCTGTGCTCGACTACGCGGCTCGGCTGGTGATGGCAACGCACCCCGATGGCGGAGCGAGTGTGGCGCGCAAGTTGGTGCGCTACGGCGCAAGCCCCCGCGCTATCCAGGCTCTGGTGCTTGCCGGCAAAGTCAACGCGATTCTGTCGGGCCGCTACAACGTGTCGTACGAGGACCTGCGTCGCGTGGTGCTGCCCGCGCTCCGGCACCGTCTCGTTCTGAACGTCGAGGCCCAATTGCAAAACATAGACACCGATACGGTGCTCAACCAGATCCTTGAGGAAGTCAAGTAGCTCAGGTGCTCACCGACGACGAACAACAGACGCCCGAAGTAACTCCTGAGCCGCAAGTTCCGCGCAGGGGATTGCGCTCCTCGGTTGGCGACTGGATCGCTGGATTGCGCGGGAGCGCGACGCGGCACGTGCTCGCTCGTGCGCGCAACAACGGCCTCGTAGTCGACACCGAACTGCTGAAGAAGCTAGACAGGCTGTCGCTGAGCGTGGGCAACGACCTGATCGGTGGGCTAATGGGCGAGCACATAGCGGTGCGCAAGACTTTGGGCATTGAGTTCTCGGACTTTCGACCTTACAGCGTGGGCGACGACTTGCGGCGGGTGGACTGGAACGCCTATGCGCGCCTCGGCACATTGCACGTACGACAGGCGCAGGCCGAGCACGAAACGACTCTCTACATGCTGGTGGACGCCAGCCCTTCAATGGAGTTCGGCATGCCCTCCAAGTTCCTGACCGCACGCCGGCTCGCCGCCTCGTTCGGGTATATCGCACTCGCGCACCTGGATGCCGGGGTGATGGCGACGCCGGGCGCACCCCAGGCAGGGGAAAACGGCGAGGTTGTTTCGTTCCGGCGGTTCCGTGGGAGAGCCGAGTCGGGAGAGATGTTCAGGATATTGCAGAACTTGAGAACACTAGCTGCCCCCGGCTTTAACGCGACGCTGGGCACATGGGTGCAGGAAAGTGCGGGACGCGGACGCGGGCGCATCGCTGTTGTAGTGTCCGACCTCCTGCTCGATGGCTGGCGCAACGGCGTCAAGGCTCTGGTCGCTGCGGGTTTCGCGGTGACGATGCTGCATGTGGTCAGCCGGGAAGAACTTGACCCCGTGGAAAAGGGAAACCTTGAGCTACTTGACAGCGAAACGGGCGAGCGGCTCGAAATGTACCTTGGCAAGGAAGGCCTGGCCGAGTACGAACGCCGACTGCACGAATGGCTCGCCGAAACCGAGGACTGGTGCCGAACTCAGGGTACGGGCTACCTGCGCGTCATGAACGATTGGGACGTAGAGCGCGTGATGCTGGAAACGCTGCGGCGGCGTGGGGTGGTGGTATGAAGCGCGTGGCATCAATGGACTGGCGGGATTAACTTGAGTTTACTGAACTGGCTTGGGGTTCTATGGTTGGCGCTGGTGCCTGCGTTGGTGCTGGTATATATGTTCAGGCCAAAGCGGAGGCCAACTCGCGTGCCGAGCCTACGCCTGTGGCGCGCCCTGCCCCACGTCGAGCAATCTACCTCTGAACTGCGCCCACCCCCACTTACTCTGCTGTTGATCCTGCAGGCGCTCTTGTTGGCTGCCGGTGCGCTGGCGTTGGCCCAACCCGCTCTGACTGCGCCAATCCTGGGCCTGCAGGTGGTGGCGGTAGACGCCTCGGGCAGCATGCTTACCGCCGATACGGGCGCTGCGGGTAACCGTTTTGACGCCGCAAAGGTCGAGGCGCGGAAGGCAGTGGACGGCCTGGGCAGCGCCGAGAAAGTCACACTGTTGCGCGTGGGCGCGAATGTCACCACCGAGTGCTCTGCCTGCGATCAAACCGGCTTCTTGCAGGCTCTCGACAAGCTTCAGCCGGGAGCAGGTAGCGCGAACATGGGTAGTATGCTGGAGGTGGCGTCGGGACTGGCACGCCACCTGAACGACGGTTCGGTGCTTCCCATAACGATCATCTCGGACGGCGAGTTTACTTCCGTACCTGCCGAGGGCGGGGAACGTCTCTCCTTGCACTTCGTCAAGGTAGGGGGAAGCGGCACCGGAGGTGACAACATTGCAGTGACAGCCCTAAGTGCGCGGCGGCCCCCCGATGGGCGCACGGGCTGGATCGCCTTTGCACGCATCGAGAACAGGGGGAGCGCGCAGGCCAATATCAGCGTTAGCGCGCTGGCCGATACAGTGCCCTTGCCTGAGCGAACACAGAGTGTACCAGCGGGCGGGTCAGTGGGCATTACCTGGCAGGTGGCGGCGGGCACATTCAGCTTCACCGTGAATGTTAAGCCTGGCGACGCCCTGGCCGAGGACGACCACGCGACCATTTTCCTGCCCGTTGATGGTCAGGCTAAAGTTTTGGTGGCCTCGTCCCAACCCGCGTTATTCGAGCGGGCTCTGGGGGTGATCGATGGCCTGGGCGTGCTGACTACTACAGTTGATGCTCTGAGCGCAGCACCGGGTGGGACGGCCTTCACGATAGTTGATGGCGCCTTACCCGATTCGCTTCCTCCAGGTGGATTGTTGCTGGTCAATCCAACGGCCGACTCGACAGCCCAGACCGTCACCGCTACTCTGGGCTTACAACTAGCGGGCAAGGCGGTCGATATTCACGCGGGCAGCGTCAATGATGAGCACCCACTCGTGAGCGGCATGGACCTGAGCGCGCTGGTGGTGGCAGAGGCTAACAAGGTAACGGCACCGGGCTGGCTCGAAACGGTAGTGGACTCAGCGGCAGGCCCGCTCGTGCTCGCTGGTGAACTGGACGGTAGACGCATCGTGGTGCTGACCTTCGACCCCCGCGAGTCGAACTTGCCCAAGTTAGCGGCCTTTCCTCTGCTGATGGCGAACGTGGCTGACTGGCTGTATCCCCTCTCGGGCATGCAGGCTGTGCCCCCCGGTGCGACCTTACGCCTACCTGCGGGCAGCGTCGTGCAGACTCCAGGCGGGCAGAGCGTCGACACTGGAGGGACCGGCCTGTTCGTGGGTACGGACGGGGCGGGCATCTACAGCGTGGCGCCGCAAGGACAGCCCGCGTCACAGGCCACCCACTTCTCGGTGAATGTGGAAGACAACGGCGGCGCAATTGCGTCTGACACTTCACATCCCGAATTGGACCGCCCACAGGAAGGTACCTGGGGTGAGCAAAGTCACAGCGAGCTATGGTTCGCCCTGGCGGGATTCGCACTGGCACTGCTCACGACAGAATGGCTCTATTATTGCTGGAAACGAGGTAGCGTGTGAGCGATTTTACTTTCCTGCACCCCGAACTGCTCCTGCTCATACCCGTAGCACTCGTGCTTGTGATAGTGCCTGCCTTCAGGCTCAGGGCGTTTTCGCGAGTTCGGCGCACGCTGGCGACGGCGCTTCAGGCATTGAGCGCTGCCTTCCTGGTGGTGGCGCTGGCCCAACCCGTTTTTGTGCACCCCGACCCCCGGTATGACCTTGTGGTGGCGTTGGACGCTTCCAACAGCCTTAGCCCCGCAAGCAGGACGGCAGAAGTCCAATATGCGCAGTCGGTACTGCAA
>DATINP010000069.1:0-41862 GCA_035474135.1 Chloroflexia bacterium | reverse complement strand
GGTTGCACCATCGGCGAGGGGATCACTAAAGGGGATGCCAAGCTCGATCAGATCGGCTCCCTGCCGCCCAATCACAGGCAGTAGCTGGCGCGTGAGTTCCAACGTCGGGTAACCCACCGTCAGGTATGGTATCAGCGCGATTTCGCCACTCTTGCGGAGGCGGCGAAAAGTTGTATCAATTCTACTCATTCCCGTCACTTTCTGCCTGCGCGACCGTGTGGATGTCCTTGTCACCCCTGCCGGACAGGCTAACGACTATAATTGTATCCTGTGGAAGAGTCTTTGCCAACCGTGCGGCATGGTAGAGCGCGTGCGACGACTCAAGAGCAGGTATAATGCCCTCGGTTCTGCATAGTTGGTGGAAGGCCTCCAGGGTCTGCGCGTCGGTTACGGCCACGTAAGTGGCGCGGCCTGTTGCCTTCAGGTAACTGTGTTCGGGGCCAACGCCCGGGTAGTCAAGACCCGCGCTGATGCTGTGAGTCTCGATCACCTGGCCGTCCGCGTCCTGAAGCATATAGGAGCGCGAGCCGTGCAGAACGCCGATACTGCCCGCCGAAAGGGTGGCGGCGTGCTTGCCCGTCTCGATGCCCGACCCCGCGGCTTCTACGCCGACCAACTTCACACCCACGTCCTCGATGAAGGGGTGGAAGATGCCGATGCTGTTACTGCCGCCGCCCACGCAGGCCACTACGTAGTCGGGCAGGCGCTTTAGCTGGTCAAGACACTGCTTGCGCGATTCGCGGCCAATGACGCTCTGGAAGTCGCGCACTATCGTCGGGTAGGGGTGCATACCGACCGCCGACCCTATCAGGTAGTGGGTGGTGGCGACATTCGTTACCCAGTCGCGCACGGCCTCATTGATAGCGTCCTTGAGGGTGCGGCTGCCTGATGATACCGGGCGCACCTCGGCCCCCAGCAGGCGCATTTTGTAGACATTGAGGGCCTGCCGTTCAATGTCTACCTCGCCCATGTAGACGATGCACGCCAGGCCGAGCATGGCACACACAGTCGCGGCGGCCACGCCGTGCTGGCCGGCGCCCGTCTCGGCGATGATCCTGTGTTTGCCCATGCGCACTGCCAGCAAGCCCTGCCCCAGTGCGTTATTGATCTTATGCGCGCCGGTGTGCGCCAGGTCTTCGCGCTTCAGGTAGATGCGCGCGCCACCGCACTCGGCAGTCAGTCCCGCTGCGAAATAGAAGGGAGTGGGCCGGCCCACATAGTCGGCTTCCAGTTGGCGAAGCTGCGCGATAAAAGTGGGGTCGGCCCTGGCCTCTCGGTAGGCGCTCTCCAACTGCTGGAGGGCAGGCATCAGCACTTCGGGAGCGTAGCGCCCACCGAACTCACCGAACCGGCCATGCGCATCGGGCAGATCGTACTTTGGCTCAGGCGTGGCGCCTGCGGTGGAGGCGTCCGCGGCGAGAGCGTTCTGGAGGAACGAGAGAATGCGGTAGGGGTCCTTCGTGCCGTCCACTTCTACGCCGCTGCTCACGTCCACGCCCCAGGGGCGCACCTGCTCGATGGCCGAAGCGACGTTATCAGGGTTGAGGCCACCGGCCAGGATTACCGGCTCGGCACGAGCCAACTCGCGCATGAATGCCCAATCGGACGTACGCCCAGTGCCACCGTGAGCACTAGGGCTGTATGTGTCGAGAGCGAACCGCAGGCGGTCGAGACCGGCAAGAGCACGATAGCCTGCCATAATGCGCAGAGCTTCTTCCGAGGTCGTGCCAAGCGGGAAGCGCAGTACCCTGATTACAGGGAACGACAGGGCAACCTCCGCGACTTCTTCGGGGGTTTCCTCGCCGCTCAACTGCACGATGTCGAGGCCCACCTCGCCCGCGATCTGGATTACCCGCTCCGGCCGCTCGTTGACGAACACGCCGCTCAGGAGGGGACGGCTCGCGGCAATATCGAGGGCACGGCGGATGGTTATGGCCTCTACAGTCGAGATGCGCCTGCTGCTGGGAGCGAACATGAAGCCAAGCATGCTTGCGCCATACATAGAGGCGATCAAGCCGTGCTCAGGCTGCATGATGCCGCAGATCTTGGTGATCATTTGGTCGTCCGGCAACCCGACAAAGGTCCGGTTGAGTTGCCGGTTGGGTTTAACGGTAGCAGTCATGCTATGTTCCTTTCTGATTCTCGTGCTTCGGGTGCCAGGCCGCACATGAGCCGCGTAGCCTGTGGCACATCGGCCGACACGAGCAGACTCTCGCCTATGAGAAGCGCGTCCACACCCAGTGCGCGCAGGCTTTCGCGGTCGGCTTCGGTGTGGATGCCGCTTTCGCTGACCACGATTGCGCCCGGCGGGACGAGAGAACGCAGGGCGCGTGTTGTGTCGAGGGTCACATTGAAAGTATGAAGGTCGCGATTATTGATGCCTATCAAAGCGGCTCCGGCGTCAACGGCAGAGGCCAATTCAGCTTCGTTATGCACCTCAACAAGGGCCGCCATTCCCAGTTCCGAGGCCAGCCTCGCAAACGCGGTCATTTGCTCGGTACTCAGAATTGCAGCGATCAGCAGAACCGCGTCGGCGCCCGCAAGTCTTGCTTCATAGAACTGATAGGCGTCTATCATGAAGTCCTTGCAGAGCAATGGCAGAGAGGTGGCCGCACGCACCGACCGCAGATCGTCCAGCGAGCCGCCGAAGAAACGCTCGTCGGTCAGCACCGAGATAGCCGAAGCGCCATTCTGCTCGTAGATGCGCGCCAGCCCCACGGGATCGAGGTCCGGCCTCAGTACGCCCTTAGAAGGACTGTGCCGCTTGATCTCGGCGATCACACGCGGAGCAGGCCGCGCTGCCGATACGAGCGCCTGGGCAAACCCACGCGGCGATTCCGCGCCCGCCAGGCCATCAAGCAAGGCTGACAAAGGCACACCTGCCTTGCGGTCGGCGACCTCTATCCGTTTGTGTGCTACGATTGTTTCGAGTATTGTCATGGTGATGGTACTTGATACGTCATAAGTAATGCGTCATACGTCTCCAATTAACTTAATGACGTAAGCATCCCCAAATGGGACAGGTTTCGTGTAGTCCTTTCGGGTACATTTGCACTCATGACCTACGATCTAAGATCTAAGATCTACGACTCGCCCCTCAGGCGGCCACTACGCTCGCGTCCGCGTCTACGGGGTGCTTGCTGAACTCTACCAGGCGGTCGAGGGTGCGCAGGGCGTTGCCGTTGTCTATGGCGGACGCAGCTACCTCTATGCCGTCATGAATACTGTCTGTGGCGTCTGCGGCGTAGAGCACGGCGGCGGCGTTCAGCAGGATCACATCGCGGCGCGGGCCGGTTTCGCCGGATAGGACGCCGCGAATGATCTCGGCATTCTCTTCAGCCGAGCCGCCTCGAATGGCTTCCATGGGAGCGACTTGCAGCCCTACATCCTGTGGACGAAGACTGATATGCTCGATGGTGCGGCCCTCGCGCACATGGTAGATGACAGAGGGGCCGGTAATGCTCAACTCGTCCAGCCCGCCATAGCCGTGAACAACGAGGGCGTGGCGTGCCCCCAGCCGCTCAAGCACTCCGGCGAGCTTGGGCGCGAGCGAAGGTTCGGCAACGCCCAGCAATTGGGCGCGCGCCCCGGCCGGGTTGGTGAGAGGGCCAAGGATATTGAACACCGTGCGGATGCCAAGCTCACGGCGCACAGGCGCGGCATACTTCATAGCAGGGTGAAACAGGGGCGCGAACATGAAGCCGATGCCCACGTGTTGTACGCACCGTGCCACCTCCTCGGCGTCCAGGTTGATCTGCACGCCCAGGGCTTCCAGCACATCGGCACTGCCACATCTACTGCTCATGGCGCGGTTGCCGTGCTTGGCGATAGGTACGCCTGCCGCAGAGGCCACGATGGCAGACGCCGTCGAAATGTTGAACGTGCCCGAGCGGTCGCCACCCGTACCGCAGGTGTCCACCACCTCGCCCTGGCCCAGGACCACCGGCACAGCCTTGCTGCGCATGACACGGGCCAGCCCTGCTAGCTCGTCCACAGTCTCGCCCTTCATGCGGAGCGCGACGAGTAGGGCGCTGATCTGGACGGGCGTGGCCGAGCCGTCCATCATCTCTTCCATCGCGCCCGCCGCTTCCTCGTTCGTGAGCGACTCACCGCTTACCAGCTTATCAATCGCCTGTGCTATCATGGGTTGCCCCCTTTCCTGATTCCTGCTCTACTCAAGTTGGGGGGTTAAAACAAAACGCCCCCGTCCCGCAAAGGGACGAGAGCCGTAGAGGCTTCGTGGTGCCACCCTCCTTCGACACAATGCGTGCCGATCTCTTTTCAGGTACCTAGTCGATCCATGGAAGTGCTTGCACAACCCCATGATGGTGGAACGTCTGCCGATACCCTGCTCTCTGCTAACGGTAGAGCTTTCCGGCGCAGTCTACTTGCCTCACGGCGTTCGGTGCGCGGCTCCCAGATCCATTCACTACTTGCGCTGATGCCGGCTCACACCTGCCCCGGCTCTCTGTACCCCGCTTTTGCAGCTACTCGTTCTGTTCAAGGCCATTGTCTATTTTGTTGTGTAAGTACTTAATAACATAACGAGCAGCGCGCGTCAAGGGTTCAGAAGCCAGGGAATGCGCGAAGGAACGAGTTGGGCAGAAGAATGAGGGGCACCAACCTGCCTGAGCGTACCAGGGCTGTTCCTATTTCGGCCACAGCGGCTCTGTCACCGTGAAGCCCAGGTCGCCCTGCCAGCTATTGCGTGCCGCGACCTCATTGACCGGTTTGCGAGCGCCCACTCCCCACTTACCGGTGGGATAGCCCATCGTTACCACCCCGTGCATGAACCAGCCGGCGTCCTTTGGCACACCGAGGATTTCCATCACCTCGTTCGCAAAGTAACTTTGCAGGAAACCTGTCAAGGTAGTACCGACCCCTTCAGCGCGCGCTGCCAGCATAGCGCTCTGGAGCGCAGGATAGACACCGCTGCCATCACGAGTGCGGCCGAACCCGATCAGAAGTAACGGGACTTCCGCGAAGTGATCAACAAGATGCACGCCTGACCGAACGGTCCGCCCCATCGCTGTGTCAGACTTCAGCATATCGGCGAGAGCCTCGATCGGCGCGCCGAGCAAACGCTCAAATCCCTGCCTGTAGAGCGGCGCAAGCTGAGCCTTGATCTCTGCGTCATCTACCAGGATGAACCGCCACTGCTGGTCTATATTGGGAGCGTGAATGGCGGCATCGAGGATGCGCGCCTGCACATCGTAGGGGATGGGGTCGGGCTTAAGCCGCCGCATTGAGCGGGTCGTGTATAGCGCTTCGTAGACATCCATCAAGTGCCTCCTGCTTGTCTTGTGTTTACTTTGTATCTTCCATTCCAATCACCGGTAACTGTGATCATTTGTCGTTATGCTGCAAAGCTATGACGACTTTTCCTCTAGCGTGCTCTACTCCGAAATACCGCATGGCTTCGGCAACCTTGCTTAGCGGGTAAAGTTCATCTACCACAGGTACGACTTTGCCCGATTCAAGTAGTTCTTTCAACAGAACCAAATCTTCTCGACGCATTTTCGCAGTAAAGCGAACGAATTTCTTACCTTCTCGCCTTGATGCCAATGCTCCCAGTAATGTAGATCGGAGTAAGTGGAACATAGTTGAATAGCCGACAACGACACAAGTTCCCTGCGGGCTTAACGCACGCTTTAGGTCTGAAACTGAACGATTTGCCGCAATATCAATTATCAAGTCATATTGCTGTCCGTTTCTGGTAAAATCCTCTTTTGTGTAATCAATGACATGATCGGCACCGTTCTCGCGCACCATGCCCATATTGCGCGTACTGCATACGCCGGTGACTTCGGTTCCGTACGACTTGGCAATCTGTACTGCGAAGGTACCCACTCCGCCCGATGCGCCGTTAATCAAGACAGTTTGTCCTGACCGAACCTGCCCTTTATCGCGAAGTGCCTGCAGGGCGGTAACCGCCGCTATGGGTAGGGCGGCGACTGCTTCAAAAGATACATTGCCGGGTTTCAATAGGAGCGCCCTTTCTCGAACACATACATACTCTGCGAAACCGCCCTGTCCTACACACCCGAATATCTCATCGCCTGGCTGGAATTGCGTTATGTTTTTGCCAACGACTTCAATACGACCCGCAATGTCGGAGCCGAGTATGGGGTTTTTTGGTTTGCGGAAACCCCCGATCATGAAGCGGGCCAGGAATGGCTTACCCCGCATGAGATGCCAGTCCTTCGCATTTACTGATACTGCGTGAATTTTCACCAGGACTTCATCGTCCAGGGGAGCGGGCTTCTCTACCTCTTCGAGTTGAAGAACGTCCGGTGATCCATATTTTGTGTATACGATGGCTTTCACGATTTTCCTCCCTGTTCGCTTTGGTTCGGGCCTTTCGGTCGAGGCGGCTTTAGCGCGATTAACCGAGATCGATACTGAGGTTGTTGGGCATTCGCGTGCCCGTTTCGTGCGCTCAGAATAGTCCATACCGATTGCACTGTTTAATAGCATCGGTGCTCCATTAAGCGGCCAGGTATGCGTACTAAAGTGTTATTTGGGATTATTGAGAATTGATGGCGCGCATCTCGGCTGCTATGCTTTTGGCTCCCTCCGGCGTGATAGCGCTAAGGGCGTAGTTTCCTCCGCGAGGGGCGCTTGGATCGCGGCGATTGTGTAGGTTCACATTCAAATCCTCTCCGCGCTCGCCGCCGCGAACAAATATCAGGAAGTGATCGGGTGGCATCAATTGGTCGACAGGCGGCGCGCCGCATGGGCCGGCCGCAGCGTCGAGCCGGTCAGCGAGCCAGCCTGCTGCGTCCATCTCGCAGACGAAATCGCCACCCAGTTTGATGCTATAGTCCCACAATTGATCAAAGCGGATCACCAAGAGGCCATCTCCTGTGCTCCCCACAGACCACATCTCGCTCGTAAGCTTAAACATATGGATGCCCTCAACTTTGTGCTTTTGCAAGCCGGCACCTGCTACAACAGGTTCAACAGGTCCAATTCGCCGGCACGCGTTATGGTTGCGGTGCGGATTTCCAGCGCGTGGTCGAGGAATCCTGCCGCTTCAAGTACGTAGGGTTGGGGCGAAAAGTCGCAAACCTGGTGTTATAATATTCGCCGGTTTGGATGGCGCTGAATAGTTCTATCCGCTTAAAGAGTCACATGCAAGGAAATCTGCCCGGCGGGCGTTTAGCGGCATAGTCGCGAGTTCCAGTTATAACTGGAAGGGTTTACCGCGCAGTGCAAAGCGTATGCAGACAGCAGCGGCAGCCGCGATACCGCAAGCGGATGGGATGTGACGTCCTGTACGTTTCGATAGCGGCCGCTACGCCAACCTCTCGATTTCGAGGCCGCCAACCGGTCTTACCATGAAGACCTCGGCCTGGAGGGACGTTTCTTCCGAGTACTGGCGTACTACCTTGCGATTGAACTCGCGGAGGGCGTCTGTGCGGAGCAGGTTCACGGTCGCGCCGCCGAAGCCTCCACCCGTGAGTCTCGCGCCCAATACGCCGGGTGTTTCGTGCGCAAGGTCAACCAACCTGTCCATGAAGGGGTTGCTCACTTCATAGTCCTGGCGCAGACTTGCATGCGATTCGCTCATCAAATGTCCCACTTCTTCATAGTCATCATTATTTATAGCTGATACAGTTTTCAGCACGCGCTCGTTCTCGGTTATGACGTGTCGGGCGCGCTTGTAGAGCGTGGGGTAGAGCTTGCTGCCGTGCTTTTGCAGCATGGCGCTGTCAACATCACGCAACGACTCGAGGTCGAGGTTATAGGTGATCACACGGAATGCGCCCAATGCAGCTTCGCACTCGCGCCGCCGCCGAGTATATCCCGAGTCGGACAAGTCGCGGCTCATGCCACTATTGACCACAGCTAACGCAAGGCCGTGCTCCTCCAGCTTGAGGGGTATGTTGCTTGTAGCCTGCGAACGGCAGTCGATGAACAGGGCAGATCGCGGCTGAGACATGATAATAGCGGTGGGATCCGTCACGCCTACAGGCAGTCCAATAAAATCAGTCTCGATCTTCTGGGCTGCACGCGCCATTTCCGAGCGTGGGATGTTCCAGCCTGACATTGCGGACATGGCCCCAAGCAGACCGAGCAACAGCGATGCCGAGGACGACAGCCCCACACGCACCGGCAGATCACCCCAGATCAGGATGTCGGCCCCGGTGGGTTCATAGTCGTGCTCCTGGAGCCACCAGGCAGCCCCGCGCATATAGTTGCTCCAGTCCTGGGCTTCACCCATGAGGCCCATGGGACTGTCAAGGTCGATCTCGACCCCCTCGCCCATAGTCTCAGAGTAGACGTTGAGTTTTCTATCTTCGCGCGGGGTGGCAGCCAGCTTGGTATACCGGTCTATAGTCACAGGCAGCACATAACCGAGATTATAGTCGGTATGTTCACCGATCAAGTTAACCCGACCAGGCGAGCGCACCAACACACTCGGCTCTCTGCCGAAACGCTCTGAAAAAGAAAGCTCTCTTACCATGAATGTCACTCCAATATTATTTCCGATTGTTGCTATGGTTCGTAGCCGAGCGGGTGGCGGCTGTGCCAGTCCCAGGCACCTGCTATTATGTCAACTAAATGCGGGTACTGCGGTTTCCAACCCAGTTTGGTCGATATCTCGTCTGATGATGCCACCAGCACCGGTGGGTCACCTGCCCGTCTGGGGCCTATTTCGGCAGGTATCGGGTGTCCTGTTACTTCACGTGCGGTTTCAATTACCTGCTTGACCGAAAACCCTTCGCCGTTGCCAAGATTGAAGACACTGCTTTCGCCGCCTGAGTCAAGCCAGTCGAGCGCCAGCAGGTGCGCCTTCGCCAGGTCAACAACGTGTATGTAGTCGCGTACTGCGGTGCCGTCGGGTGTTGGATAGTCGTCTCCATAGATTTGTACGAATGGGCGCTGGCCCAGGGCAACTTGCAGCACTATCGGTATCAGGTGTGTTTCCGGGTCGTGCACCTCGCCGTACTTTTCCGACGCGCCCGCCGCATTGAAGTAGCGCAACGACACGTACTTCAGTTTGTCAAGACGGTCAAACCAACCCAGCATTTGCTCGAACATCAACTTTGATGCGCCATAGGGGTTGATCGGCTCCTGCGGATCGCTCTCATGAATGATGCCGTTCTCGGGCATTCCATAGGTCGCTGCGGACGAAGAAAAGACGAGTATGTTGACACCCACTTCCTCCATCGCTTCTACCAGGTTCAGGCTAGCAGACACGTTGTTGTCAAAGTATTTGACGGGGTTCTCCATAGACTCGCCCACTAAGGAATGAGCCGCGAAGTGCATAACCGCCTCTACTTTGTGGGTGCGCAGTGTCTCTTCCAGGAGGGATAGGTCGGCCAGGTCGCCTTCTACAAAGTGTGCCCTGGTATCAACCGCTCCTTTGTGGCCCTTGTACAGATTATCGTACACAACCACCTGATGTCCTGCGTTACACAACTGCTCTACAGCCACGCTACCTATGTAGCCTGCGCCCCCCGTCACGAGCACGCTCATGACGCGGCTCTCTCTATTATTCAATTGTTGAATGGCTTGGACGTCCTGGCCCGCCTGGGCCGGTTCCTTGTTATACATTATATCATTCCTTTCTGTGTGGAATAGCGTACCAACGGGCTACTAGAGGAGTTAGATGCGGGGGTATTTTTAGGCTAATACCACGTATGGGACCTAAGTACCCCCGGTAGCATCCCCCTCGTTCACGGTGTATAATTCAGGTGCCAGCCAACAAGAATCGCCGGGTACCAGGCCGAATACCGACCGGCGTTCCGTCCTATCAGGCGAGACCTCTCACCCACTGACCTACCATGATCTGTAGCCTCCATACTATGAGCTAAACCAGGAGTACCGACAATGAATAGCCCTAGTTCATTAGACGCCCACCTAGAAGACAATCATACATCCAACGCGCAAGCGACTGCGACCGTGAGCACAACCAGCACGGGACACGCTCCCCTGCGCGAGGTCGACCCTCAACTCTGGCAGGCTATCGAGGACGAAAAGCGCCGCCAGCACGATAAAATCGAGCTAATCGCCTCGGAGAATTACGTGAGCCGAGCGGTGCTGGAAGCGCAGGGTTCGGTGCTTACCAACAAGTATGCCGAGGGCTACCCGGGCAAACGCTATTACGGCGGGTGCGAGTACGTGGACGTTGCCGAGAACCTGGCTATTGACCGCGCCAAACAGTTGTTCGGGGCCGACCATGTGAACGTGCAACCTCACTCGGGCGCACAGGCTAACATGGCGGTCTACATGGCCGTGATGAACCCCGGAGATCGCCTGCTCGGGATGGGGCTGGCCTTCGGCGGGCACCTCACACATGGCTATCCCATCAACTTCTCAGGCAAACTATACGAGGCAAGCTCGTATGCGGTGGACAAGGACAGCGAGCGGATCAACTACGACGCGCTTCAGGAGCAAATTCTGGAGGTACGGCCGAAGGTGTTGGTGGTAGGGGCGAGCGCTTATTCACGCATATTCGACTTCCCACGTTGTCGCGAGATAGCCGATTCGGTGGGTGCGTTATTGATGGTAGACATGGCCCACATCGCGGGTCTGGTGGCCGCCGGGGTACACCCATCGCCCGTGCCTTATGCTGACTTTGTGACCACCACCACACACAAGACCCTGCGCGGCCCCCGAGGCGGCATGATACTATGCAGGGCACAGTATGCAAAGGACATAGATAAGAGCGTATTTCCCGGCATACAGGGCGGACCGTTGATGCATGTTATTGCGGCCAAGGCAGTGGCCTTCCACGAGGCGCTGCAACCTTCGTTCGTCGAGTACCAGAAGCAGATCGTGAAGAACGCGCAGAGATTAGCCACCGGGCTGGAAGGAGCAGGCCTGCGCCTGGTGTCGGGCGGCACCGACAACCACCTTGTGCTGGTCGACGTCAGTCCCCTCGGCGTCACGGGCAAGCAGGCCGAACATTCTCTGGACGAGGTGGGCATCACGGTCAACAAGAATGCTATTCCTTACGACCCTCAGCCTCCCGCGAAAGCTAGTGGCATCAGAGTTGGCACGCCCGCCGTCACTACTCGCGGCTTCCGAGAACCCGAGATGGATACCATCGCTCGCTTGATAGGCGACGTGCTGCACTCACCCGACGACCAGGAACTGTTGGCCCGGGTCCGCGGTGAAGTGACTACCCTGTGCAGCCGCTTCGGAGTACCGGGCATCGAGTCATAGATCTTAGATCGTAAGTCATACGTCATACGTCGTCGGTCGTCCGGACTTACGATCTAAGATCTACGACTCGTCCAAAGAGGAGGGATATGGACAACGTTTTTGTATCCAATCACCCTTTAATCCAGCACAAGCTTGCCCTGATGCGCTCGGTCGATACCGAGCCTAAGAAGTTCCGTGAGGTGGTGCGGGAGATAACGAGCCTCTTGCTTTATGAGGCTACGCAGGATCTTGAGACAGTCGAGATCGAGGTGGAGACGCCATTGGCCCGGATCAAGGGGCGTGAGCTTGCCGACAGGATCGGGTTCGCGCCGATATTACGGGCGGGAGTGGGCATGGTCGACTCGGCGCTCGATATGATCCCGACCGCGCAGGTGTGGCATATCGGCCTCTACAGAGATCACCGTACATTGCTGCCAGTGGAATACTATAATAAGCTGCCCAACCAGGTGACGATAGACATCTGCTTTGTGTTGGATCCTATGCTGGCAACGGCAGGATCGGCCACTGCCACGATCAAGATACTGAAGGACTGGGGCTGCAAGCGCATCAAGTACATAGGATTGATTGCCGCTCCCGAAGGAGTGGAGCACTTCCATAATGAGCACCCGGACGTGCCCATCCACGTAGCCGCCATAGATAGCTTCCTCAACGACAAGGGATATATCGTACCTGGCCTCGGCGACGCAGGCGACAGACAGTTCGGAACGTGACGAGGGGCGAGGTGTTGGGGGTTAGTAGGTCATACGTCATACGTCACAAATAACTAACACCTAACACCTAACACCTAACACCTATGAATACTATCCTGATGCCCATCATATTCGCTGTAACGCTGGCGGTGTCGCTCGTGCTGACCCCGCTCGTAAGGCGGTGGGCAGTGGGCCGCGCCTGGGTGGATATGCCCGGTGAGGACAGACGGGTGCATCGTGTGCCCGTACCACGCCTGGGCGGGTTAGCGATGTATGCGGCCTTCCTGGTGGGTGTGGTCCTCACCTTCGTGTTCCCTTCGATACACGAAGGCAAGGTGGGCAACGAGTTATTCGAGTCGAGTCGTGTGCTGCTGCTGCTGCTGGGGGCCGGAATCATTACTGCAGTTATGGCAGTGGATGATGTGAAAAGGCTGAAGGCGCTGCCGCGTTTGCTATGGCAGATAGCAGTGGCGGTGCTGGTGGTCGCGCCCAGCATATTCGTCCCGGGCAGCGCAAACCCCGGCGACCCCTCCAATACCGTCCACTACGATCAGGGTGCGGGCGTGCTGGTCACCAGCGTGCAGAACCCGTTCGGAGGCACGGTGGACCTGCCGCTGGCTCTGGGGGTGTTCTTCACGATCTTCTGGATCGTGGGCACCACCAACGCGATCAACTGGATCGACGGCCTGGACGGGCTGGCGGCAAGCGTATCGGCTGTGGCCTCGGCGGCGCTGTTCGTCGTGACAGGACCGGTATTGCAACAATGGTCGCTGGCCTATTTGCCGCTAATCTTGTTCGCGGCGGTGCTCGGCTTCTTGCCTTATAATCTGCACCCGGCAAAGATATTCATGGGCGACTCGGGGGCGATGTTCCTGGGGTTCACACTGGCTGTGCTATCAGTGATCGGGGGAGCAAAGGTGGCGGCGGCACTACTCGTGCTCGGCGTGCCGATCCTCGATGGAGCCTACATGATAGTGTACAGGCTCTATCGCGGGCAATCTCCCGCCACAGCCGACAGGCAGCATCTGCACCACAGGCTGTTTGATATTGGGTTCAGCCAGGGCCAGGTGGTGATCATCTACATGGTGCTGTGCGGCGTGTTCGGCACGCTGGGCGTGCTGCCCATCGAACGCATCGTCAAACTGGCGGGGATGGTGCTGCTGGTGGTGGTGCTGTTCGCCATCTTCGCGTACATCTCGCGCAGGCAGTTTGATAAGGGACGACAGACGACGGACGACCGACGACCGTCGTAAATGGCGAACAGCCGTCGGTCGTCCGTCGTCCGTCGTCAATCCCAAGACTATGCACCGATTTTTCGTTCACCCCGAGGCAATCAAAGAGCAAGAGGCCCACATCGGGGGCGAGGTGGCACACCAGATCAGTCGGGTGCTTCGAATGCAGGTCGGTGACGAAATATGCCTGCTGGATGGCGCAGGTTACGAGTACCAGGTGAGCCTGCTTACGGTGGGCGCGAGCGAATGCGTAGGACGCGTAATAGAGAAGGCTAAGGGCAGTGGCGAGCCTCGCTGTCAGGTAACGCTGTACATCTCGCTGTTGAACAAGGTCGACAAGTTCGAATGGGCGTTGCAGAAGTGCACCGAGATCGGGGCGGCACGCTTCGTCCCGGTGAGGTCGGCGCGCAGTATAAGCGACACCCCTGGCGCCACGAAGATCGACCGCTGGAAACGCATCATCCAGGAAGCGGCAGAACAGAGCGGGCGGGCCATCATCCCCACGCTGGCCGAATGTACGACCCTACAAGCAGCGATCCGGCAGGAGCGCGCGGCCCTGGGCAACACTGTTGCGGGCAACCATGTTGCCTTATTTCCCACTCTCGGCGCACAACAGACACTGAAGGATGCGCTGCAAAAGACGGCGCAAGTGAATACCATCGCCATCTTTGTCGGGCCGGAGGGCGGGTTCACGCAGGACGAGGTAAATGACGCGTTGACGGCAGGCATACAGGCGGTAACACTAGGGCCGCGCACATTGCGTGCGGAAACCGCTGCAGTTGCAGGGTTGGCGATGGCGCTTTACGCGTTAGGGGACATGTAGCAAGTCACTGTACTTGGAGAACGCCCGGCGACTAAAGTCGCGGGCTACAAGTTACGAAGTCCGCCTTCGCGGACTGGTGAGAAGAAGCCACTACGGCTAGCATGATCTAAAAGTGAAATAGTCCGCGAAGGCGGACTTCGTTGTCGTAGCCCGCGACTTTAGTCGCCGGGCGATATTGACTGCCATGCCGAGTGTATGACACGGACTACCTACTTGAATATGTTGGTTAGCTCGCTGAGAAGCTGGAAAATGAAGGGCAGGCTCAAAGCCAGCAACAGTATGCCGTAGAAGACGCGTATCCACTTCGAAGGGCCGGTCCACTGAGCGTCGTCGCGGTTGTACTCTGCAAGATCGTCCTCATACATGCGTGCGCGGGGGGCGCGGTCCGACCTGTAGGGCGAGTCTTCCTGTACCGGGACGCTCTCGTCGGGTTGAATAGCAGGCGCGGTTGAGCCTTGCCAGTACCAGGATTGTGTATTCTGAGATTGCGTATCCTGGCGGGTGCGCTGTTGCTCAGTGCGGTTGCGAACATCACTCTCGGTAGGCAAGAGGCTCCAGCCTTCGGGCAGACTTCGGTCGGGCTTATTGTCGGTCGTGCTTGCCGTATCGGCACCCCACAGGCGGCGCAGATCGGTCACATCTGTGGCGGGTTCGTCCTCGCCATACCAATCATCGTCGTCCTGCGAGTAGGCATCATCCCAGTAGGGGCCGCTCGCGGCATTGTCGGGAGCGGAATCGATCAGGGCGCGTGCTTCGACCATCCTCTTGCGGGGCACGAGCAGCACATGGGGCACGAAATCGTTGCCGCTGAACTCGGCGACCGCGGCGCTGGGAGCGCGCATCATCAGTACGGGGATGCCTGCATCCTCCAACTGGCTCTTGACGAGACCGCCGATGATCGCGTTGGGCATATTGCTGACGACCGTCCAATGCGGATCTTCGTCATCTTCAAACCCACCCTGTATCACTTCCAGATGAGGCCGCTCGCCACTATCATCCCTGGACTTAACCAGCACACCACAATCGGGACAAATCTCAATCCAAGATTCGTACTCGTAACCACAGTTGGGGCAGTAGCGAGGGAGCGCGCTCATACTACCATTATACTGCATGTGGCGAGGGGGAGAGGAAAGGGGTTAGGAGTTAGGGGTTAGGGGTTAGCAGGATGACTATGATGCGTCATTCCTCCTAGAACTTTCTAATCTTCGTGATCTCTTACGCTTCGTGATCTTCGTGATCAATCAACGGTCGTCGGTTGTCGATCGTCCGTCGTCTTCCTGACCCCTTCCTTACCACCACAATGGCCGCCAGTGCCAGGAGTGTCGCCAGGAACGTCAGCAGAGAGATCAGGCTGCCCCAAGCCCAGGTCGCAGGGCGGAACTGCATAATTACCTGCGATGCCCCTGTGTCTACGTGCACCGCTCGGAAGGCGTGGTCTGCTATCTCCACGGGCACATTCTTGCCGTTCACTGTGGCCTCCCAACCGGGGTACCAGGCGTCGCTGAGCACCACCCAGCCTGGTGCGGTGGCCGTCACATCCAGCACCACGTCCTGCGAGCCGTACTCCTGTGCCACCACTGTCTCACCGCTGGACGCAGGCTCTGCTGTGCCGGGTAGACTGCTGTCGGCTCCTGTGCCCGATTCCAGCAGCACTGTATGCCGGGGATCTACACTGAAATCGCGTATGCTGTTGACAGTGTGGAAGCCGTCGGTATCTACGCGAGCGTCGTGCACAAGGAACACGCGAGGCATGGCGTTCACGTCCTGGTAGAGTCGGAACGCCTGATAGACATCTGATGGTTGCCACTTCTGGGTATTAGTGAGCACGGTCGAGGAGGACACCACCCGCATGCGCGCACCCGCCAGGTCGTACAGGGGGCTGTCGAAGTTGTCTTTCGCGACACCCCACAGGTAATCATAACGGCGCAGCTTGAGCGGGTTGAACGCGCCGCCAGTGTCATACATCTGTACGTCAGGATCTTCTGCGCTCACCAGCAATGCCGTCGAGGGCTGCCACTGGTCCTGCGCGTTATAGTCGCTGTCGAGGCGGAAAGGTATGTTGGTGGTCTTGTCGCGGGTGAGCTTGTAAGTGACAGTGCGCGCCGTAAACTGCTGAAAGCCCGCCAGCAGGTTGTCGCTCGTGGGGTTGAACAGCGAGTTGGGCGAGAATATGTCGAGCACAAGCAGGCCCACAATAAGCGCACCCGCCACGCCGGTGCTCATTCTCCCGCGCCAGCAGACCCAACCCACGCCCGCCAGCAAGCCCAGCCAAAGCATGAGCACTCCGAGGTCGTTGATTGCCTGGGGCAGCCTGCTGTATTGCGCACCATTCAATTGCAGCGTTTGAGAGAAAAAGAGCGGCATAACGAACACAGCCGCCACACCCACCACCGCGCTTACCCCGACGAGCCACCACCTGACTGCGCGTCGTATGGAGACGTTGTGCGAGCGCAGAAGTAACAACAAACCGTCGAGACCGAAGGCAGCCATGCCTGCCAGGGCGAAACCAAACAGGAACAGACCACGCCCCGTCGAGCGGAGGGAGCTAAAGCCGGGCAAGAAGCCATATAGCCACGCGCCCACGATTGTGAGGTCGCCCAGCATAATCAGCAGGGCCAGCACCAGCAGGATAGCGAAATAGGTCAGCATCTTGCGGCGGCGGAACAGCAGGGCAGCCGCCGCCAACGCCAGCGTTATCACCCCACAGTAGCCCCAATTCTCAGTGCTTTGCCAGTCGCCCGGCGAATAACTGCCGGGGTTCCCGCCGTAAACCCGGGGCAAAAGCAGATTGAGCAGAGTAATGGGCTGGGCCGAAAACGCGCTGGCCTCTTCGTAACTGATGGCCGAGCGCACTGATTGACCGCTCAGTTCTATACTCGGCAAAAACTGCATAGCGGTCAACCCGAACAACACCACAACGGCCACCAACCCCTTGCCCGCCCATGCCAGCGCACTCCTGAAAGTGACAGGCTTGTGGTCGAACAGCAGCACTAACCAGAGCAGACCCACTGCTAACAGGCTGTACGAGAAGATCTGGGCGTGACCGGCGAACAGCGAGATCGCCATGCTCAGACCCGCGCCTATTGACCAGGCCCAGCCACCTGGCCCCGATGTGGAGTGTGCGCGCCGCAGGCAGAGCAGAGATAGTGGCAGCCATGCAGCTACAAGGATCATCGGCAGGTGACCCAGATGGGCGGTCATGAAGCCGCAGAAGGCAAACGCGATCCCGCCCCCCAACGCGGCTGTACGGGTCAGCCGGAGGTCGCGCAGAAAGATATACATGAAGGTCGATGCAAGCCAGTAGTGGAAAATCAAGAGCCACTCTATGGAGCCGTAATTCACGTCCACAAAGAGGTAGAGCACCCAGTTGATGGGGTAGAACAGAGCGGATTGGATATCGGCGGCCAGGGGCATCCCAGCGAACAGGTGGGGGTTCCAGAGCGGCAGGATCCCCTGTTTGATCTGAGAGGCCTCATACAAATAAGTGGGATAGTAGAGCGAGGCTATATCGCCTCCGCCGACAGGCATCATGATCCCGGACTCGGTGAGCACGCGCCAGAAGAACCCGCCGGTCAGGAAGGCCAGCAGACCAATCGCCAACATGTCGAGATGCAAGGCGGGCCTGCGCCTGTCGGCTCTGTGCCACAGATAGGAAAGCACGACCAGTATCGCCATAATCGAGACGATTAGCGCGATTCCCCACACTTGTAGCAGTCCTGGCAATTCTATCACTGGTTCATCCTGAGACGGATGGCGCTAATTGCGTCATATGTCATGCGTCGTCTGTCGTCCGTCGTCCGCCGTCCGAAGCGCGGCGAAGTTGATACCCTGCTGGATCGCCACAATCACGCCGATCAGCGCCACGGGCACAAGACCCACGAAGTGGTAGATTATGGCGAACGACTGGCTCACGTCCTTCGGCTGCCCCAGCGCTACCAGCACGCCAACCACGGCGGCCTCGAACGTGCCCACGTAGCCGGGAGCCGCCGGGACCGCCATGCTCAGGTTGGTTCCCACCACCAGCACAGCCGCCACGATAGGCGTCACCTCAATATTGAAAGCCAACAGCATCAGGTAGACAGTGACCACGTTCACCAGCCAGGTTGCCAGCGACCACAGACCCAACTGCAGAGCGATCTTGGGCTTCCCCAGCGGAGCGAGTCCTTCAAGAGCGTGATCAGTAGCCGACACGATGCGTGAGCCGATACGGTCGGGAAAACGAGCCCCCACCAGCCGGGCCAGATTGCGCGCATACTCAGGCTTCAGGATCAGGCCTAGCAGAACAAGCACGCCAATAAGCACCACCACGCCCACCAGTATCAGGGAGCCACGCCCGCTGTCGTTGGGAAGCGATACAAAGGGCAGACCGACCCCCAACAGCAGGAACAGAGTCAGCACATCGAGCACCTTCTCCAGCAGGATCGTAGAGAAGACTCGCGCCGGGGGCAGCTTCGTAAGCGCGCTCGCCACCACTCCGCGCGCCAACTCGCCCGTGCGGAATGGAAGGGGAATATAGGAAAGCATCAGCGCGGGGAAAAGCACACCGAACCTTGTGCGGTCTTCGTCCGGGTAGAAGAGCACCCGCCAGCGCCACACCTTCGTCAGGAAGGTAAGCACATAGGGCACGATCATCAGTGCGAAGAAAAGCAGGCGCACACGCAGCAGAGCGTCCCAAACGTCGCTCAGGTTAAAACCCTGGAACGCGAGGTACAAAGACACCACGCTAATGAGCAGGCCGATTATCAGAAAGAGGATGCGTTTCACGATAAGAATGGCTATCCGGGGTGCTTGCCACAGATATAACGTCCAGAAAAAACTAGGGTTGCAAAATGCCGGCTTGTCATGTGCTCATTACACGATCGTACTTCACGATTAGCTCGCGAGCTTTCTTGAGGCTGTTGCTGACCAGGCTTTCTTGCCGTAAGTCCCAGTTGGGCCGCTCGTGATAGTCGAGATGATAGATCACGTTGTCGTCTTGCACTGTGATCGAGCGGTCGAGGAGTGGAAAGAGGTCGGTCAGAAAGGCGATCTCCCAAACCTTGCTGTTCGATCTTTGTTTGTCCAGCACGTCCACTGTGCTATCGTAGTATTCGAGCAGAATATTGCGAACAAGCTTATCCTGCCGGAACACACCGCCCGGCGAGTAGTGTGGGCGGCCTGCCAGTGCGGTGCGCGCCGTGCCCGCGTTCTTACAGTAGGGCGACAGCCAGCCGTAGTCAGGGTTCTCGCCTATGAATTCCAGCATACGCGTGAGGGTGCCCGAAGGCATAACCACGTCGTCGTCCATAAAGCAGATATTGGGTCCGCTCAAAGCCTCAAGCAGGGCATATCTGCCCATACTGAAGGCGCGCTTATCGTCGTGCAAGTGGTCGTAGGTACATCTTATGCCCCGGTCAGAGGCGAGGCGCAAAACGAACTGCACCTCCACTTTATCAATAATCGGCTGGATAGCCGTGTCCACGATGTGAATGCGTATATTCTGCTCGTCCTGAAGCAAGAGAGATGATAGCGCCATCGAAAGGGTGGGCTTGCCCGCGGTCAGGATGCCTATCTCCAGCAGAGGCGCGCCGGTAATGGCACTGTTGTTAATCGCGTTAGTAGTCAGTCTTAGAACCTCATTCCTGTACTATGCTCTGGTTTGCCGGAACGAAGCAAGAGAAAGAAGAGCACAAAGGATGTTATAACACATCCCCGGCGTGCCTGTTACGAAAAGCGCATTCGGTGATTGGAGTATAATACTATTCATGGGCCGCTATGAACATGGAGTGCAACTTCCACACGCGCACCTGCGTATATGGATGCGTACGAGGAGATGCACGATGACTACACACACCGGGTTGGCGGCCAATCATGCAGATTTCGCGGTATCGCTGGGAGATACTGTGCGCGACAGCCTGTGGGGATTTCGCCAGAGGTTCGGGGCTGCTACGGGTGGATATACTGCTAACGCAGGCTTCCATGCGCCGCTAGGAACGAGCAAAACGTCCAAGGCCGCGCATACAGAAACTGCAACGGCTCCCACAGCTACCACCCAGGGAGCCACCAGTTCCACAAGAGGCCGACCAATGCCAGAAGAGGTAGCAGCGACCACGGCGAGTGACAGCGCGGCAGGGACCGTACGCACCACTCCAAGCGCCGCACTAACCTCCGCCGAACAGGATCGCTTGTCGGTGCGTGCCGCATTGGCAGGCGACCAGTCGGCCTTCGCTGACCTCATGACGCGCTACCAATCTGCCGTCTACAACATGGCTTATCGCATGCTAGGTGACCCAACCGAGGCAGAGGACGCCGCACAAGAGGTGTTTGTGCGTGCCTGGAACCAGTTGCACACGTTCCAGCAGGACAAGCGCTTCTCAACCTGGCTGCTTTCAATCGCCTCGCACCACAGTATTGACGTGCTTCGGCGCAGAAAGCCCAGCGCGCCGTTGGACGACGTGGCCCTCTACGTCCCCAGTGACGACCCCGCGCCGGACGAACTGGCTCTGCGGGGAGAGCAACGAGATATGGTGCAGCGGTTACTTCAATCGCTGCCTGAGAAATACCGCACAGTAACTGTACTGCGATACTATAATGATCTATCATATGACGAGATAGCGCGCACTACCGGACTGACGGAGAGCGCGGTGAAGACACAATTACACAGGGCGAGGCGTATGCTGGCCGAACAGCTAGTGGGCACAGGCCTTGCCAGAAACGATGATTCGGCTGCCCATAGGGGCAAGCAATAAGAAAGGAGGCGCGAGAAATGATCCCGCATAACACACACGACACACATGACACATATGAAGAACTGATGTCGCTCAAGCTCGATGGTGGGCTTGGTACAAGCGAAGAGCGCCACCTGAGTGAGCATCTGGAGAACTGCGCCGGTTGCGCCCAGTTGTGGTCGTTTTATCAGAAGGCCGATAGCATGTTACGAACATCGGCCCAGGCACCCGTGCCCGTTCCTGCTACCTTCCAGGCAAAAGTAATGGCGCAGATTGCCATCGTCGTGCCCGGTGCACAGGGCGAGCGCGCTGTAACCATCGAGAACCCACCTTTTTTCGTGCCACACGCCGCCACGGGCAGGCTGACAGACACACCTTCCCTCCAGAATATAGGGCTTGGAATGGGTGTGCCTTCTGCGCCGCTTGTGTATGCTTCGACCGGTGCCGCTGCTACAAGCAGATTGTCGGTAAGCCCCACCATCGGCCTTCCTGATTTCGCCCTGGGCTGGCAAAAGAGCACCATCACGTATCTGCGCAACACCGCCGCTGTACTCCTGTCGGTAACGGGCGTCCTGGCTCTGTTGCTGGCTCTGGTCCTTTCGGGCGTAATCAAGGTGGGCGGCGCGGTAGGCGATGGCATTAGCACCCTACGCACCTTCTTTGAAGCTGTGGGCGCGTGGGCCGGCGCGTTCTTCGCTACGTCGGGAGCCGCTATTGTAACGGGCGGAACCCTGCTCGCAGCCATACTGGTGCTGGTGGGCTGGCAAGTGGTTACAGGATACCAGCGCAGCGCCCTGGAGAATCGTGGTCAGACCGGCGCGCTCACAGGGCCGCTGGAAATAGCAATGTAGTGCAAATAAGCATAGATGTTAGAAGCTGAGAGATCAGTGGCTAGAATGTTGGAACAGGGTATGAGAGATCGTCTTCTAAATAGAATAGGATATGCAACTATAGCGGCCTTGCTGGTGGGGATGATGGCGCTTGCGAGTGTGCCCCACGCCTGGGCCGCACCCATCGGCAGAGATGTCGTTGATCAGGATCTTGTCGTCGAACAGGGCCAAACCATCAATGGTGATGTGAACGTCACCAATGGCGACCTCACGGTTTATGGAACGATAGATGGCAAGGCCACAATCGTCAACGGTGATGCTGAAATCTACGGCACCATTACGGGTGACCTGACCGTGATCACGGGTGGCGACATCACCCTTTATGCGGGCAGCGATGTGCAGGGCAACGTGGTGGACATGGGAGGGGAAGTAGTTCGCGACCCCGAGGCTACCGTAACCGGTAACGTGGGCATGCTCGATAATCCCGTCGATGAACTGGGGAACCTCATCAACGCAAACCAGGGGAACCTGGGAGACGCAAGCACATGGGCCAGCCGGATAAGCCCGTTCAACCGGATGGGAAGCTGGCTCTTCCTGGGTAGCATCAGCACGGTGCTGCTCGTGCTCTCGATGGGCCTTGCCGCGCTGGCGCCACGCAGAATCCGCATTTCCAGTTCTACGCTGGAATCGCAACCCGGCCCGTCGGTCGCGGTGGGCGTGATCGCCGCGATACTGATAGCCCCTATAGCGGGCATTATCGGGACAGCGCTTGCGGTTACTGTGGTGGGCCTGGTACTTCTTCCGGCGCTTGGTATAGCGCTGGGCGCGATCTACCTGTATGGCTTCGTAGTTATATCTCAGTGGCTGGGTAAGCGCATCCACGACTCGGCGCACCGGCCCGATATCGAAGCGACTCTGGCGCAAAAAAGCTCGCAATCAGTCGTGCTGGTGATGGAAGTAATGTTGGGCGCGGCAGCGATCCTGGCCTGCACGATATTGCCCGCCATCTTCGTTTCGGGCTGGATCAGCATTCTGATGTTCGGTATGCTCTACGCCCTTGCATGCTTGGGCATAGGCTCAGGTCTTCTGAGCAAGTTCGGTACGCTCCAACCACCCAAGCACAGGCAACACAGGCACACATTGGTGTACCCAAGCCCTCAGCACAACAACTATGGCTCGGCGCTGGTTCACAACCCGATCACAGGGCCGATACACCCGCATAGCAACACGCGGCCATTGGGTCCGGCGCCAACACTGCCGAGGGACGACGGGTAGCTCATACGTAATACCTTGGTTGCTAGTAGGTCTTAGTCCAAGAATAGAACCCCGGAGGGGGTGGCACACTTATAGCCCAGGGTGTCAACCCTGGGATAGTGCATAAAGTAGAGCAAGCCCCGTAGGGGCGGCACAAGATAGTCCAAGGTAGGATTGATTGTGTCGCCCCTACGGGGCTTGCTCTACTATAGAGGGGGCTTTACCGCAGGGCTTACGCCCTGGGCTACACTTGTTTCACCCCTTCCGGGGTTCGGAATGCTTGGTCCTAGCTACTAGCAATCATGGTGTAATACGTCGTACGTGCTGCGTCATGCGGAAATTGTACCCGAACGGACTACTCAAAACCTGTCCCATCTTGGCATGCTTACGTCGTTAAGTTAATAAGACGCCTTCCACGCAAGACTTACGATCTAGGATCTAGGATCTACGACTCGTAAAGGTCCACCACCCGCTGAGCCACTACGTGCATTTCGTGTTCGTGCCGGACGTACTCGACGCCTCTCCGGCCCAGGTCCGGCCATGCTTCGGGGTGTGCTAGCAGGTTTTCCAGCACCGTGTAGATATGGTTGCCGCGAGTTTTGCCTGGTCGGCGGGCATCACTAAAGGGTTCCGCCGTGATGATAGGAAGGTCGGCTGGGTAAAAGGGTCGTAGGTCGTCGCGTATCCTGCACACCACGGGCACCCCTTTTGCCATCATCTCGATTGCGACAGTGCCATAGGCGCCTATCATCAATTGGTCCACCGCCAGGTCGGCCATGTTGCAAAACTCGGACACCTGGTCGTGCGGTACTCCCTCCAGCAATAGCAACTCTATGGGGTAACCCGCCGCTTTTAGGCGCTCTATCGCGTCCAACAAGTGCTGAGTGCCTTTTATCTCGCGATCAGATGGTGCATGCAATATGCGCACAGGGTCGTCTTTAGAGATAGGCGTTGTGCGTGGTGGGCGCGGCGTCCACTTTGCCAGGTCAACCGGGCCGGGCATAAGTCGCGCACCTGGCACGAACTCCAACAGGTCGGGCGTGGACACCAGCGTAACGTCGGCCCACGCCGGGTTGGGGTGGCGCTTGCCCAGGCACACCAGCGACACACATTCGCTACACCCGCTCACGTAATGCTTGCGCATCGTAATATCGCGGTCGCGAACATCGCACCCACAAAAGTGGAACACGACCTTCTTGCCCAGCGCACGCAATACCGGAAGGTCAGGGTAGGGATAAGGAAACAGCGTGTTGCCGAAATACAGGTGAAATATATCGTAGTTTCTGATAGCTTCCCGGGCGAAGGCGCCTGTGGTGACGATCTTCTTGAGCGGGTTGTCGCCGCGGGAGAGGCCGAGGGTGCGATCGGTGTCGAAATCGTAACTGTTAGCCACATACTGCACCGACGTGGCGTCGTAGCCAAGTTCGCGCTGTGCCTGCGACAACAGCCCGGCTATGCCAGCAATGTTAGTGGGCGCATGCAGTATGCGGGCCTTGTGGCGTGTTGATCCCATCCCTTTATTGTAACAAATGTCAGGGCACAACCCGCCTGTAAGCTTCCACCAGTTTTTGGCCCTGGGCGGCCCACGTATACTGAGGTGCCACCCGGCGTAGGTTGGCTCGCAACTCGGCGGCATTACCAGGCAAGGCCAGCACGCCATTGATCGCATCGGCGTAGGCCTGCGGGCTGTCCAGCCGCGCCACCACGCCCAGATTGTCACCAACGATCACTTTGCGCAGATAAGGCAGATCGCTGGCGACGATGGGCAGGTTCGCCTGGATCAGATCGAACAGCTTGTTGGGCGAGGTGTAGTAGTTGTTGAGGTCCACGGCCTGATATGGGATCACCCCGATGTCAGCTGAAGCGCAGTATGCTAGCAGATCGCGCTGTGGTACAGCCGGGATAAAGTGGACGCGCCCTGGCGGCTCGGCCCCCGCCATCTCTACCAGTTTTGCCTGGTAGTCGCCGTAGCCCATGAACACCACCACTGCGTCCCCTATCAAAAGTCGGGCGCACCGCACAAGGTTCTCCAGCCCGCGTCCCTCCGACATCCAGCCCTGATAGAGCACGATCCTGCGCTCAGGGGCCAGGCCAAGTTGCTCGCGTATCAGGTCGTAGCGAGCAGACGGGTCGAACGTGGGCGGCGGGTCGGGGCAATTGAGTACAACCAGGGGAGGAGGAACAGAATAGCGCTTGCTCATCTCGGCGGCGATAAGTTCGTTCACCGTGATCGCCAGGTCGGCATGTGGCAAGAGGCGCGCTTCTAGCCGCCGCCACGAGCCGCGCTTGAGCCGCACCCACCTGTTCCCCAACTCAGGGAACAGTTCATGCGCATCGTACACGAGCTTGGCGCCGGACTTTTGTGCGGCAGTGTATGCTACCTGCAAGTTATTCAGGTCGTGAGCATGGTAAACGTCGGCTCGGGCTTGAATGGCGCGAGGTGTGGCGCGCAGGGTAAAGGTGTGCCTGCCCATCAATACGCTCCAGAGTGCTGCCACTGATGTTCCTCGTGATATGCCGGCCAGCTTGTAAAGCCAGCCAAAGCGCGGGTCACGCCCTCGCACCGCCACCCACTCCACGGGCAAGCCCTCGACGGTGCCCTTGCTGTCCTTGTTGTCAGCAGAACGCGTGATGATGCGCACAGCGTAGCCCGCATTCTCGAGGGTGTGCGCCTCCTGCAAGATGCGCCGCGTCACCTCAACGTCCTGTGTGATCATTGTGATTGTAGGCTGTGGGGATAGGGTCATAGGGCTTAAAGTCAGGTTGTTGCGCTTGTTAGTCTGGACGGCGGTTTCTGGCGAGCCACTCCAGTGATCCGATCGTAGGCATCTCTTGTTAGCTGTGCTGTTCTATCCCAGGAGAAAAGGGAAGCTTGTTGCAATGCGCGCCGGCTATATTCCTCACTTTTCGTACTGTCCGCCAACAGGGTACGCAGCGCTACGGCCATCTCCTCGACCGACAGTGGGTCAATCGTAAGCGCCGCATCGCCAACGACCTCAGGCAAACTCGACGTGTTGGACGTGACTGTTGGCGCACCGCAGGCCATAGCCTCCAACGGCGGCAGGCCAAAACCTTCGTAAAGGGATGGGTAGCAGAACACATCTGCGCCGGAATAGAGCGCAGGTAGATCGGTTTCCGGCACAAAGCCGGTAAAACGCACCCTCGTGTTCAAGCCCAGGCTCTTCACCGTCTGCTCCACTTCGGAACCTTGCCACCCGCTCTGCCCGACTATAACCAACGTGACATCCGGCATCTCAAGTGCTATCGCGCTGAATGCCCGCACCAGACGCGACAGGTTCTTGCGTGGCTGCTTGTTGCCCACGGCCAGTATGTACCTGCCGCCCAAATTGCGCGCATTCAGTACTCTCGCGACCTCGTCTGCCGGCTGCGGCTTATACTGCGAACCCGCAGCAAGAGGTGTTACTACAACCTTTTCGGGCCGAACGCCATAATAGCGGATGATATCTCGCTTCGAGCTTTCGGAAATCGTAACAATGCGCTTGGCGTGCCTTATGCCTGGCCCGACCAGCAGAGCCAGCAACAAGCGCACGCGTGGCGAAAAGAAGTGCGGGTATACCTTGTACGACACGTCATGGATACTCAGCACGAGGGGGCATGGAAGGCGTGGTGGGGCCATGTAAGTCATGTGGAGCAAGCCAACGCCATCCTCGGCTGCCATGCGGGGATAAAGCCAGGGTATACGCACAAACGCCGGCACGGCCCCAAAAGAGTGTATAGACACGCACTCAGACGCGGCGATTTGCGGTGGGATTGCCTGTGGTAAGGGTGTATACAGCTTGTACTCATAACCGCCCAGCCGTGCCAACGCCGAAGCCAACTGCGCCACATATGTCTCGTTGCCTGTCTCGTGCGTACCCACCATGTGAGCGTCAATCGCCACGCTCAATGCCGACGCCTGTTGCGCACCCGGCTTAGGGCTTACCAATGCGAGCGTCCTCTCCGTCCCCAGGCACGTTAACGCGAGCTACTCCCAGCAACCGACCCGGGCCAGACCTGACCACCGCCCACACCGCGCCATAGTCGCCCCACAGGTTGATGCCGAGCAGGACAGCCCCAGCAGCCGCCCCCACGGCCACCAACGCAGGCAGGCCGTGAACAAGGGAGGGTGCGAGAAGCTGTAGAAGAATTGCGCCCACGAGGCCGGATACAGCCGGCATCAGCATTGAGCGCAACGGGTGCAGATCCTTCAAATCACGCACATCATATAGCACAGCCACGAAAGCTGCGATCATGCCCACGAGAAAGCCAATAGCGGCAGACTGGATCCCCCAACCCACGGCAATGAAGACAATCCCGAATAGCCACGTGAGCGCAACCATGCCAACCAGGATCCTGAAAGCATGCGCGCCGCGCCCCAGTGCGTAGAGTATTGGCAATAACACGCCAACGGGCGCATTGACGGCCGTATTGGCGGCGAACAGATAAAAGACAGGCAGCGCGGGGAGCCATTTCGCCCCGTAAACATACTCGGTAAGTTGTGGGCCAAGCCCTATTAACAGAGCACATGCGGGGAATGTCAGGCGGCAGGTCCATTTCAATATCGCTTCGGTCATGCCTGCCAGGGCTTCGCGGCTGTCCTGGAGGCGGGACATAGCAGGGAAGCTAACACGCGACACAAGCTGCGTTAGCTGTATAGGCACGACTGCGATCTGGTGCGCCCATGTAACGTAGCCGATACCGCTGGTGCCTGCCGCCATGCCCCCAAGTGCGGGCAGCATTGCGTACTTGAGGAGGCTTGCCCCCTGTTGCCCTTGATAAGACAGGCTGAAGCGCGCTCTGCCGTGCAAGCGTCGCCAATCGAGCGACAAGGACGGCCTCCAACCGACCCGGACGTAAAGCGCAAGCGTCCCAACAATGCTAAACGCCAGGGCAGCCGCCACCACGCTCCATGCTCCCGATCCGGCGAAAGCAGCGGCAATAGCGGCAATCCAGTATGCCGCCTGGGCCAGCACATCGGATATCACGAGAGGGCCGTAGGCAAGCTTGCGCTGCGTGAGTATCGACGGTACGGTGCGAAGCGAAATAATCACGAACGACAGCGCGAGCGCCGGCACAACAGGCCCACCCGCGGAAAGCCCTGTCAGGACGCCCGATACAAGGGGCCAGCCGGCGGCAACCACAGCCGCAAGCAGCACCACCCAGACCAACTGATAAGTGAAAAGAGCAGCCAGTTCGCGGTCATCGACGTCTTTGTCGCGCACAAAGGAGGCTCCAAGCCCTACTTCGAACACAACCACGAACAAGTTGACCGCAAAACTCGACACGGCAAAAAGCCCAAATGTAGAAAGGTCGAGCAATCGCGCCAGCACAACCCACCCGCCAAGCGCAAGTAGCTTGATCGCAAGCTCGCGTCCGACCATACTGAGAAGCGCAAGCAAAGTGCGGCTCTGAACCGAGCCAGTCACCTGCTCTGCCGGGTGGTTTGGAGCCTGAGGGAGCAACACATCAGCGCTCAAGAAGTTAGCGTCTCCACACAGGAATTATACAGTATAGAATGTGCCTCATCCTCTACGGCACTACTGCCCCCACCCCTTAGCCTCAATTGCATTTACACCCAGCAAGCCCAGCAACACTTCGGCGGAAGAGCCTTTGTATTCCGGGTGATATTCGAAGCGAGCGCGCTCGAAGTACTGCACCGTGTAGTCCTTACCGTCAACCGCACTGCGCTCCGTGATCTCTTCGGAAATTGGATAGCCGAACAGCGCCAATCCGCCGTTAGTTTGCCAGTAGTGAAGGAAGGCATAGTTGAGGGAGTGCCCGGTTTCGGGGAAGTACATGTGATCAGGCACCGACTCGAACGGCTCTATGCGCGGGAACACGCGTGTGGAAGTGAGGTCTATTCCCAACCTGCTGAGGAGAACGTTGTTGGGCGGGGTGTTCAGAGGGTGAAGTTCAAAGCGAGCGCGCTCGAAGTACTGCACCGTGTAACCCCCCTCTACGAACGGCTCGGATACAGGGTACCCGAAGATCGAAAGCGCGCCGTTCTCCTTCCAATAGCCCAGGAACGCGTCCGACAGGTTGTGGTGGGTCTGCGGGAAGTATAGCGAGTCGACGCCGGGCTGTGGGCCTGCCTCGTCGAAGGCTGCCGGGATCGCTGTGAGGCGATAGCTGTGGAGACCCTGCATGGCTGAGATAGTCAATATGTCGCCGTTCAGAGTAGGCGGCGTGGGCGTGTAGAGCGCACCGGATGGGTCCTGCGCAGTCAGCGCAATGCGACCCAGTTCCGAGGTCGCTACGCCCAGCAACGATGGCAGAGAGAGCGTGGCCGTGGCGGCGGTAGTTGAGTAGAGTGTGATCGCGCCGCCCTTACTGGTGGCGATAAATATGCCTGGCGCATTGGCCACATAACTTATCTGGGTACCTGTGTAAACCTTACCTCCCGCGATAACAGTATCGGCCGAGGTGAACGAGAACTGCACCGCGCTGGCGGTATCAGGCTTGATGCCCGAGTAGACCATGTCGCTCGGGAGGCCGCTTGCGAACAGAGATGCCAGCTGGCCGAGGGATTGAGCGGTAATCTTGGGTTTGCCGTCGTTGTCGAACATACCGAACGTGTTCTGGGCAGGATCATAGCCCTGTGGGAAGTTGTTGAGCATCCACTTGGCCCCGCCCATAAACCCGTGCGTGTAAAGATAGGCCCAGATCGCGGCTTCGAGATTAGATGTAGTGCGCGGGTCAAAGCCTGTCACGCCGCCGCTGCCGTTTTTCGTCTGCCCAGGGTAGCCGAATTCTTCCAGCATGTACGGCTGGGGCGCGAACGCGCGCTGGAGATTATCCAGCACGAGGAAAGTGGTGTTGACTCCACTGTAGCCATGCGCCGGGAAACGATGCACGGCCCCGAAATCGAGCAAGCGGTTGGAGGGTAACTTGGCGAGGACAATGTTGCTGTAGCCGACCGTGATCGGCCTGCCGGGGTCGCCCTGGCGCAACGCATCGGCCTGCGTGTTCACCCACGCCGAAAGGGTGGCGTCCAGCGCGGCCAGGTAAGGCCCCCACTTCGCCGAGTCGGGCGAGTCCATATAGTCGAGCGTGGTGGTAGAAGGGTGATGGCCCACCCACTCGGACGAGTCGCTCAGGAAGCGCTTGTAAAGCTCGTAGTAGTTCGCCATCGCGTAGGCCTGTTCATCATTCATGCGCGCCGGGATGAGATTGGAGCCGCGCCAGTAGTCGGCGATATCCTTCCGCGCCACAATCTCGCCATATGTGGGTATGAGGTCGGCCGTCTGAAGGGGCACGGTCGTGCCTGTAGGATAGATCGCGCCCGCGATGTCAGAGTACTGCGGCTCGTTCTTCACGTCGTATGCGAAGATCGTGGGGTTGCCCGCGAGGTGGGAGGCGATCCGACCATCGAGGTCTGCCGCGCGGGCAAGGTTGGGTTCGGCCCAGTCTGTAAACGTGAGCAGAAGTTGCAGGTTGTGCTGCTGAGCAAGCGACACAACCGTATCCAGCTTTGAGAAATCGCCCGCGTTTATGTCGTCGCGCAGTGGGGTCTGGACAAAGATGCGAAGCGTCGTGATGCCGACCGAGGTGGCACGTGCGAAGTCCTGCGCTATCAGGCCGGGGTCGAACTTGTCCGGCTCCCACATAGCCCAGGCGCGGTCAACAGGCCCTTCGTAGTTCGCGCCCACTATAAACGTGCTGGCGAATGCCGGGGCACTTGTGGGGGCTTGCTTCTCACCGGTGGTTTGAGCACGGGCTGGCGCCAGTGTAATCAAAAAAGTCAGCGCCAGCAAGCAACTCGCAATGACACGTTTTCTAATAGCAAAATGCTTAAAAGTCGGCATAGTCGGCCCCCTTAGATGTGTAACGATTTGCGCTGGCGTAGGTTGCCGTCTATGGACGAGTCTTAGATCTTAGGTCTTAGATCGTAAGCCACGCGTCGTCCGACTTACGATCTAAGACCTAAGATCTAAGACTCGCTAGCGATCCAGTATGAGCATTCCGGCTCGTCAAGGCCGCGGCAGGTAGCCTCTTGTATGCCGAGGGTGCGTCCTATAGCCCATTCGATACCTGCCGTAAGATAGCCTACTGTGATGTTGCAGTGGGCGTTGGTGAGCCTGCCGTAGCAGTAGGGGCAAGTCTCTACAGCAAAGAGGTAGCCGCCCTCGCGCTCTTCGAAGTAGGCCTCCATGCCCATGCGCACATGCGCGTCGGCCAGTTCCATCAGGATCGTTTGCACTTTCTTTTCAGCCGACATCAGCTTGAACGAGATGCCCTTCATCGTGGCGAGCTTGCCTTTGCCGGCGAGTTCCTGTCTGAACATCTCCCTTCCAACCTTTATCTCCATCGCTTCAACTGCGCTGCCGTAGAACTCTTCCATCGCTTCCACAAATGCGCTGAAGCGTGTGTAGTTGATAGCAGGGGTCTCGTCGGGCTCAGGAAAATAGCCGCTCAGTTCGACCAGCCCCGAGTTCTGGAGCATAGTTTCGAAGCCCGGATCGCCCGTGATCTTCTGCACAGCCTTCCACATATTATGTAAAGCCACATTGGTGACGAAGCGCGGAGCCAGGTCGTCATCAGCGGACAGGACGGTTTCTCGGTACTCGCGATCTTTGACGGGTATGGGTATGCCGGAAGCCGAGCCGCCTGAGGTAAGGCGCTCTAACGTCGCAGCGGAGACCGGCATGGTGGGCATGTTGGAACGAGCCGAGCGGGTGGGTGGCCGGGTTGGAGCAGAGGGCGCAACAGAGGTCCAGCTTGGGACAGTGCGACCGCCGGAATGCACCTCACCGGAGGCTGTTTTCGATGCGTGGGCAGAATGGTTAGCTTCATTACGCTTCTTGATGAGATTGAGCAACGGCTTAGGCTTGCTGGTCTGCCAGTAGGGCTTGACGCGCTCGGCTGCCGCGCGAGCGTCATCGATGTCCTTCTGGCGTGAGTCGAGCCATTCCATGCCGCGCAGGGCACGGGCATTGCCAGGCTCGATACGCAATGTACGCTGCAGGCAGTAGCGCACCTGCTCAGGAGAATCGACCACGCCGGATAGCCAGAGCCAACCGTCTGCATTTACTGGTTCGAGGTAGACTACGTAGGCAAGTAGCTCGCGTGCGAGGTCGCGCTGGCCCATCATTGCAGCCTGCTTGCCGCGCGCCAGCAGGTCCCCTATCGAGGGGAGGGTCGAGGGTGACGAAAGTGCGGGTTGGATCATGTCCTTTCTCCTGGTTCTTGAGTGCTACGATTGCTTCGTACGTCATACGTCATGCGCGAGTCAGCCGCAATTAGTATCGCGTTTTACACATCATAGCACGGGGATCGGGACATGTGCGGTGGATGTGGGAGGGCTGCGGATGGGATGTGGATAAAGGGCCTTTTGGATGTGGATATGGTAGTTTGGGGCACCTGCTATGTGGAAAAGTCAAGTACTCTCACAACTCATGGCGGGCCAGGAAATCGAGTACAATGCTGTTGAACCGTTTGGGCTGCTCCATGCTCGCCATGTGGGCAACGTTGTGGAACACAACCTTTTCCGCCTGGGGCACGCGCTCGGTGAGCAAGTCGGCGGAGGCGAGCGTGCCCGGTGTGTCGAGGTCACCTACTACCAGCAGAACCGGGCATTGCACCTCTTGCAGACGGCCTACTGCAGGCGGTTCGAGCGCGCGAGGCGTGGCTTCGCCGTCGACGCGCATGTATCCCGCAAGTATCATTTCGCGTAGTTTGCGGCGCACATTCTCAGGTGCCCGGCCAACAGGCTGGTTAATGCCATCGCCCCAGGTTTGCACTTCGAGGTCGGTCAACCCCTCCCAATCCTTGGCTTCATAGAGAGCTTCCATCTTCTCGAACCAGGCATCAAGTTCTGGCGACGCAGCGAAGTCCATGCCGCCGACCCCACCATTCACCCACACGAGAGCCGCCGCCATTTGAGGATACGCAAGGGTGAAGTCGAGGGCGATATGTCCTCCGCGCGAGTTGCCCACGATCGTGGCGCGTTCGATTCCCAGGTACCTAAGCACGTCACGTATGTCCTGGCCATTCGAGAAGGAGGTATCAGAGGTACGCGACTTGCCGTAGTCCCGCAGATCGTAGCGCACCACCGTATGAGCCTGCGAGAAGTCTGCCATTTGCGGGTCCCACATGGTGTGGTCGGCCACGCCCGCATGGAGCAAGAGGATGGCGGGGCCGTTTCCCTCGACTTCATAATAAAGCTCGCCGTTTTCGACCGGTGCGTATCCACTTTTCATTCTTATCCCCTTGTCGGCTATGCCTCTACTATACTTACTCGCCGACCACCACGAAGGAATTGCCTTCGCTGTCCTTAAACTGGGCTTGTATGCCCCAATCCTGGCGGTTAGGCTGCTCAGTTATCTCAACGCCATTTGCTTCCAGTTGCTTAAAAGTGTCAATGATATTATCGACTGTAAGGCAGATGCCCGTAGACTTGCCAACCCGGTCGGGCGACCAGTTGGCGTGCCCCTTGACCAGCACGAAATCAATGGACGTGGTGGGGATGGTAACCGTTACCCAGCGCACGTCGCTGCCTTCAAATAGGGGGCCATCGTCATGCTTTTGGAATCCCAGCTTGTTGGTGTAGAAGTCGATAGCTCTGTCTACATCGTTGACATATATAGACACCAATTGAATACCTGTGATTGCCATATACTTGTTCTCCTTATCGCGCTAATAGTCCGGATTTGGAAACAGCCTGGGTCCATCCGATGAACCCAAGACATATTAGCACATATGTACTAATATCGCAAGGGCATTTGTAAAAGACTTTCTTATAGCGAGCCGTCCCGGTTAGGGTGAAATGTTATAGATGGTCAGGGCGTGGACCAGACGGTGAAATCCTCGTACCGGGTTGATGCGCCCTGTTGCAGGTCATCGTCTTCAACGCCCGCGCAGGCCTGAGGCTCGTGCAAAGCTGGGCGCAGGTTGTTGGCCAGGTCGAGGTTGGAGAGCGCTACGGTGGTCACATACTGACCATTGACGAACAGGTGGACTACTTCGTCTTGTACATAGAGCTTTACGAAATTGAAGTCGAAGTTGCCCAAGCCGAGCATGGAGATGGTATCGCTCTCTTGAATATAGTAGCCGGGATCGCGGAGCGCCACGGCCCAGTGGGGGCCTGAGTCCACAGAGACTGTGTACTGGTTGTCGTCGCCGATGTTGGTGAAGGCAAAGCCGTAGTCCCAGGCATGCTGGGCTGTTGGGTAGGGATTGTAGAACGCGGCCTGCGCGATGAAGTTGTGCAGTTGAAGGCCCGTGCTGAGGCAGATGGCATGCTTGCCCGAGCCGTGGTCGAGAGTGCCGGAGGCCGGGCCGTAGACCACAGTGGCGGCGCTGTCCATTGCCTGAGCGGTAGCCTCGGCTGAGGCCTGATCCGCCGCGAACTCCTGCGCCTGCGCGGTGAGGGTGGGCGGGGCCTGGGCGGTGGCGAAGGCAGCGGCTGTAGCCGTTCTATAGAGGTAAACCTCGGCGGTGGCGGTTTCCTGGCCCTGGGCAACGGTGGTCATACGAGCCGCGACAACAGCAGTGGCATTCACGGAAGCGCGGGTAGCGCTGCGCTCGGCCTGGGCAGTAGCGAATGTGATGGCCTCCGAGGTGGCGCTGGCGTCCGCTGCGGGCAAGGCAGAAGGGCCAAAGCGGTTGAGATAAATGATACCGACCATGAAAAGCGCGCCCAGCAAAAAGAGCGTGGAGAAGATGAAGATGGTGCGCCGAAAGCGCCAATCGGGGTGCCGAGACGAGCGACCCAGAAGATCCTCAGGGCCGCCCGTGTGCATATCCGGGTAGTAATAGGGTTGTTCAGTAGGTTCGGGCATAAAGTAAGATCGAGCGTACGGCGTGTTAGCCGTACGGGTGTCCTGCCGGTATTGTAGTATGCCCGCGATGGCTAGTCAATTGGGGCGAACGGATCGTGTAAATGTTCACGCCCCAGGTATAGCAGGGAGGGCATGGAATGCTAATACCATGTCCTCCCTGCTATACGTTGTCTCATCGAGCCTGCGCTTACTTTGCCGCTTGGTCCGCAAACGATGGTCCGCCTTCAGCAGGACACGCTTCGGCCTACATCAGCAGGCTCCTATTTCGCGCTTTCCAAAAGAGCATCGAGCCTGTTGAAGCCCTCGTTCATGCCGCCTTCCATTCCCGACTGCAGCATTCCGTCCCGATCTTCGACCGATTGAAAAACACTGCTGAACGTCGCGAGAGTCTTACCGTCCTGCTCCTCGAACGTAGCCGTCTCGAGCGATACGTGGCCGGGCATTCCTTCAAACTCGAAAGTCTGCACGATCCTTTCGGGAGATGTAACATCGTGGAACACTCCGTGAAAGCCGTACTCACTACCGTCGGTATCTGCCTGTACGAACCGCCAGGCACCGCCTGACCGGGCTTCCAGCTTGTCTATGATGTTCTTGTATTTTGCGGGCCCCCACCACTGCCGAATGGCGTCGGCGTCCAGGTGCGCCCTGAAAACCAACTCTCGTGGCGCATCGAATACGCGCCTGATGGTGATTTCCTGCTTGCCTGGCTCGGCAGTAATTTCAGCTTTACGGTTCGTCGTGGTCATTTCGGCCATTGTCTTGCTCCTTTTGTGCTTGCTGAAGGTAGTCCTCCAGACGGTCAAAACGCTCTTCCCAGAGGCGGCGGTACTTCTCGACCCAGTTAGCAACGTCTTGCATAGGTGCCGGGTTGAGGTAATGCAGCTTCTCTCGTCCAACTTTGCGGCTCTTGATGAGGCCTGCTTCTTCCAGAATTCGCAGGTGCTTCATAGCACCGAAGCGGCTCATGGGCAGGTGGGCGCTCAGTTGGGTGAGGGTTTGCCCGTCCGTCTGCGAGAGTAAATCAAGTAGATGGCGGCGATGGGGATCAGCCAACGCACTGAACACGTGTTCTACTTCCATGCTCCTATTATACGTTACCAAATGGTCACCTGTCAAGGGGCAAGCGCAATATTCGGGCGGGAACTTCGCACGAGTCATTGGTGCAGTATGCGCACACTTGTGCTATAATAGAGCACGGATCTGTATAGGGAGGCACTTTGAGCATACGTACTGTGGACATCACGGCAGCCCGACGACTGGCGATTAGCAAGCAAAGGCTGAGCGGCCCAACGCTACCTGCCACCACGGAAGGCATCATGGAAACAGTGCACAGCATCGGCTGTCTCCAACTGGATCCTATCAGCACTGTAGCACGAAACCACCTGCTTGTGCTCTGGAGCCGCCTCGGCCACTACCCCTTGAAAGACCTGGACCTCCTCCTGTGGGAAGAGCACAAGCTATTTGAGTATTGGGCGCACGCCGCTTCAATTGTGCTTACAGAAGACTTTCCAATACATGAGTGGCGCATGCGCGAGCATCGAACAGGCGCCACAGGCTGGGAGCGGCGCGCGAAGGAGTGGCTCGAGAAGAACAGCCGCTTTCGAGATTACGTGCTCGGGGAAATGCGCGAGCGGGGTCCCGTACAGTCCAAAGAATTCGCCGATACCTCTTCCTCAAGCTGGACAACCACGGGCGGGAACAGTGACCGTGATATCACAAGGATGCTGTACTACCTGTGGATGCGAGGCGAAATAATGGTTGCCAGGCGCAAGAATGGGCAACGATTATGGGACCTTGCCGAGCGAGTCCTTCCCGACTGGACTCCGCGCGAGGTGCTCTCTGACCTGGAATGTAGTCGTATCGCAGTGCAAAAGTCCCTCCGCATGCTCGGTGCGGCCACATCCCAACATATAAAGAATAACTACACGCGTTGGCGTTATCCTCACTTATCCAAGGTGCTTACCGGGTTAGAGCGAGAAGGCGCTATCCAGAGGGTAGCTGTAGAGCATAATGGTGCTATATTACCGGGCACCTGGTACATCCACCGCGATGACCTGCCCGTACTGGAAGGCATCGAGGCGGGCGATTGGCAGCCACGGACAACTCTTCTCTCGCCCTTCGACAACCTGATAGCAAACCGAGAGCGCACCGAATTGCTTTTCGATTACAGGTTCCGCATCGAGATCTACGTTCCCAAGCACCGGCGCGAGTACGGCTATTACGTGCTGTCCATCCTGCACGGTGACCATATTATCGGGCGTCTCGATCCTGTAATGGATCGCAAAGCTGGGCGGCTGAATATCAACGCCGTGTACGCCGAACCCAACGCGCCCATGACCGCTGAGGTAGCACAATCCATCGCTGCCTCGATAGCCGACCTTGCAATCTTCCTGGGTGCTAAGAGCATAGAATATGGTGAACGCGTGCCTGCAGAGTGGAGGCCGTCGCTAATAGGGCATGCCTGACCTGACTACGCCTGGATCGCGCTCACGATGCGTTGAATCTGCTTGAGATGCGACCGTTCGTGGGTAGCCAACCACTGTGCATAGAAAAATACGGTCCGATTGAGTGCCTTCCCCGCCCCCTTCACTATCGCCGCGCGTGACCAATCTTCGGGCGCTAACGGTTGCAGGACGGCCAATAGATTCGTACGCTGAGTGGTAAAGGCATGGAACGAGGGCCGGAACTCCAGTTCCGGGTAGTCTGTCTGCTCCATCCAGGTACGGGGATTGATCGCCCGCAGCGTCGGCGTGTCTTCGGCTAGTATCACCGCGATACAGTCGCCCCACATGTCAGCACACGAGCGTAGATGGGCAAGTGCGTCATTTGCGGACCACCCGCCGTTGGTAGGGATAGCACGCAATTGAGCCGGTGTGAGATCGGCGGTAAGCGCGGCGATGTGGGCCGGTCCTGCTGCAAGCATGGTCAGAATCTGCTCGGTGGTGAGCGATCTCTCGGTCATCGTGTATGATCCTTAGCTCAGGATTAAGCGCGAACGCTGAAAGCTAGCCATTGCTAATCCAAGCAGAATCGCGTCCAGCACGGCAAGAACCGCCATTACAATGAGCAAGAACTGCGAATAGGTGAACGATGAGACGAGATCCGGAGGCAAACTCCCCAGTGCAAGGACGCTCCCGAATACAAGCACTATCGTACTGACGCTCAGAGTTTGCTGTGCCTGGCGCACCGTGGAAACTCTAAGCGATACCAGCACGCCCGCGCTTACTGCAAGCACGCTGGCCAGCAAGCTTAGGGCGAGCGCCTCTACGAGCAGATCGAGAGGATAGAACATCCAGTTGCCCTGACTGCGAAACAGGTCCACTAATATCAGACCTAGCAACAAACTGAGCAGAACCATGCCCCAGCTATATAGCACAGTGGTTACTACCTTCCCCAGCAGGATCGCTCGATCCGGCATGCGGCTGGCCAGCAACGTTTCCAAGGTATGCCGCTCCCGCTCTCCAGCGATGACGTCGCCAATGAAAGTGATAATCATGAAGAATGGGATCCAGAGCAAAAGGAGAATTGCAATCGGCGAGAGATCCACCCATTGAGGCCCAAGTTGCAATGGAATATAGACTCCGATAACACCAACCACGAGCAGGGGACGTGGCAGCGACCTCCACCCGCCCTGGAAGAACACGTCCTTCCATTCCTTCCACATCATAGTCAAGATGTCTCTCATTTGGTTTCCTCTTCCATCAGGGCAAGGAAAGCATCTTCCAGGCTAGCCTTCCCCCTACGTACTTCCTCAATCTCACCCCCTGATTGAACAATTAGCGTGACAAGAGGAGCTATCTCCGTCCTTCGCCCTTCGCTCTCTCCGCGGAGTTGGATTGTTAGATGATCGCCATGGAGTTCGACGTTGGCTACTTCCGGTCGCTCGCGCAGCAATGCCAGTGTTGGCTCGTTGAAGCCGCGCCCCACAATCTCCGCCCGTGAGCCGCCCTCCCTCGCGCGCAATTCGTCGGGGTTGCCAATAGTGAGCAGTTTTCCCTGGCGGATTACTCCTACCTGGGCACAGAGCTTTTCGGCCTCTATCATATTGTGTGTCGTGAGGAAGACAGTCACCCCTTCACGCGCGACCAGGCCTGCCAGGTCATTGCGCAATGCTGCAGCTGACACCGGGTCAAACCCGGCTGTCGGCTCGTCCAGGAATATCAAAGGTGGGTGGTGAAAGAGCGCCCGCGCAACGGCGAGTTTTTGTTTCATACCCCGGCTCCAGTTGCCTACCTGGTCCTTGCGGCGGTCCCACAAATCGAGGTGATTAAGCAGTTCTTTGATGCGCGCTCGGCGATCAGGAGCAGGCACTTGATAGATGCGCCCGTAAAAGTCCAGGTTGTCTTCGGCGCTCATACGCTCGTAAAGTCCCGGAAATTCGAGCAAAGCTCCGATATGGGTACGAATTTCATCAGAGTGGGTACGTGTATCGAAGCCGAGCACGCTAGCCTGACCCTGACTTGGTTCCAGGAGGCCAAGCAAGAGATGGATTGTGGTTGTTTTGCCGGCGCCATTTGGTCCAAGAAAACCGAATACTATTCCTGCGGGCACTTCCAATGAGAGATCATCTACAGCCTTGACCGTACCAAAATAACGTGAAATATGTTCTGTGCGAATGATGGGCGCAGGCATTAAGAAACTCCTTCTGCTAAGAAGTAATGTGATGCCCCATTATAAATCTTCGATGTGCCCTGTGCATTTCCGCTTGGCGATCTGACGCCCGCTCGCAAGGCACCTTTGGTGGCCTATTGCTTGTTACTTGCCCAGCAGGTGGCGCACGGTCTGTATATGGCCTCGGTGCTCAGCTTCGTGCTGGATGAGGTGGTGTACGACCCATTCGGGCGTGACATTTTCTTCAGGGAGATAGCGTACACGGCGGAAGTCCTCAATGTCTATGCTAAGGAACTTCTCCATAAGGTTGGCCCGTACCTTTTCCAGGCGCTGTATATGCTCCTGAAGCGTTGCTCCATGAACACTGGTAAGATGCTCCTGCTCGTCAAGGGGTTCGACCGGGAACAGCGCCCCAAACCCCGTCGGGAAGGGCTTCTGTCCCTCCAGCACCTGAAAGTACAGCCAGCCGACCTCGACGATAGCGATGTGATAAAGCAGCGAGCCTATCCTGTTATCGGCACCCGGCGGCAGCGTTTCGAGGTCTTCATCGGTGAGGCCTTCCAGGCAAGTGAGCGTGTCACGTCGCGTGTCCTCCAACGCCCATAACCAGCGGCCAATTTCGGGATCGTAGCCCGGCAGGGCTATTACTTGCAGGTCCTCAACTTCGTTGTTCAGCATTTTGCTCCTTCTTCGCAACGGTACAGTGGATACAAACGATTCCCCGAACTGCTAGCCTGAATGTCAGGGCTTCATGTACGACGGCATCATTTGTCCCAATCGGGAACCAATAAGAAAGTAGGGAGAGTAGGTAAACTCTCATCACTTTCTACAATCACCATTCCTGTATGCTTGTATAAATACTGAATCCCGTTATGGACAGAGGTGGCGCCGACCCGGCTGTGTTGCGCAAATACCGGTTGTGTCATACGTCTGATTATAAGCCAATTGCATAGATGTTGGTGCTGTCTCACTAGGTGCCACTGTTATTGGGGTTAGTAATGGTCGCACCTCAGGACCCACTGAACAACGCCTGCTTAACCTTAGCACAGTTACTATACTATGCCTTATTGGAAAATCTAGGGGCATTGACCTTTTGTCGCCGTATATGATTGACCGCTGCCCCAGTTGTCGATGAACGATAACGTGAGATTGTCGTGGACTACTTTGCCACGGTACTGGACTTCCTGCATTCTTCCCGGCCAATCTCTACCGTACTCCCCAAATGGAAGCTCATATACGCCACGCGTATTGAAACGCCCGAAGACTAGAACTACGGGTTCTGAGAACTCACCCCAAGTACTGATGTCAAAGGTGATGTCCTTCCCCCCTTTGATACTCATATGAGGCCCGCACCAATCACCCTGTAGTAGGTCCTCCGGACCCCAATGTGTCTGCTTGTAGGCGATAGTACCTAACTGGCTTAGAAGTACATTATATGGGGCAGTATTCTCTGGATGGTATTCAAACACTGCCGTTTGAAAGTACTGGACAAGATACATGTTACCATCCAACTCACTTTCCTCTTTGAGCAATGGGGAAACTGGGTATCCGAACTCTCCGGGGCCGCCATGGGTCTGCCAGTAGCGCAGGAACGCCCCGCTTAATGGATACCACGGCTTCCAAAAATCGAGTTTGTCCCCGGGCATCTCTGAGTAAGATTGTGCAGGCAGAGAAGTACCGGGAATCGTCTGGTAGTTTTGCCTGAGGCGATTTGCGGCGAGTGGAGCAAGCACAACCGGATCTCGTTCAGCACTAGATGTCCGAGGCATAAATACGGCCCGCTCAAAATACTGGATTGCGTTAGCGCTTCCTGGCTCCGGATCATCTTGTTCGCTCAGTGGGAGCCCAAAGCGAGCAAGACCACCGTGTGCACGCCAGTAATCAAGCAAGTTACCGCACAGATGCTTACCTGTCTCTGGAAATGTCCAGCAGACTGCACCCGTCTGCGTAAGAGCAGCGGGAATCGGGATAGGGACGGAAAGCGCGACCATCAACGCGATCATTGCGAGAACAGGTCGCCTGACAATAGAGAACAACATCATAAAGCGCTCCAAGATCAAGAGCAGGTGTGGCATTTCATTCTATTTATCTAACGTTACTAGCGGGGCAAGGTTGCTACATATAACCAACGCTGTAGCAAGGAGCATCACTACGCCTTTGAGCGTTTGACGCAGGTCAAGCAAAATAACTCCGGAGATGGGGGTCGGCCTTGGCCTGGACGACCTGCACAACGGCATGCGCAACTTTGTCCTATATCTCGCCGTCTCTGGCGGCCCGCTCATGTTTCGCTACGAGCTACGACAGTAAATGGCAGATAATACAAAAGGCGACGAGTTCCCTTGTGTACTCGTCGCCTTTTTTCTTTGTTTTCGACACCGGTAGCCCTTCCGGTTCAATTTCCGTTTTTACGCACAACCGGTGTTAGTTACCACAATACATGAGGGTGAATCGTGCCTACGTATGCCAGCTCATACCACTAAAATGAACCTGCTATTTCTAAATATATGAAGAAATACATACGGTTGTTAGATGGTTGTTGAACTGACCTACAATCGACGCTAAAAGTGCTTGTACTTCGCATCCGTCGATGCTATAATTGAGTACATCTTATAGCATTTGTCAATGGTATTGTACCACAGGCCACTCTGTCGCGCGGGCAGTTTTTAGTCCCGCACAGAGTGGCCTTTCTCATCCGATGCTATGGGTTCGTAATTCGGAACGCATGGATGCAGTCTTTGCACAAAGGAGCACGAATGGC
>DATINP010000068.1:0-9695 GCA_035474135.1 Chloroflexia bacterium | reverse complement strand
GATGCCGAATTGCTGGCTATCATCCTGCGCATGGGCACACATGGCGAGAGTGTGATTGACCTCGCCAATCGCCTGCTGGTGACATATGGCGGGTTAGTGGGACTGGCTCGTGTGTCGTTCGCCGAACTGTGCGATGTGCATGGCCTGGGCGATGCCAAAGCCTCGCAGCTAAAGGCGGCGCTGGAGATGGGGCGGCGGTTACTAGTCGCCCAACCCGAAGAGCGCTTGCAAGTGCGCACGCCCGCAGACCTGGCCCCACTGCTGATATTGGAGATGGCGCCACTCGACCAGGAAGTGTTGCGCGTGGTGCTTCTGAACACGAAGAACCAGGTTGTGCGGTTCGTGGACGTGTACCGAGGGTCGCTCAATTCATCGCTGGTGCGCGTATCCGAGGTGTTCAAGGAAGCGGTGCGCGTGAATGCTGCGGCGATCATCGTGGCGCACAACCACCCCAGCGGAGATCCCACCCCCTCGCCCGAAGACGCCCGCGTGACAGAGCAAATCGTGGCCGCAGGCAAGCTGCTAGAGATCGAAGTGCTAGATCATCTCGTGATCGGCGAGCGCAGCTATGTAAGCCTGCGAGAGAGAAGGTTGGGGTTTAGGTAAAGGGGTTGGGAACACCCCAACCCCAGACGAGGATACCCTTTCAATGTCTTTAATTTAAGTAACCTTACACCGCCACTACGGCATTGGGTGGGCGAGCGGGCAGGAAGAACACCAGCAGGAACGCCAGCGCGAACACGCCGATCTCGTACCAGAGAGCAGTGCGCATCGCGTCGGTGAAGTTGTACTTCAGGGCATCGTTCGCCGCTTGCGTCAGCACCGTGCCGATCTGCTGGCCCACCTCTGGCGAAACCAGGCTCGACTGCGACTGCGATTGCTGGCAGCTAGGCGGGATCACAAATGGGTCTTTCTCGGCCATGCGGTCGCTGAAGCACACACGGAAGCTGTCCAGTATCATCCCCTGCACCGGGGCCGGAATGCCAATCTGCTGCAATCCTGCGTTCACCTGGGGCGTTACAGCGTCAACGCTCGCACTTGAACGGCCTGACAGCAAGCCGAAGAAGATAACTCCCACAAGCGCCAGCCCAATCGCGCCGCCCACCTGGAACGTCGTGTTCAGTACGCCCGATGCCGAGCCTGCTTCCCTGCCGTGTATGCCCGCCAGAATTATGTCGGCCACCGGGGCGATCACCATACCCAACCCCAGCCCTGATATGAACATCGCGGGGGCAAGATCCCAGCCCGTCAGCCCTATCCCCGCCAGGTTGATAGTAACCATCGTGGTCGCCATACCAAGTACCAGCAGGGGCATACCAATCACCAGCACATTCTTGCCAAGCCGCACGGCCAGTGTACTGGCGAGAGCCGATGTGATGATAGAACCGAGAGAGAAGGGCAGACCCGTCAAACCCGACGCCAACGGACTAAAGCCGAGGCCGATTTGCAGGTAAAGCGTAAACACCAGGAAGAACGAGGCAATCCCCGAGAAGAAGACCATGCCGATGAGCAGGCCCACCACGAAGCTGCGCTGCTTGAACAGGCTGAGTTCGACCAACGGCGAGTCATCTATGCGCTTCTTACGCCGTTCATAAAGGGCGAACGCGACCAGCACAGGCACTGCAGCCAGCATCAGGGCGAATACCCATATAGGCCAGCCGAGATCACGTCCCTGCACGAGCGGATATAGCAACAGTAGCAGCCCCGTGGTCACCAGCACGACACCGATAGGGTCGAGCCGCAGCGCATGGGGCGATTTCGACTCGCGCACCCTGATAATCACCGCCGCAAGAGCGACCGCGCCTACCAACAGGTTTATCAGGAAGATGGGCCGCCATTCCAGTCCGAACAGGTTCGCCTCGACCAGTTTGCCGCCCAGCAGAGGGCCGCTCACCGTCGCTACGCCTACCACAGCGCCATAGAGACCGAAGGCTTTGACGCGCTCGCCCTCAGGGAAAGTGACCTGAATAATGGACAATATCTGGGGTATCATGAGCGCGGAAAACGAGCCTTGTATGAAGCGTGCTGCAACAAGCATCGCTTCCGACTGAGCCACGCCGCACAACAGCGAAGCAAGCGTAAAGCCCACAACGCCTACCAGAAATATGCGCTTGCGCCCGAAGATGTCGCCCAGCCTACCACCCGTGATGAGCAGTACAGCGAATGACAGAGCATAGCCTGCGGTCACCCACTGGATGGCGGCGTAGCTTGCGCCGAGGTCTTTTTGCATTTGCGGGATAGCCACGTTGACTATCGACCCGTCCAGCAGGTCCATGAACGCTGCAAGCAGGAGAGCCAACAGCGCGCTCCACCGACGAGGGTCAAACTGCGCCGCAGCCTCCTGCACAGGGGTTGCCTGGCTCTGGGGCGCAGGCGCGTAGGTGTCTAGTTCCGTTACCATTACTTCATGTCTCCTCTTATTTGCTAGTTTCCCCATTTTATGCCATACCCCTCTCCCTTTGGGAGGGGCCGTGGGCGTATCTTCCTTACTCCATTTGCCTGATCGCCTCGAAGGGTGTATAATCGTCTTAGAGAGAGGATATTATCCTCAATGATTATCTCACGAACTAAGATAATCAGATTATAAATGGAGTATGGAAGAATGTCAAGGGGTTCGGGCAAAAGAGAAGAGATAATCAGGGCGCTAAATATGGAGATGCGCAACGTCAGTGGGCAGTCGGTGCTTTACAGCCAGGCCGCCGCTGACCGTCTGGGCATCAACTCGACCGATTTTGAGTGCCTGGGACTATTGCAACAGCACGGGCCGATGACAGCGGGGCGGCTGGCCGAGCTAACGGGTCTCACCACGGGCGCTATCACGGGGGTGGTAGACAGGCTGGAGAAGGCCGAGTTTGTGCAGCGGAAGGACGACCCCAACGACCGCCGCCGTGTGATAATAACCATTCTGCCCAGGCGCGAGGCCGAAGCAGTAGCCCTGACAGGGTCCATGCAAAGCGCCGCGTCGGCCTTATACGATCACTTTACCGACGAGCAGCTAGGTGTAATCCTCGACTTCTTGAGGCGAGGCAACATACTGGGGCACGAGGAAACGCTGAAACTAAGGGAGGCGAATGCGGCCAGGGCACGCAGAGAAGACGAAGAGCGCGAGTTTTCGGCTCCCCTGGGCGACGTAACGCATGGGCGGCTGGCCTTTACGTCGGGAACGGTGATGCTCAACCTGCGTGCGGGCGCATCGGACGATAAGCTATTCAGCGCGCACTTCGGCAAGCCTGTACCGACGGTGCGCACAAATGGCGGCACGGTGACCGTGCGCTACCCCCGCTTCCAGATATCCGATTGGTTGCTCAACTGGCGCGGCCACGCAGCAGATTTTGCGCTCAACAAGACGATCCCATGGGAAATACAGCTACTTAGCGGGGTGAACAAGGTCAACGCCGACCTGACACAGGTCATACTTAGCTCGCTCGAAATCAGCGGGGGTATGAACGAAACCGTGATAAAGTTGCCCCGCCCCTCAGATAGAGTGGCTGTACCCATAAAGGTGGCGGGCGGGCTGAACAAGGTGACGATCTACAGGCCGGAGGGAGTGGGCGTGAGGGCGTCGGTGCCTCTGGGCGGGCGCAATCTGAACCTGGATGACCAGCATCTGCCGAACACGCACGAAACACACTGGCAGAGCAAGGACTACGCGAGCGCCCGACAGCGCATTCACCTCGTCATCACAGGCGGAGCCAACGACGTGACAGTTGCCACGTTGTAGATGATGTGAGTTGCATACGGGCAGGGGCGGCTTTTCGGGCCGCCCCTATCTTTTTGCCTTATAAGATTTGCCTCTATTTTGTTATGTCAACCTAGAGGTTTCTGTTCACCGGTTGAGGTAGTAGTGGTAGAGGCGACGGTGGTAGTGGTCTCGGGTGGGGTCACAACGGGTGTGGTGGTTACAGGCGTAACAGGGGCGGTTGGTGTGGTCGTGGTGACTTTGGTCACGTCAGTTTCGTCCTTACTTTCCGACGCCTCACGGAACTCTTTTACGCCTTTGCCGAGCGAGCTAAACACCTGCGGGAGCTTGCCGGCTCCGAATAAGATAAGCACAATTACAAGGATGATGATAAGTTCAGTTGGTCCCAGACTCATGGTCTTTTCTCCTTTTATACGGCGACCTGTATCCTGCTGACATTATACCACTTTTGTTTCGGAGGCGACGCAGTTCGTACGGTCAGAGATCGGCGTTGCCCATCTGGGGATACTGGCGCGGAAAGAGAACCTCGACCAGTTGAGAAGCGTCACCCCGGAGAACGGTGCCTGCCGAGGAAGTGATCTCATCGGGCGCTTCCGTGCCCAACGCCAGCAGAGCGATCTCCTCGCCGCCTTCGATAGCATGCTCGGCATAATCGTTCGCGCCTGCTACCGACACATCGCTCCGATCTATCAAAAGAGTAATGCGCTCGGTGCGCGTAGCGAGTTCGAGACTACCGCGCCAAGTTGCGAGACGTGAGCGTGACAGTCGCAGCGATAGCTCCGGCGCTAGCTTCTCGAATAATGTGCGCAGGTTGATAATCTGGACCATCCAGCCGCCGCTCGGCGCGTACTTCGTTTCCGAGTAGCAGTCGAAGGTGCGCAACTTGCGGGCGAGGGGCGAGTTATGGTGCAGGCGATTGAAGCGTAATTCTTCAACGTCGAGCCTGCGCGCTATAAGGCTCAGGGCAAGCAGACGTTCTGTAGGGTCGCCCGCCGACTCGTAGTGCCACAAGGCTCTGCCCCCGCTCACTATATCGTAAATCAGGTAGCCCACGATGTCGCCCGTATCATCGAGCATGAGGTAGCCATGCAGCTCGCCGGGTTCCTTGGTGCGCAGGAAAGTGGGGTGGACTGCCGTGCCCGTCAGGCCGCTGTTTTCAGCGTTATAAAGGTCAGCCAGTGCCGGGCGAGAGCGCGTATTCCACTTGCGAAGGCGCACGCCCGGTTTTTCGTTGGGCAGAGCGTCGGGTGCTATATAATAGTGAGTTTCGGGCCAGGCTACACGCCACCCGAAGCGCTCGTAGTAGTCTTCGACGGCGTTGGCGACGATGCTGATGTCGTAGCCCAGAGCGCGCATTGCTTCGATGGAGGCCCAGATGGTTTTGGGCATAAGGCCTTGCTTGCGATAGTCGGGGTGGGTCACAACGAGGTTCACCCCCGCTGCTGCTACGCGGGCTGAACCGATATGCATGGTGATATCGTAGACGCCGAAGTGGGTCACGACCTGGCCGTTCACGAGACCCACGCGTGATGCCTGCCAGTCGTAATGGCTGTGGAAGATGCGTCCTTCGCGGCACTGTTCGCGCAGGTCGTCACGCCATTGCTCGGCCACTAGGTCGAAGATGCCTTCTGCATGCGCTTTTTTGTCGGGTGGTATTACTGTGAACACTGCGGTCAGAGTATGCGGCTTTCGTATTCCATTTGTTTGGCGGTTTCCAGAGCTGTGGCTTCGCCCAGCAGGCGGGCCACTACATGAAGGGACATGTCTATGCCTGCCGATACACCAGCCGAGGTGATGATGTGGCCGTTGTCAACGTAGCGGATGCCCGAGCGCACGCTGATGGACGGGTGGGAGGCCTGGAGACGCTCGAGACTGCCCCAGTGGGTAGTAGCCGGGAGATTATCCAGAAGGCCCCTCTCGGCCAGCAAGAACGCGCCTGTGCAAACTGAGGTGGTAAGTTCGGTGGTTTTGTCCTGAAGGGCGATCCAGTCCAGCAGGCGAGCATTACTGGCTTCACGGCGAGTGCCGAATCCGCCTGGGATTACGAGTATGTCCAGGGTCGGGTGGTTTTCGATAGTGTAATGAGGCTGCACTAGTAGGCCGCCACGGCATTTTACTATGTCTGCCTTCTCAGCTATGGTAAATACGTTGAAGGGTTTAGCCTCAGAGTCCTGGCGGTCGGATTCAGGAAGGGTAGTAGTGGCGAAGACCTCGAATGGGCCGCAGAAGTCGAGTACTTCCACGTCGTCGAAGATGAGGATGCCGACGTTCCGCTTGCGGGTTTGCATGTAGTTCTTCTCCTGGAGTCGTAGGCCTTAGATCTTAGGTCATAAGTCATGCGTCTGTGGAGCGCTGGACAGAGAAAGAGGCCGGGCCAGATGCCGACCTCTTTCTTTTGTTCGCTGACTTACGATCTACGATCTAAGACCTAAGTTTTACTAGGGGTTGCAAGTTGGGAAGAAGGTGTTAGACACGATCTTGCTAGCTTGCCCTCTAGTGGCGTTAGCACTTGGTCGGAAGTAAGGCAGGTTGTTGGGGCCGCACGGTTCGCCTGTGCCTCCGCAAGGATAGCCGTTCATGTAGCCGAGGTCTGTCAGTCTCCAGATGAAGTCGTAGAAGGTAGAGCCTGGCAGCACATCCTCGAACTGCTGTGCACCCGGTGTCTGGGTCAAACCTGCTGCATTGGCGTCTATCTTCGACAACTGTCCTCTGGTGACATTGGCGCTGGGTCGGAAGTAAGGCAGACTATTAGGTCCGCAGGGTTCTCCGTCACCGCCGCAAGGATAGCCTGTGACCAGACCACGGTTGGTGAGCCTCCAGATGAAGTCGTAGAAGGTGGAACCTGGCAGCACGTCTTCATACTGCTGAGGACCGGCCGCGTCATTGAAGCCAGCGGAGTTGGAGGCAATCTTCGCGAATTGTCCTCTAGTGACATCGTTGCCAGGTCTAAAGTACGGGTCGTTGTTGGCATTACACGGTTCGCCTGGTCCACCGCATGGGTAGCCGTTGATGATGCCCTGGCAGGCGAGGCAGTGAATGCTCGCATAGAACGTGTGGTCGGTTGGCACATCCTCGAAGGATAGGGTACAGGCAGTAGGTGTTTCCGTGGCGGTTGGTGGGGTACCAGTGACCGTTTCAGTAGGCGTGTTCGTGTCAACGGGAGTATCTGTTGCAACGGCTGTGTCGGTAGCCACCGCTGTATCGGTGGGAGCAGTAGTGGGAGTATCCGTAGCTGTAGGTCCACCTGGGGTCTGCGTGGGCAGAGGTGTATTGGTATTTGTGGGCGTGTTGGTCGGGACTGCTGTGTGAGTATTCGTCGGAGTATTGGTCGGGACCGAAGTGTTGGTCCTGGTGGGCGTGTTAGTTGGCACAGCGGTGTTGGTCGGTGTATGTGTAAGAGTAGCCGTGGGCGGCGGTGGTGTGGGCGACGTAGGTGTAGCGGTAGGTGTCGGGCCGCCTGAGGGGAGAATGTCGAGCCAGGCAGCGCTGAACGGGCCCCAGCTATGGTAGCCGCTGTAGTCGTTCACACCGCGTCCGCGGACGAAGACGATGTGCCTACCGACCGAGAGGGCGGAGGTATCTATAGTGGCGCTAACATTTACCGTCGAGGAGGTGAAAGTACCGGACATGGGTATGCCGGTGCCGCCTGCCCAGGGTGGGGTATCCACGTAGTATTCTGCTGCGGCTACATTCTGGAGATAGGTGTTGCCCGTCCAGTTGTAGTTGATAACAGCCGTGAGTTGCGAAGGAGTACCCTGCGTGACGGTCATGGGCGTGGTAGCGACGGTCTTGGAGTCGGGACCGCGCGTGGTCAGGTAGGGTGTGCGGGCGATCTTCGCCGAGTACACCAGGGGACCTTTGTTCGTCGGCCAGATGCCGGCGCCGATTGTCGAGTCGTTGTCTCCGCAAGCAGGATAAGGATTATCCAGGCAAGCGTAAGGCGGGAAGAACGTTGAGCCAGCGACTTCGGTTGTATAGGATGGGATGCCAAGCACGCCATAGCCCCAGTCAGCCGAGTCGCCGTCCACACCATAAAGGCAGTTGGGGGGCGCGCAGGTCTGATAGTTATTGCCCGATGGGTCGGCATTGGACGCTTTCATGTGCTTACCGATGTTGTTCAGGTCCGCATCGTTAGGTGAAGGCGAGCCTGTCCAGCCCCAGGGATAGAGGTTGAGCGAGGCGTTACTGTGCATACTTTGATAGAAGCCCGTGGTAGTTATGGGCGCAGGATCAGAGTTGTTGGGGCCACGCTGATCGGGGATAAGTGAGGCGATCTTGGTAGTAACAGCCTGCGTTTCTTCCTCTGAGTTGGCCGATGGGCCGCGATAGGTTTCGCCGCAAGGGTTGGAGTCAGAGCCGCCGCAGCAACCCCATAGGAAGGGGAAGTTACGGTTATCGTCGGTACCGAACGAGCCATTGCTGGTGCAACCGTCGTCCTTGTCGGCATTCTTGCGTTGATACATCTGCTGGCTGCCGAAATTCTCAACGATATGATGGCCGTCGGGGTTGAAATGGGGCATCACCCAGATGTCGGTATAGTCAACAAGCCAGTGCGAGTCGGGGTTGGTATTATACTGGTCGAGCAGAAGACTCATGAAGCGGTCGGCCACTTCGGGAGTGGCGATCTCGCGTGAGTGGATAGCGGTCTCATACCAGAAGACGGGCTTGGGTCCCGCGATATTGCGGTTGGTTATGTGCAGTACATACAGGTCGTAGCCGTTCCAACTGTCGGGCCAGGTGCATTGCCCCGCGTGGGTCTTGCACCATGAGTCGCCAATGTCTACTTTCTCGGCCAGGTTGGGATACTCGGCTACGAGGGCATCCATGTAGGCGTAGTTTTCTGCCACGGTGTGGTAGCCATTGTCGAAAGTATCGGGGTTGCCGTCCCAGGTGGTGTTGAACAGGTCTCCTACGTGATTAATGTAGTAGGTTTCTTCCTGATCTATCTCGACGCGCAAGCCCTGGGATTCAAGAGTAGCAAGCTCGGTATTGTAATCACCGCGACTAATGTAGGCGGTAAGATAGCCACCCGTTGTAGCTTCTTCGGCTACGTTGAGGTCCTGGGATAGTTGGTCGCGCTCCTGGGTCGAGCGGAAGTAGATGCGTAAAGCGACGGTTTGGCCCACGGACGAAGGGTCGGACGCAGTGGTCTGAGGGATGGGCGCAGATGCCATGGCCGTATTAAAGCTGCTCCCACCCATCGCTATCATCGGGAGCAGTATTGCTAGAGCCGGTAGGAATAAGCGAGATAATAGCCGACGCGGATTGTTCGTTTTGTGTTTCATCGAGTTCCTTTCCTCCTATGAAGATAAGTATGCGCCTTGCCCGCCTTTGGTATCGAGGGAGAACTCAAAGGTAGCCAAGTGATTAGATAAACATCATGTTTATATAACCTATCGGTGTGAATATAGCAAGAGGTTAGACGCGTAGATCTTGAGAACTGAAAGAGGGAGGGGCCGGCGTTTCTTCCGACCCCTCCCTCTTTTGTTTTGACCTAGAATCTAGGACCTATGGTCTTTGATTACTGGCGAGCAGGTTGGCATTCAGGGAAGAAGGTGTTGGACACGATCTTCGATGCTTGCCCTCTTGTTGCACTCGCGTTCGGCCTGAAGTACGGCAGGTTGTTGGGTCCGCATGGCTCGCCCACTCCACCGCACGGGTATCCGTTCATGTAGCCTAGGTCTGTCAAACGCCAGATGAAGTCGTAGAAGGTCGAGCCTGGTAGCACGTCCTCGTACTGCTGTGCACCCGGTGTCTGGGTCAAGCCTGCTGCATTGGCGTCAATCTTCGACAACTGTCCTCTTGTTATGGACGAAGCGGGGCGGAAGTACGGAAGGTTGTCAGGTCCGCATGGTTCGCCTGGTCCACCGCAAGGATAACCTGTGACCAGACCACGGTTGGTCAGTCTCCAGATGTAGTCGTAGAAGGTTGCGCCTGGTAGTACGTCCTCGTACTGCTGAGGTCCGGCAGGGTCATTGAAGCCGGCAGAGTTAGA
>DATINP010000067.1:0-8498 GCA_035474135.1 Chloroflexia bacterium | reverse complement strand
CGCCTTGATCACTCCAGCATCGTACGCATCTACGATATTGTGACCGAGAAGAACGTGCCATATATCGTCATGGCCTTTGTGCAGGGTACGAGTTGGAAGAGCCTGTACGACAAGAATGGCGGCCCTCTGCCCGAAAGCGAGGCATTGCGTCTGTTGCTGGGGATAAGAGGTGCGTTTGAGTATTTACACGGTAGGACGCCCCCGGTCGTGTATCGCGACTTCAAGCCGGGCAACGTGATCCAGGTGGACGACGGCAACGGCAGAATGCGCCAGGTACTGATCGATCTGGGAACCGCGATGGAGTACTTTCCCGGCGAAAAGCGCGAAGCGTGGGGCACGGTCGGCTTTGCTCCGCCCGAGATCGGCGGTATTTGCGAGCAGCCTCCCTCAATGGACCTTTTCGCGATAGTGAGCACATTGGCGGCTCTGCTGGGAGTGGACGTGGAGCGACAGGCTATAGGCGCGCCGCCCCACGCCGAGTGGCCCGTGTCGTCTGAGATCTACGACTTCGTGATGCGCGGGCGTGATCCCGACCCTCGTGTGCGCTTCCAGACGGTAACGGAGGTTTTCGACCAGCTAGAGGGTATAGCGCGCTTCATTGAAGGGCAAGAGCGTGCGCGGGTTGCGGGACGCGGCAGTATGGGCGCCGTTTCCACTGGCACGCTGGCAGGTGCCCTCATACCCGTCCAGAGCACGATCATAACGGGCAGACTTTCGTCGGCCATATCGGGCACGACGGGCCGGATCAGCGCCCTGCCTGCACTTAGCATATCCGACCCCGCGGGCGCCCTGTTGCAGGGGGCGCGTGACCTCATGTCGGCGGGACGCTACCCGGAGGCTCTGCAACAGATCGACGCCGCGCTCAAGACTCACCCGGCCAGCATTGACGGCTATCTATTGCGAGCAGCAGCCCTGAGCAACATGGGACAGGTTGGCCCCGCAAAAGAGTCGATGGAGCAGGCCGATAGGCTGAGCACGCCCGCCACGCGCTGGCGCACGTTGCTCGTGCAGGCACAGGCCGCCGAAACAGGCTCGGATTATAAGCGCGCCGAAACGCTCTATGGCGACCTGATCAAGCTTGTACCGGGAGAGGTGCTTCCGAAGCAGGCTTTGGCGGACATTTACAAGCAAACGGGTAGATACCAGCAGGCCGCAGATCTCTACGGGCGCGTGGTGTCAGCAGACCCGGCCAACGCCGACGCGGTGCTCGGTTGGGCCGATAGCCTGGTGGCCCTCCACCAGACGGGCACCGCGATTACCGTGTTGGATGCGGTGAACGAGAACGCCTTGCGGTACGTGGACGCTCAGCTGCGCCTGATAGAATTGTACCTTGCGCGCATAGATACGTACGTGAGCAACCAGGGGCAGGCCTTGAAAGCAAAGTCCACAGCAAATGACCCGGACCTGAACGCGCTGTGGGGCGACCTGCAAATGGCGGGGCGCGCTATCGCCGCGTTGAACGATAGGACAGAGTCTACTCACTACTACCGATTGCAAGCCGATTGGTGGTACGCGGCCTACAGGCTGTGCAGGGCGGGCAAGTTGCCACCCAACCTTGAATGGCCCGACCACCGCCAGCACCACGCCGATAATCCCGGCGAGATCGGCGGAGTTTGCCGGGCGGCTTACAGGCGCTATCTGCAACGAACGCCCGATGCGCCCGACCGCGAAGACGTGCTGGCCCGTATTTATTTTGATGTGGAAGAATGGCAGTAATGTTTACGACAGGTGACAGGATCACAGGACCATTCGGCGAGGCCACGGTTAGCCGCGCCGAGCAGGCCGATGTGCCCGGTGTGCTCGCTGTGTTCGACAGCGCCGTATCGTGGCTGACCCGCAAAGGGTTAAGTGGCCAGTGGGGTGCAACTCCATTCTCGGCGATACCTAATATGCACAAGCAGTTTGCCGACTGGATAGCCGCCGGTACCCTGTTCATAGCACGGATCGACGGGACAGTTGCAGGCACTTTGGTGATCACGGACGAAGTGCCATCATACGCCGAGCATATGTGGGGGCGCTTCCCCGACACCGCCCTTTATATAGAAGCGTTCGCGACCGCACGGTCGTTAGAGGGGTTGGGCCTGGGTCGTGCCCTGCTCGGGTGGGCGGAAGAGCATGCCACTCGTAACGGCAAAAGCGAGTTGTGGTTGGATTGTTGGGCAGACAACCCCGACCTATGCGACTACTACACGCGAGCGGGTTACAATGCACGCGGCCTGCTGGTAGTAAACCAGTGGCACGCCCGGTTGTTTGAAAAGCAGCTTTCCCCGGCGGAAGCAGAACGGGTATTGCAAAACAGCCCGTCCAGTACCAGTAATCGCTGAGTTGAATTGTTAGGAGTAAAGCAGAATGGTGAAGTTTAGAGTGACGCCGCACCCGGCGGAAGCGCAAGTGCTACAGGGGCAGAATATGGCCCGCGTAATGTACGACATCGGAGCGGATGACAGCGGCGGACCGGCAGGCGAAGGGTCGGTGCCTGTATTTCTTGGTGTTGTGCTGGACCAGTCGGGGAGCATGGAGGGGCAAAAACTGGCGGCGGCCAAAGAAGCACTATTGCGCCTGCTGAACCAGGTTCCGCCCAGCCCCAACATAATTATCCAGATCACACTTTTCAGCGACGACGCGGTGGAGTTCCTGGCTCCTATGTCGGGGGCCGAGTTGCAAAGGCGGATAGCCACGGTCACACGCAGCGTGGAGAACATCAGCGCGGGCGGAGCAACCTCTCTGGGTAGCGGGCTGCGGGTGGCCTTACGTGCATCGCGCCAGTACTCGGACTACGAGCGGCGTGTGTTGATGATCACCGATGGCAAGCAGGAAGGCACTGTGCCCGTGAGCGACGCCTATAACGCCGCCACAGAACTGTCGCAGGCCGGTATCAGGGTGGACGCCTGGGGCGTGGGCAATGGGTGGGAGGCCGACCAACTGCGCACTATCGCACATAACACAGGCGGCGAGGCCGATGCTCTGCCCGATGCGTTTGGGTTGGCTGATGCCGTCACCCAGCTTTTCAGGGACGTGCAAAGCACCAAGGCCAGCAATGTGCGGCTGGTGCTCAATACCCCTGTTGGCACGCAGATCAAGAGCGTCAGGCAGGTATTCCCATCGGTGCAGGACAAGGCTGCCCAGCAGGAGAACGAGCAGAAGTGGATCATCCCCATCGGCGCTCTCACTCAGGAGGAGCCAAAGTTCGTGATCGAGCTGGAGACTACGCCGCGTGGGAACAACGTGCCCTTCCGCATCCTCGTGCCCACTGTACTCTACAACCTGGGCAGCGAGGAGTCCGCGGACGAACTGGACAGGTCAGCCTGGTTCTTCGTGCGGTGGGTAGGATCGCCCGGCGAAGTGAAGATGGACGATCAGTTGACCCGCTTCACGGGCGAGGAAGAGATCGCTAGCCTGTCGCAAGAGGGGTTCGCACTACTCGACATGGGAGCTATCGAGGAGGCCACGGCCAAACTGAGCCAGGCCCTTACCAAAGCAGTGCAAATCAACAGCCCGCAAGCCGTAGTGCTGAGCGCGGTGGTCAACCCCAAGACGGGCCGCCTCGTTTCGACCAACGCCGGCGACACAATCAACAAGACAGGCAAACTGCACACAGGCAAGACGGGTAAGATCATCGCCAGCACAGGCAAACTGCCAGGGCAAAGCTAGGGTGGAGTGATCGGTCACTCATCACGCAGTGGAGTAAGTTTAATGGATCAATACAGGCAATTAGTGAACGTAGTCGGGCCGGAGAGGGTATTGCTGGTGGGAGGCTCGGTCAGCGCTATCGCTGTCCTGGTGCTGATCGTGGGCTGGGCGCTGATCGGCTTTTGGGCGGGGCTTTTGGCCGCGATCCTCGTGCTGGCAGGCTTCTTCATCGCGCTGCAACGCGTATTGGCCCAGGTCACGAAAACCGGTGGCCCCCGGCTTGCCACTATGCCATCGGCGCAGGCACTTCGGATTGACATGAGCAAGTTGTCGGGCAGGCAGCGGGACTATATGCAGCGTGCCCTCGACCGCAAGGCCAGCATCGACCGAGCGGTGGCCGCGGCAGGCGACCCCGGCATGAGGCGCGCCCTGGGAGAGGCAACTGCCGATTTGCCCGAGCTGGTGCAAACCGTGTACGAACTGGCACTCAAGTCGCAGGGTGTGCAGATGGCGTTGCAGTCATCAGGCACGATGCCCCAACTGATACAGGACACGCAGCGGCTTGACTCCATGATAAAGTCCACCTCCGACGAGTTCCAGAAAAGCCAGTACCGCTCGACCCTGGATGGCAAGCTACAGCAGATGCAGAACCTTACCGATACGGAAGTCGCGCTGAAAAGATGGGACGCGCAAATGGAGAACGCCCTCGGCACGCTCGATACGATCCTGTCGCAAGTGCTACGTGCCTCGTCCTCGCAGGTGCTGTCCTACGGAAGTGGCCCCGACGACCTGTCGAGTACATTGCGCAGGCAAGTAGACGACCTGAAGGCAACATCGGATGCTTTCGACAGTGTGTATGGCGCGAACAAGTAAGCAGGTAATCAACCTGGCTATTCAATTGGGCGAGACGGACATGCTGCCGGAAGATCTGAGGGGCACGATTACCGTGAAAGACCTATTCGCTTCGGAGTAAACTGCAAAACCTATGGCAACAATAGCGAAAAAAACAAGCCCAGGCCCAACCACAGGCAATCCTGCGGCCCCGCCTCCACAGCAGGCTGTGGTTGCCCCGGCGCGCTCGAATCCGCGAGTGGACCGCCTGCGATCGTGGATGCTGGCTGTCGTGGCGGCGGCGATCTCGTTCGGATTGTTGGCCGGCCTGATCGCCTGGCAGGCGAATCTCGCCACGTACAACAACTACCACAAGATCGTGGACGTGGGGTCAGTGAGCGTGGACTCGGCTTTGCGGGCGCGCGCTGCCGTGCTCGACCACATGAGCGCGGCGGCCACTTTCCTCGAAACCACGGGCGACAACCAGAAGGCCGCCGAGACTCGCGCCACCCAACGTTGGGCCGATTTCAACAATGAGGCTCGCATCTCCTGGCGCAACCTGAGCGACACCACCTACGGCGAGTATGCGGTTTACGCCGCTGCAGACGCCGCCGCCAGCGATTACATCCAGCAGATCGGCGCCATGTTCTCCTACTATGGAGCGGGCGAGGTCGATAAGGCAGGCACCGCCTTTCTTGCCGCTCGTGAAACGCTGAATACAAGGCTCGTGCCCGCTTTGGGTGGCCTCGAAGCGGTCAAAGTGGAAGCAATGGAGACCACCTACGCAGGGGCCGCTCAAGTGATCACCAACTGGCAATACGTGCTGCTGGGCGCGGCTGCTCTGCTCGCACTTATCCTGGTGGCGGGCCTGCTGGCGATCCGCTTCATGCACTACAGGTGGTCCTGGCCTGTGGGCATAGCGCTGATAGTGAGCCTCGTGCTGGCCCTCGTTATGGCCGTGCAGTTGGGACAGGCACGGTCAGATGCGCAGGTGATGGTGCGCCAGGCCTACGATAATGTGGCAGGTGTGCAGGACATGGAAGCCCTGTTGAGCCAGGGGCGCGCCCTAGAAAGCATAGCGATATTCGACCCCGCGCAATCTGCCTCCCACCTCGATAGCTTTGACCAGTACATATCGCTGGTCGAGCAAAGGCTGTGCGGACCTGTGGATTGCTCTAAATCGACATTCCTGCAAACCGCCTCGTCTATAAGCGCCCAGGTGCGCGACCTCGCCGTTGATGAGAAGAACCGGCTTGGTCTGCCCCGCCTACCCCTCGTGGCGAACGTGTCGTTCCCGGGCCAGGCTGCGGCCTACGAGAAGTTCCGCAGCGACTACCAAACATGGCTGGCTTCGCACGCAACGCTGGCCCAGCAAGTGAAGGCAGGCCAACTCGATGCAGCCTCGCAGACCTCCACGGGCGAAAGCGCCCAGGCGTTCGGCACGGCTGTAGCAAGCGCCGACGCTGCGGGTGCCATCGCACGATCTGAGTACGACAAGATCTGGCAAGGCGTCTACGCGACCACGGGTATAAACCAGGTACTGTGGCTGGTCTTCCCCCTCATGGGCCTGGTGGCTGCGTTCGGTGTGTGGCAAAGGCGGTCCGAACTGTTCGCTTAGATGATACAGTTCTTATTGAAGCGCCAAGACGCCAAGATCGCCAAGGGCTTTTAAGAAGGGATCGGAGACTAAGAGGACAGCATCATTGGGAGAGTTTGTAGTCGAGGCACACGAACCGGGTCGCCAAAGGCCAATTGCAACCCTTTACCCTTCGTGTTCTTCGTGTTCTCTTAATCTTCGTGATCCTTCCCTAAATCTTGGCGACCTTGGCGTCTTGGCGTTTCAATATTCTCTATGGAGCTATCGTTGCCGCACCGGTGATGACGGGAGGCTTGTGCATGCATAACCTGGGCGGAGACAAGGCACAAGGGAACATTTTGGCCTGCTTTGACGTTATAAATGAGGTAAAGTATAGGCCGCAGACCTTGAGAGATGCCGGCCTGGAACGCATTACCGGCAGAATCGTCACTGGTTGGTCAGCCAGCCTGGGCAGCTACGGGATGGGCGGGCCTGGGTTCTTTGGGTTGAGGTTGGCCGCGACAGATGACCACCCCGACGAATGGCTGGTGCTGCGAATGTGGGGCGCCGGCTGCTGGCTCTTGCTCAACGGAAGCTGGATCGAAGCCCACCCCAACCAGTACCGTGTACAGGAGCCGCTTTACAGCAATTTCGGCCCCGGCGAAGAATGGGATCACGTCACAAGCAAACTTGTGGGGGCTACTTTGCAGAATGCAATCGTGAGCGATGGCGCGTTGGCCTTTTACCTGGCGGGCGCCGAGCCTCTGGAGCTGGAGATACCCCAGGATACCTCCTTGCTTTCCCTCTACGGCGGGACAATGCAGCCCCGCATATGGAACCCGGCCGAGAGCCAGCTTGACGCATGGGTGATCTCACACGGCGATCTGTGGGTGTAGAAGCTCAACGCGACCTTGCGGCGGCTCCTACGTTTAACTTAGGGCAGTGGAATCCTCACAGTCGACAATTCCATGGGCTATAATTTCACTATTCCGACCTCAGTGTCAAAGGAGAAACAAACATCATGTATCATATCAATCGTATTCAACGCACAGCGATATCCGCCGTATTGGGCGCTATCGTGGTAGCGGCGGGCGCGCTGAGTGGCGCGCTGCTGACCCACGCCCAGACTCCCAATCCGAACGACTGCCGCACCTTCCCTGAAACGGGCTTTCAGGTGTGTGGCAAGTTCCTCACCTACTGGGACAGCCATGGCGGATTGGCCCAGCAAGGCTATCCTATCAGCGAGACTTTCACCGAGAATAGCCCCCTCGATGGCAAGCCATACACAGTCCAGTATTTCGAGCGTGCTGTCTTCGAACTGCACCCCGAAAACCAGCCTCCGTATGATGTGCTGTTGAGCCAGCTTGGCACATTCGTAGCAAAGCAGAAATACACCCAGGGCTTCCCGGCAGACGGTAGCGTGCCTTTCTACGAAGACCGCACCGATCCGATCACTTTCATCGAATCGTTCTACAACGCGATCAACCGTAAGGAATACGAGCGTGCGTATAGCTACTTCCAGCCTGGCGCGCCGGATGTCCCCTCATATGATGATTTCGTAGCGGGTTATGCTGATACGACGTCCGTCATCTTCTACACGGGTAAGGTATCTGTTGACGCGGGTGCGGGCAATCTCTACGCGAGCCTGCCTACCGTACTTGTCGCCACCCACACCGATGGGAGCGTGCATACTTACGCCGCATGTTATATACTTCATCGTACAAATGCAGGCATAGATCCCGATCCCGACGCTGTGCTGTGGAAATTGCAGAAGGGTACAGCTACCGAGGATACTGCTAACACGCCGATAGCGACCCTGCTCGCAGAACCCTGCGGGCCGTAATCGCGCAAGGCGCCTGAGCGCAAAACGTGATTGCCTGCCGCCCGTCCCAGGTATAGGGAGCAGAAAGAAATACAATGATGTATTTGAGATGTTGGCAATCTAACATAGCTGAGTACAGGAGGCTGCCGGTTCTTATGCCGGTGGCCTTTTGGCGTTAGCATTTCGACGCGCATTTAGGGTATAGTAGTTACGATTTTGTTAGACACTGCGAACTAGCAAGCAAGAGGAGGAGGAAGGATGGCCGTATCAACTGCTAATAGCAGGGAAGAAGGGCGTGCGCCATTAGCCTTGACGAGCAGGCGCGATCTGTGGTGGGTGAGGCCCGTCGTCACGATGATTATCCTGGGGGCGTTCGTTATTTACTCGACGTGGCGTGCCTTCGTCTACCAGGACTACGAAGCAGACTCCTACCTGTCGCCGTTCTATTCGCCCTTTTTCCCAATTCAGTGGAACCTGTTCGGCTACCTTGTATCCCCCGCGTTCTACATCCTGATCTTTCCGCTCAGCTTCCGCCTGACGTGCTATTACTACCGTTTATCGTATTACAGAGCCTTTTTCTGGGACCCGCCCGCGTGCGCGGTCAGCGAACCTCGGCCCCGCAGGAAGTATACGGGTGAA
>DATINP010000066.1:0-33143 GCA_035474135.1 Chloroflexia bacterium | reverse complement strand
CCCCATCTACGTCATTAAGATAATAGACGACGCATAACGCATAACGCATAACGCATAACGTCTGGTCACTGGTCACTGGTCACCCGGTTCTTCTAAGTATGCACATTACCGAAAAATACGTGTGCCGCCTGCGCGGGCTACGTGTAAACCCTGATCCGACGGTACCCCCTCCTTTGCTAGAGTGGGCACGAAGCAGATCGGATTGGCGCTGGGGTCGCACAGTTCAGCCGGCGACAGGTGAGGCGCCCCGGACGCCGCAATATCCGACGGTGGACTCGTAGCATAGCACAACGAATATTAAGGAGGTAACGTAATGCCGCTCTATATGGACGTACACAACTTGCCCGGGGTCACAGCCAACGGTGTCGCGGATGCTCACATGAAAGATCTTCAAGAGCAAGACAAGCACAACGTAAAGTATCTGCGCTACTGGGTAAATGAAAGCGAGGGCAAAGTGTTCTGCCTGGTAGACGCACCCAATGCAGAGGCTGCTAATACAGTGCATCGCCATGCCCATGGCCTGGTCGCAGACGAGATATTCGAGGTCTCGGAAGGTTCCTGAACCCTGACAGGGTGGAGATCACTTGTCGACATATGCCGGCAAGCGCACACCCGGCAGGGACAATAAACGTAAAAGGAGATAGACGCAATGAGTAAATTAAGATTGCTTTCAGTGCTTGTCGCTTTGCTCTCTGCGCTGCCCGTCGCAGGTGTGGGCAGCAGCCTGGCGCAAACGCTCGACCCAACAGTATCTTTTCAGGGCAGTTTTCCGCTGACGGTGCAGGCAGGCGAATACGACCTGACCTACCTGGTGCTCGACTTCGCGCCGGGAGCCTCCATACCACTGCACTATCACGGCGGTCCCGCGCTCGTGGTCGGCATGGAGGGTGCGTTGACACTTCGCCCCGAAGGTGGTACGGAGCACGTGCTTGCGCCGGGAGATGTGATGAATGAGCAGGCTGGGGTAAAGCACGTCATGATCAATACCGGCACTACCAATAGTCGCATCATGGCCGTAGTGCTCCTGCCCAAAGGCGCAGACCTGACCACGGTAGTTGATACAAGTCCCAACCCGCCGCCCGGCCCGACGGTGCCTTTCCAGGGCGACTATCCAATCTCGGTAACGGCAGGCGACTACGACCTTGTAAACCTGGTGCTAAACTTTGCGCCTGGGGCCAGTATACCTCTGCACTATCATGGCGGTCCCGTGGTGGTGGTTGGCCTTGAGGGCATGCTGACGTTGCGTCCCGAAGGTGGTTCCGAGCACATGGTCATGCCGGGAGACGTAATGAATGAGAAGGCCGGGGCACGGCACGTTATGATCAATACCGGCACGTCTAATGCGAGCATCATGGCAGGAGTGCTATTGCCCAAGGGCGCCGAGCTTACCACGGTAGTCGCACAACCTGTAGGGATGCCTACGACGGGCCTGGGTAGCCTGCAAGGAGTGATCCTGGCAGTTCTACTCGTGGCTCTCCTGTCCATCCTACTGGGCAGCGTCGCTCGCTTTGCCCAATCGAGAAAGCGCTAAGGTTCGCTTCCCGATCAGCACGGAGGGAATAGCCCGGCCCATTCCCCTCCTACATTTACCATCATGAACAGCACCGGCGTGGCAGAGACAAGCCACGCCGGTGCCTTTGTTGTTATGTGAGCATGCTCCTCCAGGGAACTGGGAGCCTTAGTCATGATGCCGATTACCGGGCAGCGACGACGTGTCTTTGTCTCCAGTCACTCGGGTTCGGCAAACTGCTTGGACCAAAGCCGGCCACCTTTACCAATTTATTCGATATCTGTACGTTTTTTTGTACCCATCATAGAAGCGAAAAGTGTGCGACAATAGGTCATCGAGGAGAATACGGTCCTGGTATCGCTGTTCGTGCAGAATGCCTGTGGCTTTGCAATACAATATTCGGATAGTTCCAGCGGCATTACCACAATGGGAGGGAACAATATGGGCATCATGAAACCCACCACTATTTGCCTGGCTTCAGGCCTGCTTCTGCTGGTGCTGGTGCTTGCGATTGACGTTCTAGTAACTTCCACGGGAAGCGCCGCGAGTGCGAACCTTCCGAACGGGTCGCTGCTTGCCCCGCAGGTAGAGAGTGCCCGATCCGTGGTGTACGACATGCAGGCCTCGGTCCCTCTGACTACGCCCACCCCGATTCGCACCGATACTCCTACTCCCACTGATACTCACACTTCCGTGGCCACTGATACCTACACTCCTACTCAATCTCCTGTAGCTACGGATACTCCCACCTCTACTCCCACCTCTTGTCCGCTGGCCTGGGAGACAGTGACAAGTGCCAATTCGGGCGCAGGCGACAACACTTTGCGGTCGGTATCGGCGGTTTCTCCCACCGATATGTGGGCCGTCGGCTCTTACAAAGGCACGACGGATGTGGTGGACCAGGCGCTTATTGAGCACTGGGACGGTACCACATGGTCGGTCGTTCCAGGCCCGAATACATGGACGAGCAGCGCCCTCTCCGGCGTGGTGGGGATCACAGATGACGATGTCTGGGCCGTGGGCCACTATTACAACGTGGATACACTGTGGCTGACGCTTATCGAGCACTGGGACGGCACAGCCTGGTCGGTCATACCAAGCCCGAATATGGGTTCACAGAACAATGTCCTATGGGCGGTGTCCGCAGGATCGGCTACCGACGTGTGGGCTGTCGGGAATTACGACGATGGAATTGAAACCCTGCCCCTCATGGAACACTGGGACGGCACGGCTTGGTCCATTGCCACAAGCCCCGATACTGGCACGTTCCAGAACTACCTTTACGGAGCGGCGGTGATAAGTCCCAATGATGCCTGGGCTGTGGGTGGCGACCAGGGCACCGGTGAAACGCTTAGTTTGCACTGGGACGGCACAGCCTGGTCAGTCGTCCCAAGCCCCAACCCCGGTTCATTTGGGAATGGCTTCACCGCCGTCTCGGCCCTATCCTCTACCGACGTTTGGGCCGTGGGCGACCACAACGATGCGGGCGCATCCCAAACACTCACTGCACACTGGGACGGCACAGCCTGGTCAGTCGTACCTAGCCCCAACGTGGGAGAGTACGACAGCAATTACCTTAAAGGGGTATCGGCCCTGGGCGCGAACGACGTGTGGAGCGTGGGCTACTCGACCACCCTGTATGGATATCGAACCCTTATAGAGCACTGGGATGGCTCGGCCTGGACCGTGGCTTCAAGCCCCAACAACGGCGCGGACAATAATATCCTGCGCGCGATAGCAGTCATCTCCGGCGGCAATGGCGCGGCGGTGGGCGATTTTGTCAATGGTGTCGTACACACGCTGGCGCTCGTCTATCACGTATCATGTATCACGGCAACGCCGACCCCAACCCGGATCATTGACACCATGACTCCAATCTATACTGCCACTCCTACCCTGCCTCCTTGTGTGCCGCAGTGGCAGCCCGTGCCGAGGCCGGGGGTCAATCCGGTGTGGGACATTTCGGCGCCGGCATACGACGATGCGTGGGCGGTGAGCCAGGACGGCACGTTGCATTGGGATGGAGAGGTGTGGGGCCAGGTAGACCCCGGACAGTATGACAGCGTTTCCGCTCATCCGGCCGGCAATATCTGGGCGGTCAACTACTCTTCGGTTGTGCGCTGGAACGGCGCCGGTTGGACTAATGTGCCTGTGCCCTCCCCGACACCTATCGGCTGGACTTACGACTTTGTGGCGGTCGCGGCCGCCTCTGCCGACGATGTGTGGGTGGTCGGAGGACAAGCCGCGCCGACCAAAGGCCCAAGACCCTATCTTGTTCTGCACTTCACAGGCGAAACCTGGCAGGAAGTGCCGTCCGGCGAGTCAGGCCTACAGGAGCCTAACAGGGTAGGCGCACAGCCCGACGGCGCCTATATCCCGCCCTCTGAAATCTTAATGGACGTGGCGATACAGGGACCGAACGATATGGTGGCTGTCGGCTACCATGTGCCGCAGGACTCGTTCGACCCCGACAAGCCCATAGCGGTAGGTGTATGCTCGGCCGAGCCTTGCCCCACCCCGATCGCCCCGGACACCGGGTCGGCATTCTATGGGGTAGCCGTGGCAGGCACGGACGATGTATGGGCTGTTGGGCGTAACAGAGATTATCACAGCCTGATTGAGCACTGGGACGGAGCGGGCTGGAGCGTGGTTGATGCGCCCAATGCATGGACACTTACCAGCGCGGTTGCCATCGCGCCGAACGACGTATGGGCTGTAGGTAGCGGAGGCACGCTGCACTGGGATGGCACCGCATGGAGCGTGGTACCCAGCCCGACGGGAGCGTTCTCGGTGGACGCCAGCTCTGCCAACGATGTTTGGGCTGTGGGCAACCAGGATATATTGCACTATCCGAGCACCCGGGCCTTTACCGACGTGCTTCCCGCCGACACCTTCTATTTGTATGTGCAGGCTATGTCCTGTCGCGGTATCATCTCGGGTTATCCCTGTGGTGGGCCGGGCGAGCCATGCGACCCCTCGAGCCGCCCCTATTTCCGCCCCGCCAACCAGGTCACGCGCGGGCAGATTGCTAAGATAGTTGCCATAGCAGCAGGCTTCACCGAGCCGGTGAGCGGCCAGACATTCGAAGACGTGCCACCCGGCTCGACCTTCTACGATTATGTCGAACGGTTGGCTGTGCGCAATGTTATGCAGGGCTACCCATGCGGCGGGCCGGGTGAGCCCTGCGTGGAGCCTGATAACCGACCCTACTTCCGTCCGAATGCGACCGCTTCACGTGGCCAATTGACCAAAATCGTGTCCAATGCGGCAGGGTTCCAGGACCCTATCCCTGCGGGCCAGTACACGTTCGCTGATATGCTGCCCGGCAGCACCTACTGGCTCTACGTGGAAAGGTTGCTGGTTGAGAGGCCGGGAGTTATGAGCGGCTATCCATGTGGAGGGGTAGGCGAGCCTTGCGATGCGCAGAACAGGCCCTACTTCAGGCCAGCCAACAACGTGACGCGGGGTCAGGCCTCCAAGATCGTGTCCAACTCCTTCTTCCCTACCTACCGGATATCCGCTATCGTTACCTCGCCCTAGGACTTCATCGGGTCAGAACATGCTTGAAAGGAGAAATGAAGTTTATTGAAACTCGCCCTTCAACTCAACAATTACATGTGGGACGGTGGTCCCCGCGAACTAGGCGCCACGCTGACGAAGATAGCCCAAACTGCAGACGAATACGGCTTCGCTAGTATCGCTGTAGCCGACCACCTGTGGGCCGTGCCACCGTGGATGGGACCACAGGAGGGGCAGGTGCCGGAGTCTTATACGACGCTCGCGTTCCTGGCCGGCAAGACAAATCGCGTCCAACTCATGGCGCTCTCCACTCCGCCTCACTTCAGGTACCCGGCGGTGCTCGCGAAGATAGTCTCCACGCTGGACGTGCTATCGAATGAGCGAGCCTGGCTTGGCATCGGCGCGGGAGATTATGCAGACGAAGCACAGGGGTTGGGGATTCCCTATCCTCCCACACCAGAACGCTTTGAGATGCTCGAGGAAACAGTGCAAATCTGCCTGCACATGTGGGGCGGCGAACACGGGGATGATCAAGCCTATCGAGGCAAGCACTATCAACTCGAGCGTGCTCTCAATTCGCCACAGATCCCACCGACCTCCGCCCGACCGCACCCACCGATCATGATCGCCGGTAGCGGCGAGAAAAAGACCCTGCGCCTGGTTGCACGATACGCAGACGCCTGCAATATAAGCCCTGGGCCGGACCTTCCAAGAAAACTGGATGTGCTGCGCCGGCATTGCGAGGCTGAGGGCCGTGATTACGAGTCCATAGAAAAGACCTGTCCATTCCTCTTCGACGTTGGAGAGGATGGATCCAAGGCGCAGGAGCTAATCGAGCAGCTGCGCCAGCTTGGTGGCATGGGGATCCAGACGGTGTTTGGCGCAGTTCCCCTGGTGAGCCGGATCACTCCTCTGGAAGTGATTGGCCGGGTGGTCATACCGGCGGTCGCTGAGATTTGACCAGGTGCTGCTTTCTCTTACGACCGCCGACCCGATATCAATGGCTAGGAGTGTACGTTAGCCTGCCCTAACAAGCAGTAGACTTCAGCGAAAGAACCGGCATTGGGACAGTCAGCATAGGTTCTTACAATTGGGAGATATCGTGCCTTTGCACGTCCAGGAACACGTTCGCTATTTGCGGATCGAATTGGCTTCCGCTCTGCCTCTCGACCTCAGCCAAGGCCTCCTCTAGCGGCCACGCTCGCTTATAGGGCCGCTCGTGGACAAGGGCGTCGAATACATCTATTATTGCTACGATACGCCCCTCCATAGGGATATCTTCTCCCGCAAGCCCGAGGGGGTATCCCGAACCGTCCCATCGCTCGTGATGGGTCAGCGCGATCTGTTCGGCCATAAGAATGCAATCGCTGGTGCCCTCAGAGAGGATACCGGCGCCGATAGTAGTGTGGGTCTTGATCACCTCAAACTCTTCGTCGGTTAGCCTGGCCGGCTTGAGCAGGATCGCGTCGGGGATGCCGATCTTACCAACATCGTGCAGGGGGGACGCCTCGCGTATGAGCTCTACGTGGTCGTCGGCCAGTCCCAGAGCGTGCGCCAGGTGGGCGCAGAGGCGGCTGACCCGCCTGGTATGCTGGCCAGTGGCATCATCGCGATATTCGGCGGCCACAGCCAACCGTTTGAGGATTTCAAGGCGTGCCCGCTCCAGTTCGGCGGTGCGCTCGCGAACGCGCTCTTCAAGAAGTCGGTTCTGATCTTTCAATTGCAGATGCAGGGCGCGCGTCTGCAGCAGATTGCCGATCCGTAGCAGTACCTCCGTATGGTCGAAAGGCTTGGTAAGGAAGTCTTTCGCGCCCGAAGCTAAGGCTTGCTCCCTGGTTTCTGAGGTAATGTCGGCGGTCAGCACGAGTACCGGCAAATACGTGCCTTCGAGTAGAGGCTTTATCTGCTCCATCACGGCGAAGCCATCAAGGTGAGCCATCATCAGGTCGAGGAGAATCAAGTCGGGCGGCTGTTGCACGCAAAGCGACAGGACATCACGAGGATCGGTGGTACTGACAGTGTTTATGTAGCCTGCGCGGCGCAGTATCTTCCCCAGTAGATGCACGTTGGCTTCCTGATCGTCCACGATCAGGATCCGAGCATCGTATAAGTTCGTCAATTGCATACCATCTATTCCTTCCATATCTCCCATATATTCAACTGGCCCTCTCAGACAGCATTTGCCTCAGGATTTGGATGAGTTGGGCTACGTCCAAAGGCTTGGTCAGGTAGGCCTGGGCACCGGCCGCGAGAAGGCGCTCTCGCTGCTGGGATGTGGCATCGGCGCTGACCATCACCACCGGTATGTCACAAGTGTTCGGATCCTCGCGCAGGTGGCGTAGCACCTCATTTCCGGCCATATCAGGTAGATTAAGGTCCAACAGAATGAGATCGGGGCAGTGTTGGCGCGCCAGGTCCAGCCCCAAGCCACCTTGCATGGCTGATACTACTCTAATTTCCGGCGTGCGCTCCAGGATGCGTTCTATGAGCCTGAGATTCGAAAGGTTGTCCTCGATATAAAGGATGGTACGCGCGGTGGTGGTTAGCTTGTCCGAGACCGGCGCGACCGTGGTGAGGCGCTCCTGGCGCTGTAGCTGGCCTTCAGTGATGGGTAGTCGTACCCAGAATGTACTGCCATTGCCTGGCGTCGAATCCACGCCTATGCTACCGCCCATGGCTGTTATGAGGCCCTTGGATAAGGCTAGACCCAGGCCCGTGCCTTCAACATCGCCCTGCTCAGCCCCCAGCCGCTCGAACGGGCTAAAGAGGCGGTCCAGCTTATCGGCCGGGATACCAGGCCCGGTATCGGTGACATCGATGCACAGCCAGCCATCCAGACCCTCCCTGCAGGAAAGGCTGACACTGCCTCCCTCTCGGTTGTACTTAATAGCGTTGGCAAGAAGGTTGAGCAGTACCTGTTTGAGGCGCTGGCGGTCAGCAGTGACGTGCAAGTGAGACGCTACCAAAGTGTCGGTATGTAACCCTAATCTGCGGTCGGCTGCCATCTGTTGCACGAGACTGAGGCATTCTTCCAGCACCTCCTGCAAGAGGACCGGCTCAAGCGAGATAGACATACGGCCCGCCTCGATGCGGGCGATATCGAGCACCTCGTTGATCAGATCGAGCAGGTGGCGACCGCCTTTGATGATATAGTTCAGGCTGTCGTACTGTTCGGACGTTAGCTCGTCCATTTTGAGAAGTTGAGCGAAACCGAGAATAGAGTTCAAGGGGGTGCGCAACTCATGGCTCATGCGCGAGAGAAACGCGCTCTTGGCCTGGTTAGCCTCTTCGGCGGCTTCTCTGGCCCGGCGCTCCTCCTCGGTCCGCTTGCTCTCCGTGACGTCACGCGCCAGCCAGAACACTTTATCCTTGCCCATAGGAGATACAGTCCCATCGAACCAGATCAGACCATCTCCGATGGGTAGGCTATACTCGAAATGAATAGGCTCCTGTTTTTCCAGCGCAAGCCCGATAATAGTGAGATATTCTTCAGCCTCGGGCGCGGGCAACACCTCATGAATAGTTCGCCCCAGGAGCTCAGCGGCGGGCTTATAAAGCAGGTCGGGGTTGGTCGGCGCGATTTGTAGATAACGTCCCTGCGCATCGAATACAAGCACGACATCTGTCATAGCAGCAAATAGCGCGCGTAGTTCCGCCTCCGATGCCGCAAGCGCGTCCTCGGCCTGTTTGCGCTCGGTAATATCCCTCATTATGCTCACAAAGCCCCTGGGCCGTCCCTCGGCGTCCGGTACGCTTGATCCGTTTACCTCTGCGGGAAACCGGCTGCCGTCATTCCTGAGAAGAGTGTACTCCCGATTTTTCATAGTACCATCCTGCAAGATCGACTGCATGTCCCGTATGGCAATTGGGAGGTCTTCCGGAGCGATTACGTCAAAAGAACTCCTGCCTACAAGCTGTGCGGGTGACTCGTACCCGAGCATTGTCGCGGCCTGTTGGTTGCAAAGCAGGATCGTGCCCTCAAGGTCGACAAAAGTAATCGCGTCGGGTGAAGTCTCGATCAGGTTGCGGTAACGCGCTTCGCTTTCGCGCAATCCTTCCACAGCCCGCTTGCGCGCGGTTATGTCTTTAGCAACCACCAGCACTGCCGGACGCTCGTCAAATAACAAGGTATGGGAGCTAATTTCAACGTCAATTATCTGGCCATTCTTGAGAAGGTGCCTCCACTGGTTGGTAAGCTGCAGGTCGGGACGCGTATTCGCTACGTCCTGTATCAGGCGAGGCACATCCTCTGATGGCCGGATGTCGCTTATCTTCAATTGGAGGAACTCATCACGGGAGTAGCCGTATCGCGTAGTGGCGGCCTCATTGACCTCCAGGAAGCGCAGCGTTACCAGGTCATATACCCACATTGCGAGGGGATTATTGTCGAACATAAGCCGGAAGTTCTCTTCACTCTCCCGCAGCGCTTGCTCTGCCAACTTGCGTTCGGTGATCTCTTCTACCGTGCCTTCATAGTACAGAAGTGTGCCATTGTGGTCACGGATAGCACGCGCATTCTCCGTGATCCAGACGATGCCACCGTCCTTGCGATAGACCTGACTCACAAACCCGGATATGGCACTCTGTTGGTTCATTAAGTTCTTGAACTCTGCGCGACGATTGGGGTCGACGTAAACCTGGTAAGCTGGGTCAGATAGGGCCTCTACTGCTTCTTCAGGCGAATCGTAGCCCAGGATGCGAGCCAGCGCCGGATTGGCCGTGATATAGCGCCCTTCGATGGTGGTCTGGAAGATACCCTCAATTGCGTTATCGAAGATGGTGCGATACTTTTGCTCGGCCTTGCGCGTTTCCGAAAGCAGGCGGGCGCTCTCCATAGCCACCGCGGCGTATTGACCAAAGAGGTTCGCCAGGGCGCGCAGATGGGACGAGAAAGCGTTCGGTTCAAAGGATAGTAAGCTCACCACCCCGAACAATCGGCCACCAAACACCATGGGCACAAAATAGGCTGAGCGAATGGTGGGGTTGTCGAGTATCCAGCGTGGGTCGGCCTGGCAGTCGGGGAGGTAGATTGGCTGGCTTGTGGCTGCCGCCATACCAACCAACCCACGCTCGTCGCCGAGCCGGAAGACCAGATGAGGCCGGGTTTGCTGCAGCACTTCCGGGGGAAAGCCCACCGCGCAGGTCAGGGTCAGGATCTTGATTTCGGCATCGTAGGCAAAGAAGCCGGCCTGCTCGATTCCGAGCGCATACTGCAGCGCGTCCAGCACCGCCTGAGCCATCTTGTCAGGGTCGACGGTGATCATCGTCAGCTGGGCTTCCACCATCCGCTGCACCGCCTCGGTGTGCTGCTGTGTTTCCACCTCGGCTCGCTTACGCTCGATAGCGTAGCGTATAGAGCGCGCCAGCAACTGGCCGTCTATTTGTCCTTTGATCAGATAGTCCTGCGCGCCATGTTGAACGGCTTCAAGACCCAATTTTTCGTCGTCTAAGCCGGTAAGCACCAGGATGGGTATAGTCGGTGCCTGGGTGTACATCCTTGTGATAGTTTCGAGTCCGTGGCTATCAGGCAGCGACAGGTCTAGCAGGATTGCGGCCAACCCACCGTTCAATACGCGCTCCAGACCGTTCGAGAGGCGATCCGCATGCTCCACCCCGAATTGTGATGGGGCAGCTTCGATCAGCAGTTCCTGGATCAGCCGGGCATCGCCCGGATTGTCATCGACCAGCAGGACCTGGAATTCAGCTTTGGTTGAACCGGTATGGCGCATTGTCCTTTGTTCTTTTCACTTTCTCGTATGTTCGGGAACCGCCGCGCATCATCCAGTCGTCAGCCTAATGTTAGTGAGCTATGGGTCGCTCACTGGATTTCTCTGTAGCAGATAATGGCTACAGGTCAACTTGCAAAATACGACTGCGCCAGTGAAGGCAGTAATCAAGACCCACGCGTCTAAACAGTAGTGCGTTCGATCACCTTTATTGTCCTTGATTGCTTACATAATCTGAAAAGGCGTGCTCCAGGAAATGGTTGACAAGCATGCATGATAGGCCGGTGCGGCTGTGCGCGTGGCTCATACACACTGATGGGATGCGACTCTTCAGGTTGTACTGTTTAGTATACCAGCGATTGAACTAATTACCTATAGGAATCAATAGCCTTTTTCTCCTAATACTTGGCTGATATGGCAGACGACGCTTCGATTTCGCCCCGAGACGGACGCTCCGAGGGCTGGTATGGAGAGCCAAGAGCGCGTATGACGCTTGCAAAATCCATCGGGCTGTGCAGGATTTTTCGTGAAACCTGTCCTAATACCAGGTACACATTGTTCTGCTCACACGTCGTGTGTAATCCTGTACAGTACCGACTACGCCGCGCTGGACGCCAGGTCGTATGCCCCGATCTCGGGGACAAGTAACAATGAGCCCGACGAGAACCGGTAGCCTTCTAGCTATGATAGTCGCCGACGTTGACCGGCAGTACCTCGTAGAATATCTCGTCGATATAGCACCAACCCCAATCTTCACCCGGCTCGTACGATTTGATTATCGGGTGGTGGGTGGCGTGGTAGTGCTTGGTGGCGTGCTTGTTCTTCGAGTTGTCACAGCATCCGACATGCCCGCATGTTTCGCACAGGCGCAGGTGCAACCACCTGTCCCCTGTTTTCAGGCAATCCTCGCAGCCATTCGAACTCGGCCTGACTTCTTGGATCTCGCGGAGGTGCGAACACCCTTCTTCCATATTTTGATCGTTATTTGACATTGCTTTTCCTTTCCTCTTAGCTGACTATGATTCCCATTATCGCTCCAGAGCGCGCCGATCCCATCCGGCCAGGTCAGCGCCTGCTTCGTATGTGCTTTGCAGAAAATCGAGTAGCGCCACCTTCGGATCAGGCGCGCTGCGCATATCGTCGTACAACAGGATAAACTCCCCGAGTTGTGGGTCGTAATGTGCGGCGTCCGGGCGCACATGAGCTTTGTCCGTTTCCAAAGGTACCGGAACAGTGTAGGCATAAAACGCGGGCGAAGGCAGGCTACCACTGCCCGGCCAGAAACCGGCGCTGCTGCATTCATGCGAATACGCTTCCCCCTGGACATGGTCTGCCCCCGGTTGCTCCGGCGCTCGCCGGCCTGAGAAGCGGGTCACCGCAAGATCAAAACTCCCCCAGAAGAAGTGCACGGGGCTGCACTTTCCGATGAAGCGCCCTCTGAATTCTTTGAATATGCTGTCGGTTTCGATGAGGATCTTCCGGAACCTGCCTGCATATTCCTCGTCGTAGGAGGCGTGCACCGTGTCTATGTCACACGCTATTGGATTGGGCACCTCTTGAGGTTTCGTGTAGATCGCCACCTCTATGCCAAGAGCGCGCAAGATTGACATCAACTCCTGGTAGAAGTCGGCCACAGACCGGGGGTGTAGGCCCATGTACCTGGTTCGGCCGTCGCTCACACGCACCTCCAGGTTGTGGTCGATGAGATCGAATATTATCTCGAACGTCCTGGAACCGTAAGGGATTGGGGATGTGGTAAGTCCTCTGGGTGTCACATAGAGGGTCACTTGCCACCAATGGTTGATCAGTGGGCTGAGAGCAAGCCGGATTTTGCCGACGATCTGGGTCCACATGTGAAGAGTTTCGTAGGTGTCCTTCCAATCATCGTACGGCAGGCTCGGCCACGCATCATCGGCACGGGCTATAATAGTGCGCTCAGCCGGCATCCCATCCACATCCTCTGTGCGGCTACCTGCCATATTACTACCTGTGTGCCGGCTCTTACCACCGCTATCACTCATAACGTGCTCCTCGCGAATGATCGTTATCTGTCCTCGGTGCCTGGCTAACACATCCAGCTAGATGACCGACCGCGTATCACTATTCACGCCTGGTCACCGGTCACTGGTCCCTCGCCATTTGCACTGCTAATTCTTCCAGAGTGCTGTTCGACGCTGTGATTTGTTCTAGGGTAGGGTTGCCACCCACGAACTACGAATCTTCCGCGCACGGTCCACGGTCTGCCTGTAGGTTGCGGCGAGGGGTCAGTAAAGTCGTCATGCGTACTACGTCGTCCATCGTCCCCCTAACCCCTAACCCCTGGTCAACAAAGCCTAGGGGGTGCGCAGGCTCCAGGCGTTGAGGTTGGAGCCTGCTACCCAGTAGACGAAGCCGTGGGCCACGGCCACGCCCGAGAAAGTGGATCCTGCCTTAGCAGGCATCAGGGTTGTCAAGAGTTGCCCGGTGTTCACGTCGATTATCTTCAGTCCTAAGCTGCCACCATTCAGGAACACCAGGCCGTTCGCCACCGCCATATTGCCGTGCATCTTGCCGACCGACAGAGGCGGCCAGCGGTCATTACCCGTACCGGGATCGACGGCGTGCAGAATGCCCTCGCCGACGAATAAGATCGTGCCTCCATTGTCCGGACTGTAGGCGGGCATCATCCCAACCTGGAAGCCGGTCGTCTGTTGCCAGATGGGCCCCGCGTTGATGTTGTCCAGGTCGTACAAGTAGAAGTTTCGGTCCTTGTGTCCCGCAAACACCAGTGTGCGGTTGCCGTAGGAGAACACGATAGGCGAAGTCGCGAAATCACTATCCGCGTCCACCACACCCTGTTTGTGGGCCTGCAAAATATCCAGGGTCAGCGGATCGAGCGAAGTCATAGCGCGATTATAGGGGCCGTCGTAGCCGCCGAAGTCTTCGCCCGTGACGACCACCAGTTTCGTGCCATCGGGGCTAAGGGAGGGCGAGTTCCAGATGCCTGCGCCCGCCTGGTCGTCGGGAACGAACCGGCGGCTGGCAAGCTGTTCGCCTGTGAGCATGTCCAGCGCGCGCACCTCGCCCCGCACCGACGGGTTGTCGCAATCAGACGCGATGCCGATATAGGCGCGTCCATTTGCAAGCAGAGGCGATTCCCAGGCGAAGGCGCTGGAACCCTCGTCCATTGCCACGCGCCACAGCTGTTCCCCCGTCTCGGCATTTAGCCCATAGTACGCCGAGTCGCCGCCACCGACTGCCAGCACGGTTCCTGAGATAGCAGCAGTAGAGCCGATACCCACGCTGTCGCAACTATTGAAGTAGCCCACGTTCGCGCTCCATGACGGGGCACCTGACGCCGCATCGAAGGCATAGAAGTTAGGCCCCTCGGGCGCACTGCTGCCCACGTAGACGCGACCGTTGGCTACAACGGGCGAACTGGAAGAGGGATTGCCATTCGTGCCAAGAGGCACTTGCCAGCGCGACACCAGTTGCGTAACATTGGACGCGCTTATAATTCGCTCGTCTTGACTGTAATTAGTGCGGCCGGGATTCTGCCCGTACATCGGCCAGTCGCTCCCCGTGCCGGTAACGGGGGGAGTGGCGTCTGGCACGGCGGTGGGCAACGGGGCAACGGCGTGTAACTGCTTGTAACGGAAGGTGCCGAGCAGGGAGAGGAGCACGTCATAAGGTGGCGAGTTCTCAGGGTGGTACTCGAACACTGCCCGCTCGAAGTACTGCACGGTGTAGGGTTTGCCGTCCGTCTCTGACACTTCGATAAATTCGTCAGAGATCGGGTAGCCCTGCTGCGCTACGTCGCCATTCTGCTGCCAGTATTGCAGGAATCTTCCTCCCAGCCGCTTGCCTGTTTGCTCGAACAATACCGAGTCGGGACTGGTGTTGGGTTGTTGCCCGGGCGCTCCCGTGGGGTAATTCTGTTCGTACGCCAGGGTGCCGAGCAGGGAGAGGAGCACGTCGTACGGTGGCGAGTTCTCAGGGTGGTACTCGAACACCGCCCGCTCGAAGTATTGCGTCATATACGTTTTGCCGTCGATGGGGCTTATTTCCTGCATTTCGTCTGAAATTGGGTATCCTTGCTGCGCCAGCCCCCCGTGTTGGTCCCAATATTCAAGAAAGCGGCCTTGCACGGTCTTACCGGTTTCCGTAAAAGTTCTGGTGTCCGTCTGCGCGTATGTTACGAAAGAGCCTGATATTAGCACAGGCAGTAATAGTACCCACAACAGGTGCGTCCATTCTCTATGCGTCCTCTCCTCAAACATGGTTGGTCAGTCCTTTGCTGTTATCGCGTTGCGCAATAAGACGTGCCGGTGCACTAATTCGGTCCGGCGATAATAATTGCTCTGGGGTACAGTAATCGTATCATAAAAGGAGAACTCAAGCATGACCCCTGCGGGATGCGTGAGAGGCGGGAAACGCGCTGAGGCCGGCGACTACGATCAAGCGTATTGCCCGGACAGGATTTGCTCTATGCTCAACCCGCGTCCCTTCTTCCAGGTGGCCGCTGAGTCGGCTTCCCCAAGCAGGACGCGTGATGCCTCGATAGCCGGTTCGTAGTAAGGGCGCTCGAAGGGCGGTATCCCGATACCTAATGCTTCGAAGATGCCGTCAGCAGCCCCTGCCAGCAACAGAGCCTTCTCGTGAACGCTCATCAACGCGGCAAGCGTGGACAATCTGACCAGGCAAGTGGCCAGGTGCAACCTGTCGCCCAGCGCAGCGAACATGCTTAGACTCTCGTTGTAAAGGCGATCGGCCTCGGCATAGTCGCCTTGCCCGCCATGAGCCAGGCCGAGATTGAGCAGAGCCAGCGCCACGCCCAGCTTCCAACCCGAGGTGCTTGATGCCTGCAAGCACTCCTCCAGTAAAGTGCGTGCGCGGTCGAACTCGCCCAGGCAGATAGCCACCAGTCCCAGGTTGTTCAGGGACAAGGGGATACGTGCCTTGTTCCCAAGCTCCCTCCATAGCTGGAGACACAAAGTAAGCTCTGACTCGGCGCGGGTGTAATCGCCCTGCTCAAAGGCGACAAGTCCCAGGTTGTTGTGGGACTCGGCTATATCCTTCTTATCGCCCAACTGCAGCCTGCTCTTGAGGCTCTCTTCGAGATAGACACGAGAGGTCGTGTAATCTCCCTGGCGGTAGAAAACTACGCCCAGGTAGTGGAGAGAGGCCGCAACGCCGCGCTTATCACCGAGGTCCCGGAATAGTGAGAGGTTCTGCTCGAACAGGTCGCGGGCCTCTGCGTAGTCTCCCTGGTTCAGGGCGACGACCCCCAACTTATTGAGCGTGTCGGCGACGTTTCGCTTGTCTCCCAATTCGCGCTGCAACACCAGGCTGCGGCTATAGAGATGACGAGCCTCGGCATAGTCGCCCTGCTCAAAAGCCACTCTGCCCAGGTCGGCGAGGGCCATGGCCATGCCCCAGCTATCACCCAGGCTGGTAAAGAGTGTCACGCTCTGCTCCTCGAAAGTGCGCGCGCTCGCGTAATCCCCCTGGTCATAGCGCACGTTGCCCAGGTTGTTGTAGTTAATGGCCTCCCAACTTCGGTTGCCGGTGGCAAGGTTGATGGCGAGGGCTTGCTCGAAGAGGGAATAAGCTTCTTCGTAGCGGTTGTGTATCTTGGCTATCAGGCCCAGGTTGTTGAGCGCACCGGCAGCGCTCCGCTTATCACCACTTTTGTGGGCTATTTGTAAGCATTCCTCGTGCAGGGTCCTGGCGAGTTCGTAGTCGCCCTGGTTATAGATAAGAACTCCGGCTCCGTTGAGCGCCTTGCCGCGAATGGCTGCCATGCCTTCTATGCCTGCTACTTCCTCAGGCTGCGGCAAGTTCAGGAGTTGGAGCAAGTGGTCACGACCCTCGGTCAGGTAGCTCTTGATGTACCAGAAGCGCCACAGCGCACCACCCAGGCGCAGGCCCACCTCGGCCTGACCATGCTCGATTGCCCAGGCCAGCGCCGCCTGCAGGTTGTCATGCTCGGTTTCCAGCCTTCGGAGCCACACGATCTGTTCGGAGTCGCGCAAGTGAGGCTCGGCCTGTTCGGCAAACGCCATGAAGAAGCGGGTGTGGCGCTCGCCGATAACTGCTTGTTCACCACACTCGGCCAGTTGCTCCAGCCCAAATTCACGGATCGTTGAAAGCACCCCGAAGCGCGTCCGGCCATCGGGGCGCTGCAGCAGTCTCACGAGACTCTTGCTCACCAGGGAAGATAGCGTGTCGAGAACATCGGCGTCGATCTGCACTGAAACATCTTCGTACGACTTAGCTTCCCCTGCGGTGGCTATGGCTTCAATAGCTTCTAATGCAGCACCATTGATAAAGACCGAAAGCCACCTGAAGAGCTTTTTCTCATCCTGGTTCAACAGGCCGTGGCTCCATTCAATGGTGGCACGCAGCGTTTGTTGGCGCTCCGGCAAGTCGCGACCACCACCCGTAAGCAACTTGAGCCTGCTGCTAAGCCGCGCCAGCATCATCTGGGGGGAGAGTATTTTGATTCGAGCCGCCGCGAGTTCGACCGCCAGAGGCAGGCCGTCGAGTTGAGCGCAAATACCGGCAACGGCCTGTAGATTCTCGGGTGTAAGCGCAAAGTCGGGCTTGACGGCGCGAGCGCGCTCGGCAAAGAGGTTCAGCGCTTCGTACCGGGAGAGGTCAGCGCTGTCGAGCTGTTCGCCCTCCTCAGGCAGCGATAGGGCAGGCACTTCGTATATGTGCTCGGCTGTAAGCTCTAGCGCGCTCCGGCTGGTTACAACCACTTTGAGCCTGGGTGCCGCCGACATTAGCTCCCAGACCAAAGAAGCGGCTTCTACTATCTGCTCGTAGTTATCGAGAATGAGCAGCATGTGTTTGTCTCGGAGATAGTCTATCAGGACGCCCGTAATGGACTGTGAGCGGGTTTGACGCACGCTGAGAGCCTGGGCAATGGCAGGGGCGACGAGAGAAGGGTCGGTGATATGCGCCAGCGCAACCGCGAACACACCGTCGGCGAAATCGTCCAGCATGGAGGCGCCCAGGTGCACCGCCAGGCGGGTCTTGCCGATACCACCGGGGCCGAGCAAGGTGAGAAGGCGTATGTCCTCTCGGCACAAAAGGAGGCGACACTCGCCAAGCTCTCCTTCGCGGCCTACCAGAGTAGTGGAGCGTATGGGGAGATTGTTCGGTGTGCCCTCCAGCGTTTTCAGCGGGGGAAACTCACCTGGCAGGCCGTCGAGTTGTAAGCTAAAGATGTGTTCGCTGTGGAGCAGGTCTCGAAAGCGGCGCTCGCCCATGTCAACCAGTGTGGCACCTGCTGGAAGAAGTTCGCGCACGAGTTCCTCTGTAGTTACAGTCAGCAGCGTCTGGCCGCCTGCGCCTACGGGCAGCAGGCGTGTAGTGCGTTCGAAAGCCGGGCCTGAGTAAGCGCCGTCTGTGCTGCCGGCCTCGCCTGTATGCAGGGCAATACGAACTCGTAACCTGCCCAATTCACCCCAATCGTGGCTTTCGAGGGCGCGTTGCGCGGTAGACGCTGCATCCACCGCCTGGGGTGCGGTCGGGAAGGCGGCATAGAACGCGTCGCCGACGGTCTGAAAGACGTACCCGCCGTTTGTTTCGATAGCATCCCTAAGAATGCCATCGTGGAGGTGTTGAGCAACCTTCATCACCTGGGGGTGCTCTTCCCAGTGCCTGGTGCTTCCTTCTATATCGGTCAAAAGGAACGTGACCGTACCGCCGGGCGGATGAGTTCTGAGTTCTGAGTTCTGGGTTCTGAGGGGTGCTTCAGGCACCGGCTTCTATCTCCGAGGGCTGGTCAGATGCGTAAGCATATACTTGATCAGGCGGCATTGAGCGGCCTTCGTTGCTCAGCCTTTCAAAAGCAGCCTCGCCCAACGCCTCGCGCACAAGAGCCTCGTGCTGGTGGAAATAGAGGCGCTGGAAGCCTGCTGTGGACGCACGCAGGGCATCAGCAGCGCCGAACAGCCGAGCCGAGCGCTGCCAGAGGGCTTCCGCTCCGGCGAGCGCGGCCAGGCCGAAGAGGGTCAGCGCGCTGCCTGCCTTGTCTTGAAGCTCGCGGTTGAGCGCCAGGCTTCTCAGAAAGTAGGTCCGCGCGCGACTATGATCGCCCTCGCTCAGAGCGCAGCGCCCCTGAATGTCCAGCAGGTCCGACATACTGTCCTTGTCACCGAGCTTTTCAAATATCTCCATGCTACTCCCGGCAAGCTCTTTGGCTTCGGCAAATCGACCCTGGTATGTGCGCGCCCAGGCAAGGTTATCGAGCGCGTTGGCGATGCCCCACTCGTCCTTCATTATGCGACGTAAAGCCAGACTTTCGCCATACAGACTGGCTGCCTGGTCGTAATTGCCCTTGTTCATTTCCACCCAGCCGCTGTTGCCTAACGTGATCGCGATACTCCAGTAATCGCCCAGGCCGCGGGCCAGGCCGAGGGCTTCCTCGTAGAGAGGGGCAGCGCTCGCAAAGTCGTCGCTGAAGAGGGCCACGTTCGCCAGGTTGTTGAGCAAAGCCACCATCCCCACCTTATCACCCAGCTTCCTGCGCAGCGCGAGGGCTTCCTCAAACCATGTCCTGGCCTGTTCGTAGTCGCCTTGCTCGTATGTAAGCACGCCGGTACCATGCAACACGCGGACGCGCACAGCATCGGGCAAATCCTGACCGTACTCGAGGGCCAGCGTGAGCCTGCGGCCCTCGGCCATGTGGCCACGCCGGAACCAGAAGCGCCAGAGCGCGCCCGACATACGCGCCAGATCGATGCGGCTTTGTATGTTGCCCGAGGCGGCCTCTTCGTGCAGGCGGTCGAGCACAGCGCGCAGGTTGTCATGCTCGGTTTCCAGTCGTGCCAGCCACTCGGCCTGGCTGGCCTTGGTCAGGTGGGGTTCGGCTGTTTCGGCCAGCGCCAGGTAATAGGCGACGTAGGCACGTTGCACGGCTGCCTCTTCGCCGCTGTTATGAAGCTGTTCTGCCCCGTATTCGCGCAATGTTTCCAGCATAAAGAACCGGGATTCCGCGTCCACCTCCCGGCTGTACGCCAGGCTTTTGTCGACCAGGGACGCTATGCCATCCAGCACGTCAACGTCGGACAACGCTGGGGCGTTGCAGACCTGTTCGGCGGCTTCCAGGCTATGGCCGCTGACGAAGACAGAGAGGCGGTTGAAAAGGAGTTGTTCGCTCGCCTTGAGCATGTTATAGCTCCACTCGATGGTGTTTCGGAGGGTTTGCTGCCTGGCGGGCATGTCGCGTGCCCCGCCCGCGAGCAGTTTGCCGGAGGAGCCGGGCGCCAGGCGGGACAGGATAGCGTCGGGCGAGAGCACCCTGGCGCGGGCGGCGGCCAGCTCGATAGCCAGAGGCAATCCATCCAGCTTGCGGCAAATCTTGACCACGTGCTCCTTATTGAGATCGTCTAACCTAAACTCGGGCCTGACCGCCCGGGCACGCGCCACAAAAAGCTCGATGGCGTCATAGCCGAGTAGCTCGTCGGTGGATAAGGTGGTACCCATTGCTGGCACGGGGAGAGCGGGCACGAGGTATTCTCGCTCGATAGACACGGGGAGGGCGGCACGGCTGGTAGCGAGTATCTTCAGGCCGGGCACCAGGCCAAGCAATTCTGCCAGCAGGGGAGCGGCATCGACCACCTGCTCACAATTGTCCAGCACGAGCAGCAGGCGCTTATCGCGCAGGTACTCTCTCACGGGGTTGAACAAAGGCTGTCCGCCCGTGTCGGCGATGCCCAACGTCTGCGCAATCGACTGTATAACCAGAGCGGCGTCCGTGACCGGCGCGAGGTTCACGAAGAACACACCATCGGCGAAGTCGTCCACCATTTCGGCTGCGACCTGCAACGCGAGGCGAGTTTTGCCGATGCCTCCCGCACCAAGCAGCGTCAGCAGAGAAACGTCTTTGCGCAGCAATACCTCGCGCAAGGCGCTAACGTCGGCATCTCGCCCGATAAGCTGGGTGGGCTGCAACGGGAGGTTATTGGGGCGGTTGTCGAGCGTGCGCAGAGGAGGGAACACGAGCGGGACATCCGCGTACTCCAGCTGGTAGATGCGCTCGGATCGGACGAGGTCTTTCAACCTGTGCTCACCCAGGTCTCGCAGGAGGGTACCCCGGGGCGGATGGTCGCCCACCAGGTCTGCCGTCGCCCGGGTAAGGAGCGCCTGGCCTGCATGGGCTGCTGCCAGCACGCGGGCCACCCTGTTGAGCAGTGGACCCACGTAGCCGCCGTCGCGCACTTCTGTCACACCCGTGTGCAGGGCTATGCGCAGGCCCATCGACGCGCCTGTAGAGCCGGCCAGGAGGGGGTCGAAATAGAGGGAGCGTTCGGCTTGTGCAGCCGCGGCTACAGCCTGTGCCGCCGTCTCGAAGGCGACCTGGTACGAGCGGCCCACTTTCTTGTAGGTGTCCCCCCCGTTGGCATCCATTGCGCCCCGGAAGAGGCGGTCGTAGCGCAGAAGTTCGGCGCCCTCCCGGTCGGGGTCTCTGTCGAGGTTGTCAGAGCCTTTATCCAGGTCGGCGAAGAGGAATGTTACGGTTCGCGAGGCTGTACTATCCATTGCAGGCGAGGGATCGGGGGCTAGGGGTTAGGGTGTTGAAGCACGCTTGAGGCGCGCTGCTCACCGGCCAATTTGAGGGGGACGAATGTGGATGATGGAGGCTGAAAGTCAGTGTAGGATAGTGATTGCGAGGAGGAGTATGATGCTGATTATCCAGGCGACGCCCAGGTATTCGAACCATCTGATGCTTGTGTTGATCTGCTGTTGCTTGCGCTGGTAGATGTTGGAGATTTCCATGACCTGCTCGGCAAAGTCGTTGAGGATGTCGTTCCCTTGCACGTTCAAGAGCTGTTTGTAGAACGTGTCGTCGCCCGCGCCCGTGTCCTTCTTGTATTTCTCGAGCAGGATCAGCGGGAACAGCAGGCCGGGCGCCGTGCTGGGTCGCTTGAGCGAGTTGGGGAGGGCCTTGAACACCCTGGTCGCATTTGCAAGCACCACGAACGCCAGCAGCAGGTAGCCCACGAACGAGATGAACGATAGCACCTTGAGGAGAGCGATGAGGCCGGGGGACGATAGCTCGAGGTACCATGTGAGGTTTGTGTTCGCGTCGAGGGCCTTGGCCGCCACGATGCCCAGGGCCGTGGTCAGGAGGCCTACGGCAGAGAGCAGGTAGCCCGCTTTCTGGTCCATGAAGCGGATCAGGTCCTGGGTGTTCATGAAGCTGCGCATCACGTAGTCGAGCCTTGCCCTGAATAAGGTCTCTGTACCAAGCTCGGTTTGCTGTTGCTCGTCTGTGTGCACGTTGTTTGCCCTGATGCGGTGAGTTGCCTTGTGGCCCAGGTTCGGGCTACCTTTGCCGGTCCCGCGTAGCCCAATATTCAATCCTTCATAATGCGGCTATGAGAACCTGTTTATCATTATACACATGACCGCCTTTTCTTCAAGCATTTCTCGGCTATGAGCGAGGGGCTAGGGGTTAGGAGCATGAACCGCGCTTGGCCCTTTTGCGGTGCTCGTCCCTAACACGTAACACCTAACACCTCAGAACTCGAGCGCCCACCTATCCAAATTGGCGGTCTTAATGTATAGTCTTATAATGGCCTCGACCGCACGATTCCACAACGCATGAAGGATCACAAAATGAACACACTAAGGATCATATTCATACACGGTATCACGCCGACAGTAATCAGCTGGGACTTCTCGGAAAGCCTCGCGAAGCTGATATTGAAGAAGCTGGTTCAGTACCAGGTGGTACCCGAGGGCGCGACGGCCGAAGAGATAGACCAGGTTGTGACGTTCGAGCGCGTCAACTACTCGATGGTGGGCGAGGACGCGCAGCAGCGGCTCCTCCAGGCGTATGAGCAGGGCGCCGACAAGCTTTACTCCTTCGCGTCGCGCCTGAGCGGCATAGCGGGGCTGGACAAGATACGCCGCCAGATCATAACCTCGGTCAGCGATGTGCTTGTCTACAAGTCGGAATACTGGAGCCACGTGATCCACCAGATGGTGCTCGACAAGATAGCGCCCTATATTGCCACGGGCGACCCTGTGTCGATCATCGCCCACAGCCTGGGTTCAGTGGTGGCATTCGACACCCTGTTCGACAGCGTGGGGCACGACCCGAAGTGGAAAGACGCCGATTTCAGGCCCACCAACCTCTTCACAATGGGTTCGCCAATCGCCCTCTTTACGCTGGATCTGGAGCGAGAACCCACCCACAGGGGTACGCCGGCCAATACTGAAGAGTCGCACACTCCACTGGTGCTGGACGAGGGCGTGTGGTACAACTTCCTGGACGCCCAGGACGTGATAGCCTATCCGCTCGAGATCCTGTTCAAGGACGTGTTCGCCGTGGAAGATATCGTTGTCCAGACGGGGACCAATCCGCACAAGGCGCACGAAGGCTACTGGGACAACGACGAGGTGGCGGACTTCATCGCGGGGAGGCTCAAGCTCGACTTCCTGCGCATCAATAACACGGGCGCGCCCGACGATGGCGACACAGTAGCCACGAGTGATACAGGTGATACGGGTGAGAAGATCGCGCCCGAGGACATCATGGCCTCCGATGCCGATCCCAAAGAAGATGAGGTGCCGGACGAGGTCTCGCTCGTGGAACGTCTGCTCGATTTGTAGTGCGCCAAAGGTTACGGGGCCGGGGTTATGCCTCCCAGGGCATTACGTAGTGGTTCTTTCTCAACTCACCTAGAGTGACGTAGTACATCTTCGTGATGACGTCGTTCTCGACTGTGATCACTCGGAAGCCCTGGAAGGAGGGGCTGGGCAACTCCTCACGCTGGTTCCGATCCATCGAGCCGAGAGAGGCCGTCTGCATAACGAGGGGGCGGTGCGCGTCCCACCAGGCGTGCGCGTCGCTGCTGGCATTGAGCGTATCACCATAAGGTGGAACCTCCAGGCGGGCGTAACCCTCCTGCATACGTTGCGGTAGAGCGCCCGCCTGCGCACCTTCTTTCACATATATCTCCAGGCGGATAGTATCATTCGCGGGGCCACGTTCCCCCGTGAGCGGGTCGAGAATACTCAACGATGGGTAGTATTTCTGGGGGTTCTCTGTATAAAAGTCAGTGTAGAACAGGAAGCGCTGCTCTGGGTCCCACTCCAGCCTGTACTCGACGTTGCTGTGGATGTGGCCGCATAGCACCAGGTCTACCTTGCGAGGTGTGCCCTGCCCGACACACATCTCGAGGAAAGCCTCCGTGCTGCCCCTCGCGATACCGTAGTCGAGCAGGTCGCCGATACCTCCCTGCTTGAAGTACGGGGTGCCGGTGCGGATCCAGTTCGGGTAAACCTGCGAGGGGTCGACCGCCTCCCGCCCGTGTTCCTTGGGGCTGAACGCTTTGCGGTCTCGCCGCATGAGGTAGCCTTGCGTTTCGTATGCGTCGGCCGCGAAGTGCTCGGTTTCGCGGAAGTAGTGCGGCCACTCGTCGCCGCTGGGGTTGATGGGGGGCGCGTGCACGCCAACCACGACGAGCGCGTCCTCGCCCGTGTTCGCGAGGGTTTGCCGCACCATCTCCAGTTCGTTGTCCTCGAAGCCTAGGCAGTTGGGGTGCTGGGCGAGCCAGTTGCGGGCGTCCTCGTCGAAATTTCCCAGCGCGAGCCTGAGATAGTCGTGGAAGGTACCCTCGACGATGCCCACTTCCCACCTGCTGTCTATCATGACGATCGCGTGCTTGCCCAGGTGCGTGATGTATGACAGCTTGTCGTTGATCCGCTCATGGTAGTACTTGAGGCTGGCCGGGTCGACCCGGACCATCTCATATGCGGCGTCCGAGTCGAGGCGTTCTTTGTGGCCTCCCTGTAAAGCCAGCGCCTCCTGTTCGGTCAAGTTATGCGCTGCGTAGCCGTTTATGTTCTTGCTCTTGGCGGGGGAATAAAGCCAATCCGGCCACCAGTCCCAGCGCCCCACGTCGCCGAGGTCCAGGTCGGTCAGGAGGTCGTAACTGCCGGGCCTGTAGTCGTGGTTACCAAGTATGGTAAAGACCGGCAGTGTCAGCTCTTCGCTCTGCTCCCCGTCCGGGGAAACCCAGGTGCCGCGCACCAACTGCTCGAACAGGTAGAAGTTGCCCCCGCCTGCACGGTTGTCGTCCTTCTCGAAGATGTAGTCCGTTACGTCGCCCGTCACCAGTATCACGTCGGCCGCACCGGTGGCATGCAGGTGGTTGGCATAGCGAACCATGTCGCGGAAGTTATCGATAAAGCTGTTGAATTTCTCGGCCGCCTCGGTAAGTCCCAGCTCCTGGAACTTGCGACGGAACTCAGCCACCCGGCGACTCAGGTGCAGGTCGGTCGCGTGGATGATGCCGAAGTCCTCCCACGATTGCTTCATGTAGACGGCATGAGGGGCCAGGTCGTATGACTTGCCGCCCGGCAGCAGCAGAGCGATGTTATAGAGGGTGCGGTCGCTCGCAACTCCCGCTTCGACTGCCAGGCTCATGCTTATAAAGCCTTCCTCCTGGTGCTGGCTCTTTCCGAGCTTGAGTGCTACGTTGCTGTGCGTGACGTCTGAGCCCGGCGCGTGCACAGGTCGCAAAACCAATCCGCTCCACACCGGCTCCAGCGCACTCGAAAGCGCGTCGAGGTCACTTACGATACCGGCGGGCACCTCCCACACCAGGATATCCTCCAGGCGAGTCTCCTCGCCCGGATTGGCAATGGTCGGTCTCCCAAGGAGCGGTGGGTAAAATCTGCAATTGAGAATCTGCCCACCTGAAGCCGGGCCTTTCCACATGCAACCGCGCTGGAAGTAGACCGCCTGTCCACCTGCCACCTCCAACGGGTCGCTGACAGGGTAGCCCCACTCTCCGGTCTCTGCGCCCGCGTTGTGCCAACGCAGATAGAATTCGCTGTGAATCGCGACCGCGCCCAGTTCGCTCACCATGTAGATCGCGCCGCCCTCGAAGTAGCTGACCGGGCACGTACTGTCCTGGCTCACAACCTGGTCGGTAGTCGGGAATCCCAGGTCCCGGTAGCCGCTTGCAGGGTTGGCGCCCGAGCCGCCCAGTTCGATATACCTGTCTAATATGGGGCCGTGCACCTCGTAGGCTCCGATTTCTTCTTGCCAGTAGATCCGGCCGTGATCATACTGCTGGTAGCGGCCGTCCAGGCCGGCGTCCTGCTCCAATCCGACCTTCTCTCCGAGGTCGAACCCGGCATCTTGCAAGGTTTGCCACTTGTGGTCAATAGCTGCCGTAGAGATCATGTTGTGTCATACCTTTCTGTAGTAAACCTGCGGCTGTTGGAGCACACTAATCTTTGTCCAGCTCCGCCAGCATCAGCGGGAACACATCGCGCGATGCCGATTGGCCCATGAACACGTCCAGGTGGCTGTAGTCCGGCAGGATGTGCAGTGAATGGTAGTCAGGGCGGTGGGCGTCGAAGAACTTGTAGGTCGAGAGTTGGCTCTCGGGTAGAAAACAGAGATTGTGTTTGCCTGTAAAGAAAGCGAACCGTGCCGAAGTTTGCGGCGGCTGGGCCGTGAAATCTCGGGGCAGTTTGGTGCCGGAGCGCGTTGACACGAGGTGGCCCTGCTGCACGCACCGGTTCATCTGCTTGTAGAACGAGAGTGGAACGAAGGCGAACTCTTTCTTCAACCACTCGTGGGTCTCGGGATTCAGGTTTTCATGCCTCCAGAGAGCCGGAAAGCCGCTTCCGTAGAAGAAGCTGACCTGTTTGCAAACTTCGTTATGGCATTCATGATGCGTGAGCCGCACCAGCAATGACATGATTTTAGCCATGGGTGTGGTGGCCTTTATACCCCACCCAGGATCGAAGTGGTCGATGAACAATCCCACAGGAGGAAGCACGACCTTCAGCTTGAAGCGAGAGAGCGCAGGTACCACAGGATGGAGGGACACTGCGTTGCTGACAATGGTCTTGACCTGCGGCACCAACCCGGCCACCGCTGACATCATGAAGCTTGTCGAGCCCTGGCAATGAATGATCGCCTTGATCTCCGGCCGGCCTGTCTCGCGCACAACCGTTCGGACCGCTTCGGGGTGGTCATAGATAGCCGCTTTATCGAGAGTCCACTGGTTGGGCTTGACGTCGATGCTGGAGCGCCAGTTCTCCAGCCACACATCGTAGCCGTGATCTACAAGATAATCCACTACCGTGGTTTCTACCGGGGCGCGGAATATCTCGGCGCGCACTCCTGCCCCGTGCACGAGGAGCACCGGTCCTTTGGGCGCCTCGCCGCGTGGCCGCACGCGTATGAGATTGCAGTCGATACCGTCCGCCGTTCGGAAGGGGACCACAGTCTCCCCTTGATTTTTCCTGGCATCAGGCATCTTCTGTAGGCTCCTCTTTCGAGCGATGTCCCAGCCCAGCATAGGTATCAAACAGCGCCCCGGCAAAGAATCGCCCGAACCGGGCGTTAGCCGCCAGGGCTTGCGCGGCATTCTTCGCGTTCTTTACTTGCATAGTGGTCATCTGGCGCATAAAATCGCGGGGGCGTATCTTCAGGATGCCCCGGCCTGCCGCGACCCCCGTCTTGTCGCCTTCGAGCAGGCTGATGTACAGGGTGGTGGTATCGGACCACAGATCAAGGCCGGGGTCGTCGCGGGCCAGTTTGAAGCCTTCGAAGTAATAGGTCTTGCCTTCCTCGGAGGAGAGGTGCATCTTGTACCACATGCGCCTGGTGCCAGGTTCCTCGGGGTCGAGCACGAACAGATTGAATTCGCCGTTCGTCACGGTGAGCGCGCTCGGTGAAAGGGCGGGCGCGCTCACCGTGCCCACTATGCTGGCCTTGTGCTCCTGGTCTTCAAGCATGCGCTCCAGGTCGTCGGAAACGATTGTAAGGGTGAACGCAAAGGGCGATTTCTCCTTTTTGCCCTTCGACCAGCCCTCCTTGTAATCCGCCACGGCCGCAGTGGAGAAGTAACCCCTCATCGTTTCGGTGAACTGGATGCCGGTGCGTACAAGCTGTTCTTCGCCGGCGGGCACAGGGGACAGCGCGTAGTCTATTGTCCAGCCGCGGTCGCGTGCTAGCAAGGCGGTGTTGCGCTCTGCCACTGCTGAGATGGTTAGCAGAGGGTTCACGCCTACCGAACGAGGGATAATGGCTCCATCACACACGTACAGGCCGTCATAGACCTCGGTGCCGCTGTTGCCCGAGAAAACGCGCCCTTTGTGGTCCACAGCGCCACTCTCTGCGTCTTCTCCCATCGGGCAACCACCCAGTGGGTGAACGGTGACGAGGTCTTTCTTCATGACGGGACCCCATATAGGGTTGCGCACGTAGGTGCCGCCCAGTGGGATGGTGGCCTCTTCGAGGCGGTCGTTTATCTCGGTGAAAATCGGCTTGGAGCCTACGCCCGGCCAATCTATGCGCAGGCGGTCGTCCTTGAGGTGCATCTTCCCTGCCGCTCCGTCGTGGCTCATGACCAGATAGGTCTGCGTGTTGGGAATAGCCCCATGGTCCGAACCGAACAGAATGCCACTGAGGTCGCGCCCCGCTTCGCGGGCGAAGTCTGCAACGCCCCTATCGGTATCCTCACCTACGAAGGAAGCCGCAGTGGCAAACACAGAAGGCAGGAGAGGCGCGAGCGCACCCGGTATTACGCCTTCCTCTATAACCATCCCTTCGTCCAGGTTTTCCTGCTCGCGAATGTCGATTATGCCCGTTATGCACGGTCCGACAGGCTCCGACATTTCGTCTATGTATTGTCCTACGCCCACGCCGTTGATCGGCACGTCGTTGTTGTAGCCGAAGGCCAGTACATCGCCATTACCTGTAAAGCTTGTGCCCACTCTATCAGAAAGGGCAAGACCAGCCTCACGCGAGCGCAATAGGATTTCCGTTGAGCCCAAAGCTCCTGCCGCCAGTATGACGACCTCGGCGCTGACAAACATAGTGGGGGCGTCAAACTTCTCGCGTCCGGCATCCATGACCTGGTAGTGCACCAGCCAGCGATCGCCTGCGCGCTCTATGTGCCGCACTGGCACCTGCGTAAAGATCTCCGCGCCGTGATTACGGGCATCGGGCAGATAATTCATGATGAGAGTATTTTTGGAGCCGAAATTGCACCCCGAGCAGCAATCGCCGCATAGCCTGCATGCCTGCTGGTACACGCCCACGTGATTCACGCCGTCCTCGAAATTAACATTGATGGGCGGTCTGTAGAACTTCTCGCCCAGGTGGGCAGCGGACTTCTCCAGGGCCTGCAACTTTCTCAACGGCGGGAAGCCTTGCGGGTATGACCGTGGCTTGAGCATTGCCTCCGCGTGGCCGTAACCTTCCTCGATGAGCGTGGGCAGGTCGTCGCGGATAGCCTGGGGCCAGCGCGGGTCGTCAAAGACGCGCGGCTCGGCCCGGAGCGCGACATTCGCGTTAATCAACGAAGTGCCGCCGAGGCCGCAGCCCAGAAAGACATTGATGTCGTCGTTTACGCGGAGGTCGAAGAGCCCCATGCGCGAGCCCATATGGTGGGCCGGGAGGTCGGTCTGCATCTCGCCTGTGGCTGCCGCCAGCGTGTTCGGGTACTCGCCCGGCTGAAACTCTTTGCCCCGTTCCAGCACGCAAACCTGTTGTCCAGCGCGAGCCAGGCGCGACGCCGCGATGCTTCCCCCATACCCGGAGCCGATGATCACCACGGTATAGGCGGGTTTGATATTCTCAATTGGAGACGCTAAACGAGCCATTGCACGATTCCTTCCGCGGGAGGGTCACACGCTTTTGGGGTTAGATTGCGCGAGTGTTATCTGGTAGCCGAAAGTCGGGAGCTTGTATAAGGTAGGGCTACTTTGGGTATGGGCAGAGAAATGGAAGGACGAGCTTATGCGGGACCGGTAGCCTGTACCCGGTAAGCCAGTCAGTTTTCAGGTATAAGCAAACACCCTTATGTCATACGAAAGTACTCTCCGGTGGTGGGGAGAGCACTACGCCGCGCGCCATAATAGAGTAGAGTATAGCATACAGGCTATAGAACATACAACAGTATTTGCAAGAGGTATGTGCCTGCACCATTCATGTATCTTGCTACCCTTGCTTTCGGGACAGCGCTTGCCCCAACGCTTGCCGGTTGACCCGCCCACCGGTAGCAAGTATAATCACGCTAGTTGGCACTATACGGCATTACGCGACCCAATTCGCCGCTATTCGGCACATGCAATGAGGGTCTTGCGCCCTCGCCCGTAGGCCCGCGTGTTACGTTATTCTAACGCTCGGGTAATTGAGGTTTTGCTATGGAAATCGCACCAGGCATCCACGTAATGGGCAGCAAGAAGGGTGGCTATGTTCGAGCCTTTCTTCTCGATGACGGCACCGACCTTACGCTAATAGACACCCTCTTTGAAACCGACGGCCGCCTGATCCTCGACCAGCTTGCAGCTATGGGGCGTACGGTCAAGGACCTGAAGAATATCGTGCTGACGCACGGCCACCGTTCCCATCTAGGTGGAATGGCGGCCCTCAAGAAATTGAGCGGTGCGACCGTCTACACCCACGAATGGGAAGCAGATATCATCAGCGGCGACCGCAAGGCGCAGAATGTCACACTGCGTCCCATCAAGCCGTACAAGACTTACCCTTATCAGCTTGGGTTGGCCCTGGGATTGGGCGATCACCCTCACTGCGACGTTGATAAGTGCCTGAAGGATGGCGACCGTATTGGTCCTGCTCAGGTAATGCACACGCCCGGTCATTCACCAGGCCACCTCGCCTTTTACTGGCCCGAGCGGCGAGTGCTGATCACGGGCGATGCGGTGTGCACCTGGCCCGATTTCAGGACAGGGTGGCCCTCATTCACGCTAAACTGGAAGCAGCAGCGGGAATCGATCCGCCACATGGCCCAGGTCGATGTGGATGCGGTAGCCGTCGGTCATGGCGACCCCATTACCAAGAACGCCACCCAACGTATGCGCTCTCTTGCTATGGCTTCTCCGGACTGATCAGCTAACCTTTGGCCAGGGAGCAAAGGCGTTCTTGACCCCCCGCAGCGTTCCCGTTAGCTCGGGGTAGTGACGAAGCAGGATATCGGTCATGTCGGTGTCGCTGATCCAGTCCATCCCCGCCTGCGTGTACACTCGCGGCGTGAAGTCGGTTGTGAAGAAGCGATCGCTCTTTAGACGCCTGGAGGCCATCAGGATAAAGATGCGGAACGCTGTGTCGCTGAAGCCAAATCCTTTGGGCGGAGTCTCGGCGTACATGCCCACCATAAGGTCCACGCGCTCTATATCGTTGTCGTATACCTCTTTCAGTTCTTGCGCCCACTGCTTGTTGGGCGTCAACTCATCGATCGAATTGTAGGGGCGTAGATGTAGGAGCCTTCTGAACTGGTTGTAGCGAGGTATGCCGCGCTCGCGATCTCTCGTTATGTCTACGGCTGCCAGGTCTACACGCTGACCCGTTTGCGTGACAATATCCTGCAGGAAACGAGGGTAGTTGTGCAGCACGATAGCGCCGGGATTCGCGACCCCGAATGAGTAAAGTACGTCCAGCACCGACACTTTATCGTCAATTACGGTAGCCGCGTTCTTGTTGGCGATGTCGGGGAAAGTCATCTTCTTGAGCAGGTCGCCGCTGTAGATCGAGTGTATCTCGATATCGTCCGGGATAAGCGGGTGCAATCGGTAAACAGCCGTGAACTCTTCGGTCAGGGTGAACGGCACCCCGTCGTGGTCGGTGGGTGAACCGGGTATGCCGCTTATGACTTCACCTTCGCCGAAGCGCCCGAAGAGCTTGTTGACCCGTTCCGTGGCCAGCCCCCACCAGTTGCCGCGCATACCTATCTGGAGCGCGGGGTGGCCCAGTATAGCGGTTGTCCACTCGACGGTATGTATTTTGGCCATGAGAGCGGCGTTGATGAGGCGCGCCGTATTGAATAGTCGATCATCCGTCCAACTGGGGTATTCCTGCTTGAGCCGGTCGCAGATCGAGTTGTGCTCGAGCGTAAACAATGTGTGCAGCAAGCCCAGCCCAATCCACCAGTTGCCATTGAAACCGGTGATGGCAAGCCCGGTTTCCGGGTCGGTTGGCAGGCGCTCGCCCTGCACCACGAGTTTACCGTCCACTTCTGAGCGCACCTTTGCGCAGGTGGCTTCGTCGCAGCCGTAGATACCCGAGGCATCCCACCAGTGGGAGACAGCATTGACGTAGCTCGGGGGCCGGTCTGCTTCTTCGGGCGTTCGAGTAGTGTCTGCGGCAGTGCGTTGGATACGCATCGGTTTCTCGAACCAGGGGTCGTCGTCAGCGACCTCCACCAGCAGAGGATTGTCGGGTTGGTTATCGCCGTGGTTGAACCAGTCGTGCGTCATAAACTGTATCCAGGCTGCGGCAAGTAGATTGAGAGTGGTCGCGGGCTGGAAGGTATCGCGCGTCATTAACTTGCGGCTGACGAGGCGGGGGCTGGGTGTGAGGAGAGCGGGTTCCGGCTCCGGGAAAGTATGCTCTATCGGCACGTTGCGCCCGAAGCGCACGCCGGTGCTGCCCATTCGCGGGTTACTCAGGTCGTTGTACTTGCCGTCCACATCGCGCCAGTAGAGATGGTGTGGTTCAGGCCGCGAGGTAGTCGTGCCACCCTGGTAAGGGGGCGTGGTATCGTGGAGGTTCTTCTCTCTAAGTTCAATGCGGAATGCCAACAGGTTTAGCAGGGCGATGGGGGTCGGGAGCCTGTGCCACTCAACGTGCCGGTTCACCATTGCGAAAATGCGAACCAACGGGCTATCAGAGCCGTGTTTGTGGGGCTGCCCCTCGGCGTGCTTCTTCTTCGCCGAGGCTATGGCGCGCGCCACTCCCACTCCCGCAAGCACAAGTGCCATGAAACGAATAAATCTCATCAGGTTCTACCTTTCTATAGGTCGCAAATGATCATGATTACGTGCCATACCGCATAACAACAGCAGCAAGTTATCAAGTTATGTCGAACCCTGGGGGTCTATTCTGGAGCAGCTAGTCGTAGCGGTACCCGGATAAGCAAGCCTGCAAAACCATAGGGCAATCTTGCTATGGAGGCCATTATATCACAGGTGGACCAGAATTATAGTGTCTATAAAACTCGTCAGGGCGTCAGCAAATCCGAAATCGTGACCACACTGTAGCCCATCTCTTGCAGACGGTCGAGAATACGTGGTAGGGCCTCCGCCGAGGCGTCCGAGCCGAAATGTTGCAGAATGATCGCGCCGTCAAGGTTGAAGTCGGGCGTGTTCGTTACGCGATTGAAGATGAAGTCGGGCGTCTTGGGCTGGCCCACCGAATCAAGGGAGTCGAGCGTCCAATAGATCGAGCGGTAGCCTTGCGACTGGGCCACGTTTAGTACGTGGTTGTTGCGCGACCCGTATGGAGGTCTCCAGTATGGCTTGGTGCTTACGCCTGTCAGCTTGTAAATAATATTCTCGGTGCGGGCCAATTCATCCTCCAACTGCTGGTCGGTCAGCAACAGCGAGTCGGTATGTGA
>DATINP010000065.1:0-25256 GCA_035474135.1 Chloroflexia bacterium | reverse complement strand
CTGGCGCGCAACAACAGCACCGATCTGGCAAGCGCAGGCGCCATCTTCACCGCGCTCTATCTCGGCTCGATTCCTGCACAACTGGCGAGCGGCTGGCTGAATGACAAGTACGGCTCTGTGCCCATCATGATGATCGGAATGGTAATGATGGCCGTGGGTATGGTGGGCGTCACATTGAGCCATACCCTGCTATGGACGCTGGCGCTCATGGTGTTCGCGGGCGTCGGCGATGGCGCTCTCGTGGTGGGGGCCAACGTCCTGGTGGTGCAGACCTTCGCCCGGCGCCGGGCAAGCGCGCTCAGCCTGATGAACGTCTTCTACGGAATAGGTGCGATCGTGGGACCTATCCTTGTGAGCGTGTCGCTCGGCATCTGGCAAACTGCTCTGCCTGCAATGATCAGCGTGCCGCTTCTGCTCGTCCTGCTGTTGCCTGTGACACGCGGTCTCCACCAGGGACACAGCGAACTGCTGGCGAGAGCCAACGAAGACAATCCGCAGGGCGTCGAAACAACGAAACAGGGCAGTCTATACAGGTCGCCATTACTCTGGCTCATGTCGGCCCTTATGATGGTATACGTCGGAACCGAGGTCGGAATCGGCGGTTGGATTTCCACATACACATTCCGCACTTCACCAATCTCGGCTGAGGCAGCAGCTCTGATAGCGTCAGGCTTTTACCTGGCGCTGACCGCCGGCAGACTCGTGAGCGCGGCCCTGGGCACGAGAATGCGCTCGGAGCAAATTCTGCTGGTGAGCCTGCTGGGTGCCATCGTGGGCGGCGCAGGCATATTGCTGGGAGTGGGCAATATGGTGCTTACTATAAGCGCGGTGCTGCTAACCGGGGCTGCCTTCGGGCCCATCTACCCCACCGTGCTGGCAGTGACCGCGGCACGCTTTTCGCTAAATACGGGCAAAGCTGCAGCGCTGGTAATGGCTGTGGGCAGCATCGGAGGCCTGATACTGCCCTGGTTGTTCGGTATCCTGCTCGTGGGGCTGGGGGCACAAAGCCTTGCCTTGGTAGTGAATGTCCTGATCGCGCTGATGTTAGTGGTGTTTATTCTGTCGGGGATAGCCGCGCGCAAGTTGGACCGAGTAAGCGTACCCACAGGCGAACGAGTGGCTTAAAAGGCGAAACCCCCGCTCCTAGGAACGAGGGTCTCTGGTCGATGTTTGAGCATCACCGGTAAAACACCTAGGCGTTCTTGTTACCGGCGATGCTCAGAAGTTTACTTGTACTCATAAGCATCACCTCCTTGTAGTTAACGTGGGGCCGTAACGTTTATTTTTAGAAAGAGGTGGCCTCACTGAATTAAATATACCAGAGTGACCGGTGTCTGTCAATGTCGAATGAAGCGTTTTTGATGAAAACGGGCCAAACTGATATAATTGGGGGTACTTTCTACGAAAGCGGAACAAAAAGCGCGGCCCGGCACCCTTTATGCGCTGTTTCCGCATTTTGCCCACATCCATAATTGAGGAGATCATAACCCAATGCACCCAGGTTTATACCTCGGCTCTTTACCCGGACTTCTAGTCGCTGTGGTCTTGGGACTGTTGGGCAGCGCTCCTGCCCACGCCACCAACCACTACTCATCCATGAACAATGCTGCTCTCTACTCTGTCGCGGCACAGGAAGTTACCCCCACCGTCGCCCTGACACCTACTCTTACAGCGGTCACAGGTACCGGAACTATCAGCGCGACCGGCACGATCACCAGCGGAGAAGTGTTAACTGCAACTGCAGTCCCGGCCACGCCTGTACCCATACCTACCGCGGCACCCCAGTCTACCGGGGCCAATTTGCAAGGCAATCCGCTTGATTGGAGCTTCCTCACAGGCGCGCCCACCGACCCGCCCCTAGGTATCTTTGCTATCATATTTACTGTCATACTGCTGGCGCTGATTGTGGCAGGTGTGTATGCCTACAGAGTACTGCGCCCACGGTGGAAGAACACCAACCCCGTTCTGTACAAGGCGGTACCTCGGTTCGGCCAGCCCGCCCTGTGGATAGGGGTGCTCGGCCTCCTATTCATCCTCTTCAGACTTGTACAGCTTGACTTCCTGAACAAACGGTTCTGGCTCTATCTGGTGGGGCTAGCGTTCCTGGGCCTGCTGGGGTGGATCCTCTACTGGTATCGCACGTCCTACCCAAAGGAGATGGCGAAGTTCCAGAAGACACAAAAGGCGCGCCAGTACATGCCCGGCAGCGCGAAATCACAGGTGAGGGGTCCTGTTGGGCCTAGCACCCCTGTCACCCCACCACGGGGAAGCCGAAACAAAAAGAAGAAATAGCCTCAAAGTGTAGAGAAAATGAGATGCCTGCCTCGGCGGGCATCTTTTATTTTGTGCAACTTCTCATCCGATGGCTTCGTTAATAGTAATATAAGCACAATCGACACAACCCACCAGGAGGGAACACTATGCCCGAAACAGTTATCACAACCGGAACCAACCGCGCCGGTAACGTCAATGCAGGCGCTGATAACCTCAAGAGCAGGTTTGTGGGAAAGCGCCTTTTCTGGGCGCTGGTGCTGATTATTATGGCCGGCATGGCGCTTGCGGCCTGCGATTCTGCGCCCACCGCTACGCCCATCACAAACGAACCCCAGTCCACAGCCACTCCGCCCGCCACCCCTACCGGCGGCACGAGTGCGCTCACACCAACCCCCACCAAGCCGCCATTTGTGTCCGCAACGCCTGTCCCTCCTAGCCGTACTCCCACTATTAAGCCGTCGCCCACGCCCACAGCCACACCCACGGACGCTCCTCTCCCCGCTTATACTTGGAAGTCGCTGGGCCTGCCCGACGGCACCAATATGCGTGATGTCGAGGTGTTCCCGGGCAACAAGAACATCGTGCTGCTGGGGTCGCCGCAGGGTATCTGGAAGAGCGAATACGACTACACTGTATGGAACAAGCTGGACGTCACGATTCCGGGCAACCCACCCCCCGGCAATATAGAGCTTGCTATAGCCAGCGCCGACGTGTACTACGTTAGCGCGCACACAGGTTGTGCCAGCGGTCTGCCAATCACGGCCTTCCGCACAACCGACGGCGGTGCGACGTGGGCCAAAATGACGCCCGAACTGCTCGACGTGTATGCTGCACGTGAAGCCGCGGCCTACGGCACGACCTGTGCGGGCGTAGTAAAAACCACCGACAGCGGCGCAACCTGGTCTGATGTACTTCCCGGCTCGCAGGAAACAAACAGCGACCCCTATGCCATAACCGGCAGCCCGGACGGCAAGTCATTATATGTGGCTTATGCGAGCGAGGGCGGCACAGGCACGATTAAGCGCAGCACAGATAGCGGTGTGACCTGGAAGAACGTCACTCCCACCAACATCCCACCAGACCAGCTTTTGCACGCAGCGGTCCATATGATGTTTGTGCCCGGCTCGACAGGCAGACCGCAAGACGGAGGGCTCTATATGGCAAACCAACAGGGCACCTTCTTCCTACCCCTGGAAAGCGATACCTGGGTAAGCCATATTGACACTGCCAATGCAATTGACTCGCCCGCTTACTATGTGACAGCCTTCTACGTTGACACTGACTATAGCGAAGATTATGTCAAGCCAGGGCCTATCCTGTATGAGGCGCGGGCGCGGCTGGGTGACCAGGCGTTCGAGGGTATTGGCGTATTCAGATCGGCCAATCTGGGCGCCACCTGGCAACAGGTAGGCGACGACCTGGGCAAGCGCCCGGTGCAGTCGTTGGTACTCGCGCCCCACGACACGACTGCCGTGCCGGGTATGTTGGAAACACTCATCGCTGCCACCAGCGACGGCGCATGGGCGGTGACGATGCAGGCGCTGCGCTAATGCCTGATGCGTGACGAGGATTCACCCGTTCGGACTACAAAAAAGCTGTCCCATTTGACCCCGCTTATGTCATTAATATAGTAGGGGTCAAATGGGACAGGGATCACATTGGTACGTTGTTCACCGTCACGTCGTCACGAGCACAATCGACAGGGTGGCGGCCGCGAAGACCAGTGGAACTGCTACTGCTCCTGCCAGCAAGAAGATGGTGGCCGCGCGTTCGTAACGGCGGGCAAACGCGGCCAGGATGGTGTTCAGCAACCATATCCCCAGCGCTATCACAGGCAGCCGTAGAAGCTCCTGTGGGTCGCCCACGCGGTCTATCAACCCCTGTGAGTTCCAGTGAAGCGGCAATATGTTGGGCAGGCCATTGTACACCAGACTCATATAGCCGAAGAAAAGGGTGCAAACGACTAGGCCACCCAGCAAAAGGCCGCGCGCCAGCCGGTCGGTCCAGAGTCCCGCGCCCAGCGTGAGCCAACGGCCCAGCACAGTATGGGGGCGCGGAGCGCTCTCAGGGTCGGGGATGGTCGTGTGTGCTTGCGGCTGCTCCAGGCCAAGCCTCGTGTTAAGCTCGTCTACGAAAGCAAGGGGTCTCTGGGGTGAGATGCCGAAGGCAGTGCCACCCGCTACGACGAACACCTGATTATCGGCAGGCACCGTCGCTACCGCCGCCACTCTGCCTAACTGGTCGCTCTTGCCTGAGCCCACTAGGAAGCCCGGCACTATAGCGGCCATGCCACGCCACCGCACTTTTACTGGCACATCATCTATCTTCTGCCCTGGCGCATACACGGCTCCTACAGACGAGAGCGGGATGACCGTGCGTACACCGGCATACTTCAACGTAAGATTATCCTTGTCCAGCCGGTACTGCATGGAGAAGGCGCACCAGGCAACATAGACCAACAGGCCCACCAGCACCAGGCTCAGAGTCAGGGCCAAACCATAGAGGAAAGTAAAGGAGCCATAGCCTTCGGTTGCTACGCTGTCCGCGAGCCTGAGCCATAACCATACCGCCACCCCTATAGATAGGAGTGGCAGTATCAGCAGTAAGAAGCGCGTAGGAGTTGTGATCGGTCGCCAGAGCATAAGTGAGTATGTACTTTGTAGGCTTTCGGTCCCTGGGACCGGCTAGTGTGGCGTTTAGATGGTGACTGGCTGTCGTGTTTCGGAGAGGACGGGTGTGCACCAGTGACTGTACTTGGGTACGTTGCCTTTTACGACATCAAAGTACCGGCTTTGGAGAGCACGAGCAATTGGCCCGACTCCACCGTTACCGATCTGGCGGTGGTCAACAGAACCGACCGGTGCAATCTGGGCACCTGTACCGCATAAGAGTAGCTCATCGCAAACATAAAGTTCGGTGCGGTCGATCACACGCTCGTAGACCGGGATGCCCAGGTCTTCGCGCAAAAGGGTCATAAGCGTCAAGCGGGTGATACCTTCGAGAATGTTGGAGGTGACAGGAGGAGTGTAGGCGACGCCGTTGCGGAACATGAAGAGGTTCTCGGCGGAGCCTTCGGACACGTGGCCCTCGCTGTCGAGCATGATAGCCTCGTCGAAGCCGTTAAGTATGGCTTCGCTCTTGGCAAAAGCCGAGTTAACGTACGCTCCCGTGATCTTACCGCGAGCGGGGATCATGTTGTCATCTGTACGCTTCCATGAGGATACTCCGACATTGAGAGCGCGGTCAATATCGATATAGTTCCCGAAAGGCTGTACCGTGATGTACATCTCGTCGCGCAGGTCGTGCAGGCGCACTCCGATTACCTCGTCGGCTTTGTAGCCCATAGGCCGGATGTAGGCATCACTCTGGATGCCGCTGCGCCTGAGAAGCTCCCCTGTTAGGTCTACCATTTCCTGGGCAGACTTCTTGAGCGAGATCATAAGGATGCGCGCAGACTGTTCAAAACGTTCATAATGTTCAAGGGCACGGAACATGTACAGTTGCTTGTGATCTTCATTATAATAGGCACGAATGCCTTCGAAGAAGCCCGTTCCGTAACTGAATGCATGAGTAAGTATGCCGATTTTGGCATCGGCAAGAGGGATGACATTCCCTTCAAAGTAGCATAGCAAAGGAAGGTCCTGTTCTTTTTCCATTAATAGCCTCCATCACTAAAGAGACCGGCATCGGACCACATCGTCCAAGCCGAGGGCGCAACGCCAATTTTCGGCTAACCCAGCCGCATTATAACATCGGGTGTAGGAAGTAGCAAGGATAGCTGACGACAGACGACAGACGACAGACGACGGAAACGCAAATGCGCAAAGTCGCAAAGGATTAGGAGGGATCACGAAGATAACAAGGAAGTTTGTGAGGGCAAGTAAGAGACCACGAAGATTAGGAAGGGTTAAGATGGCTAGGCGTATGACGCATGACGCGGTCGTCCGTCGTCCGTCGTCACTAAAAGGAGAGGGCCATACATGTATGATATCAGCGTACCGCTGAGGCCGGGAATGCCTGTGTGGGCAGATGAAATTGCAGTAGAGAACGTGCCTGTATCGACCGTGGCCCAAGATGAGGCCGCTGTGTCGCGGTTGGTCATGGGCACGCACACCGGAACGCACGTCGACCCGCCGTCGCACTTCATCGAGGGCGGCGATGGTGCGGACAAACTGCCTCTCGACGCCATGATCGGACCATGCCTGATACGCAGGTTTAGCACCCGCTTCGAGGTCACAGCGGACGATTTGCAGGCGGCGAGCATACCGGCGGGCACCGTGCGACTGCTGCTCGCCACGCCATCGGCAGAGCTATGGGACGTGCCCGGCTTCCACACCAACTATACCGGGTTGGCGCTATCCGGAGCCGAGTGGTGCCTGGCGCATGGGATAAGGCTGGTCGGCATAGACTATCTCTCCATAGAGCGCGTAGATTCGCCCTCGGCCTGGCAAACACATAAGACGTTGCTTGGAGCAGGAGTGGTGATTCTAGAAGGCCTGGACCTGCGCGCAGTGCCCGAAGGCGAATACACCCTTGTGTGCCTGCCCCTCAAACTGGAGGGCGGCGACGGCGCCCCGGCCCGCGCTGTCCTGCTTGAGGCGGGCGACTCAGGCGGAGTTGACGCCGGTCGTGGGTCGGCTGCCATTCCCAACAAAAGCCTTGACATAAGCGGTTATAGGCCTTATGATACGAGTTATACAAATTAGCTTTGCAGCTAAGGTGTTAGCTAAATCACGCCTGCGCCAACGAACCACTATTTCGTCTATACAGACGAGAGAGAGGTTGGTTACTAAGCAGGCAGCCGGTGGGTAGCTGTAGGGCGACCTGCTAGAGCTTCAATATATCACTTCGTCATACACGACGTACTTTAAAAATAGAATAGGGAGGTGTTTTATGCCAGAAATAGTAACGTGGCTGGTGGCTCTGCTTGCCGTGGTGTTCGCAATGATCGCGGTCGCAGCCATAGTCGCGTGGAACCATTCGAAGGCAGCCGTCGGTGAAGCACAAAAGCTGGCCGACGAGAAGGCGAAGACCGCCGAGGAGAGGGCGCAAGTTGCTCTCCGCGAGGTCGAGGCCCAGCGTAAGGAGATGATCCTCCAGGCCAAAGACCAATCGCACCAGATACGTGCCGAGGTCGAGACCGAGTACCGCGAAAGGCGCACAGAAGTACAGCGCCAGGAGCGGAGACTGCAACAAAAAGAGGAAACTCTGGATCGCAAAATAGAAACCACTGAGAAACGGGAGAAAACGCTTCATGAAAAAGAACGCGAACTCGAAGCTCAGGAGGCGCGCATCAGCGACATGCAGGAAGTGCGCCGTAAAGAGCTAGAGCGAGTTGCAGGCATGAGCGCAGAGCAGGCTAAATCTGCTCTTCTCCAGGACATCGAGGATGAAGTGCGGATAGATGCCAACAGGCGCTACCGCGATATCGAGGCCGAGGTGAAAGAAGACGCGGATACGCGAATACGCAAAGTATTGGCGATTGCAGCTTCAAGAGCGGCTTCAGAGTTCGTCCCCGAGATCACGGTTTCGATAGTACCGCTGCCTAATGAAGAAATGAAAGGCCGAATAATAGGCCGAGAAGGCCGAAACATCCGCGCAATCGAGCAAGCTACGGGCGTTGACCTCATTATAGATGAGACCCCCGAAGCAATCACTCTGTCGGCATTCGACCCGGTTCGCCGTGAGGTGGCCCGGAGGGCTATAACCAAGTTGATCGCCGATGGCCGCATTCACCCAGCCAGAGTCGAGGAGGTGGTGGCGAAGGCCAAAACAGAGGTAGAAACGCAAATGCGCGAAGAGGGCGAGAAGGCTGCCTACGCCGCCAACGTCCAGGGGTTACACCCTGACCTTATCAAGCTGTTGGGCAGGCTGATGTATCGCACCAGCTACGGGCAGAACCAGCTCAATCACGTGGTAGAGGCGGCGCGTATAGCGTCTGCTATCGCCGCCGAGATCGGGGCTGATGTGAACGTAGCACGCACAGCAACCCTCTTGCACGATATAGGTAAGGCAGTTGACCACGAGGTCGAAGGCCCACACGCCCTTATCGGCGCTGAATTAGCCAAACGGCTGGGCCGGTCGGCAAAGATAGTACACGCAATAGCGGCGCACCACAACGAAGAAGAACCTGAAACAGTAGAGGCCTGGATCGTACAGGCAGCAGATGCTCTTTCGGGGGGAAGGCCGGGGGCGCGTCGGGACAGCGTAGAACACTACGTCAAACGCCTGGAAGCACTGGAAGCTGTCGCCAACTCTTTCGAGGGAGTTGAGAAAAGCTTCGCTATACAGGCCGGACGTGAGGTGCGTATGCTAGTTAAGCCCGAAGCGGTAGACGATTTGGGCGCGATGAGGCTGGCGCGGGACGTAGCCAAGAAGATTGAGGAAAGCCTGGAATACCCGGGCCAAATCAAAGTCACGGTTGTACGAGAAACCCGAGCCATAGAGTACGCCAAGTAGACCTGGCAATTCCCAAGAGATAGGGCCTGTGGCATGAGATTACAGGTAGTGAACAGCAGGGCTAGTAATAGCAGTCCTGCTGTTCGCGTACCAAACTCGATGCGCTACTCCTCGGATCCCGTACTCCGCTATCCTAAGGCCCCACGCCAACAACTGTCACACACTCCGCTGGAGGATAATCATGGACACTACACACGCTTCGAATCTTACTGCTACTCGTGAAACGGGGGAAAGCGAAATGAGCGATATCAGCGAGGTAAGCGCTACACAGAACCCGGAAGGCGATGGCACGGAGGTTCTGAAGGTATCGGCGCATTCACGGCCCAGTGCGGTGGCAGGTGCCATCGCGGCAGTTATCCGCAACCATGGCAGGGCCGATGTGCAAGCCATAGGAGCCGGAGCTACGAACCAGGCGATCAAGGCCATAGCTATCGCTCGCGATTACCTGCAACCGGATAACATCGATATAGTGGTCGTACCTGCTTTCATCGACGTAATAATCGCCGATGAAGAGCGTACTGCTATCCGCCTGGTGGTTGAAGTACGCTGACATAGTCCATTGACGGACAATACCAGACACTCAAGGAAGAACCCCGCGCCTCAGGGCACGGGGTTCTTCCTTTTAATTACTTGAGAATTACTCTCTAGCGCACACCGAAGTAAAGAGCCAGAATAAGCAGTTGGGCTATGAACGTGCCGATGGCGGCCAGGATCGTGTGGATCAAGGGCATGTAGTAGAGCTTCTGCACGAAGCGCGTGGTGAGAAGCGTGGTGAGGGCGATGCCCGCCAGCCACAGAGCCTGGGTGAAGCCGGAGGGGAGGCCCACGCCCAGTAACGCCAACCCCAATAGGATGAATAGAGCGCGAGGGATCTGGAGGTCGGCGTAAGCCCAAATAGCGCGCTTGAACTTGCCGCTACCTACCATAAGTTCGCCCACAGCTTGTATAAGGTAGGCCACAAAGGGCAGTTCGGCCAGGCCCATGATCAGGAGGACCATGGCCCAGATCGCATGCCACAGCAAGAAAGGTCGCTCGACAGCGCGCACCAGCACGTCGGTGAAAAGCACGACTGCGGGAAGCAATGCAATAGGCAGTTGGCGCAGCATCATGCTCGACCAATTGACGGGAGGGTCAGTGTCAGCTTCGGCGACGCCGTAGGGGTCAGCCTCGCCGGTCTGGAGAGTGTAGTGTGAGAGGCGTTCCAATGCGTTCTCGGGGTCGAGAAGGAGTTGGGCCGTAGTCATCGTTACGTCTTCGTCCACGTAGCTCTCGATGACAATGTTCGCATTCGAGGTAGAGGGGTTGGTCGCCTGTGCTACATACGATACGGCAAGCTGGAGCAAGCGCTCGAAATTCTTCATGTCGGACGTGAGCATGATGCCACGCTCGCCACCGCGATTTGCTCCCACAAGCGTAGGCAGCCATCGAAGCATAGGGGCGGGGGTATTAGGCGTGGTCTTGCCTTTAAACGGTATCATGACCAGGTAACGACCGCTCAGTTTGCCCTTCAACTCCATGACCCGTATTACTTCCACTTGCTTCCAGGGAATCATCCGCCAGCCGAACAGTTCAGCCACACTAAGGCCTTGCGGGTTGATACGAAGCGCAGATACGCCATTCAACAGAACAGCGCACAGGAGCGACACGGCGGCCAATTCTATTAGCAAACCCAGAGCATTCCAGCTAAGCAGGGCACCCAGGGGGCCAACGCTACGCACGAAGGGGATCAGAACAAAGCTTATATGTGCGAATACCAGCACCAGCATAACTGCTGATACTGTTTTCGCCACCGTCGCCCAGGTCTTTGGGTATTCGAATGTGCTTTGCAATGCGGCCTGTTGCAGTTCCGAGCCAAGGGAACGCAGATTTGATCCTGCCCCCAATCCCAGAGCAACATCGCCGCCAGCGCTGTTTGTTGCAGCCGTTGCGCTAGCCTCAGCCTGCTTACGACGGCCTGAAAAAAGTTTAGTTTGTATTCTCATTAGTGAGTCGCCTCCAACGATAATACTAACAAACTCCACTCAGGCGGGAACATAGCCCATTAGTTGGTCATAGTTATAGGACTTTGGTCTTGTTGGGCAGACAACAGGGGGAATACGTCAGTAAGAATTGAAACGCCAAGATCGCCAAGGTCGCCAAGAGATTAGGAAGAGGATCACGAAGACCACGAAGGTTAAGAGATCACGAAGAAATAAGAAGGTTTAAGAGTAGGTGCCGCATGACGCATGACGTATGACGTACCACGCGGTCGTCCGACTTACGATCTAAGATCTAAGATCTAAGACTCTCTACCTGCACGGAGACACATTGAGGCCAAGCAAGCCCAGCAATACCGCGTACTGGGTGCCGGCATTTTCGGGGTGAAGCTCGAAGCGGGCACGCTCGAAGTATTGCACGCTGTAGGTCTTGCCGTCCTGCGTATTCTGCTCCAGCACCGGCTCGGAGATGGGGTAGCCGAACTGCCGCAGGGCACCCAGGGCCTGCCAGTAACCCAGGAACGCGCCGCTAAGCGTGTGCCCCACCTGCGGGAAATAAACAGTGTCGGCTCCAGGCTCCAGATCGGTGGCGGGCGCGAAAGTGCGAGTCTCCGTCAACTGCACGCCCAACAGGCCCAGTTGCACGTCATTGGGAGGAGCGTTCTCCGGGTGGTATTCGAACCTGTTGCGCTCGAAATATTGCACCGTATAAGGCTTGCCATCGGTAGGGCTCGTCTCAATGAACTCCTCGGTGATAGGGAAGCCATAAACGGGTAGTCCACCATGTTGCTTCCAGTAAGAGAGGAACGCGCCATGCAGGGTGTGCTGAGTTTCGGGGAAAAAGATCAGTTCCTCCGTTGTAGGCACAGGAGCAATCGGATTGCACGCGATTGGGGTTGGGATCGGCGTTGGCGTAAAGGTGGGAGTATCGGTAGCCGTGGGGAAGGGCGTGCCGTCGGTTGGGAACGACGGGGGCGTATAAGTGCTGGGAACGGCGGTGGGGAGGGTGGCAATCGTGTTCCAGATCGTGGGGTCCTCCTGGCCCAGGCGCCAAAGAGCAAACCCCGCCATGCCTCTGCCTGTCACAAGGTCTATCTTCGCGTCGAAACTGCGCTTGTTCTCATACCACAGCACACGAGAGGTGCCGCTTTCGGTGTAACGCGCCCACGGAGCCTCAACAGCCGTATCATAACCGCTTTGTGCGCCGGTGCTGTGGGCAAGGGCATCAGCTTCGGTCCAGGTACGCGGGTCGGCATTATGCAAGGGCTTGCCGTCGCTGCCCACGGGCCAGTCATAACCGTACACACCCAGCCCCCAGATAACCTGGTTGGCGGGGATGCGCGCTAGCGTATAGTTGGCGGTGTCGTTCAATTTGGCGATGGGCGCGATGGGGCCGGGATTGCCCCCCACGTATGAAAAATCGTAGGCCATCACCATTACGTAGTCCACCACTCTGCCGAGGGCGGGATAATCGTAAGCGGCAGCCCAGCCTGTGTCTATTTCACGGGTCTTCGCCGCTACTACCGCCACCGTAATCTTCCCCTTCTCGTGCAGACGATCGTAGACCCGGCTCATGAGGATAGTGAGGTTGGTTTTGTCGCTCGGGTTGAGCGCTTCGAAATCGAGGGTGATGCCATCGTAGCCGTTGTTCGTGACCAGGGCGTCTATCTGGTCGACGATAGAGGCCACTTTGGCAGGGTCGCTCACCAGGTTCGAGAAATCGTTGTACTCTGCGCTGGTGTTCTTGATCATGGGCAGTTCTTTGACGCCCGCGCCCTTGATCAGGCTCGTGACATTGGCCTGGTCGTTGCCCGTGATTGATCCGTCAGCCTTGAGATTATAAAACCAGGGCGAAACATGGGTGAGATTCCAGACGTTGGCCTGAAGAGATTGCAGCGAGTTCGGGTTGTAAGTAATGTAAAAGCCCCAGCGTATCGCTACCTCGCCCGACGCTGCGCCTGCCCCGGTGCCACCGGCCAGAAGGCCCGCGACCACAGGCAACATAAATATAGGCAATAAGACCAAGAGCCTGGCGACCCTCTTTACATTCCGGTTACGCTGGTTTTTCATGAGGTCTCCCGATTAGCTTGTCATAACGTACTGGCTGATTATATGGCCGCAGGATGGGCAAGTCAAAAAATTGTGGATAGTTTGTTATCTGTACCCGCCAGCAGCCGCTTGATCAAGTAACGTGCAGGCAAGGAACGGGTTGCAATCGCCCGCCCAAAGCCGACAGATCTGCACCACTCGCTCACATTTCCCTCACAATCGGCGGTTATGATCTGTGTGGTGCGTCGCGTGTCGCGCATGGGATACAGGGTGTGGTTTCATTAACTTAATGACCTACAAGAGCGCAAAATGGACAGCTTTTGTGTAGTCCTTTCGGGTACATTTGGGGCGACTGATGGCCCATGAAATATCTCCCTCGATTTACGACTCATTCCCTTGGCCAATACTTCTTAAGACCGATTGACAATCCTTAGTACATGCCATATATTAGTATAGCTAACTAATTTCCACTCAATATATAAAGGCGTAACAAAGCATAAAAATGCAGAAAGCGGGGACTGAAATGGCACATGCGATAAGGATCATGCCTGAGAGCAAAGAGGCCCAAGCGATCCTGGAGGCCGAGCGTCAGCACAGAGAAGTGCTGGAAGCCGCGGTAACAAACTTGATCGGCACCATGCCCAGATTTTTCAAAACGGTCAAGCACGGACTTCGGCATGCGGACGGCGACGGCGCATACCGCGACCTGGGAGAGCAGCAACTCTGGCTGCTATACGCGCTCGCCAAAGAAAAGCAGTTGACCAGCGAACTGGCACGGGCATTCAACGTAACGATGCCCACCATTACCCGTTCGGTCGACGCGTTGGTAGACAAGGGGTATGTCGAACGACAACCCGATGAGAAAGACAGAAGGTGCATCTATCTACAGCTAACCGGCAGAGGCATGACGGTCCACGATAGCGCACAGGCAGAGTTTCGGTCGGCCATAGCGCATTTCCTGGCACCGCTCACCGAAGAGCAATTACGCGATGTTGCGAGGGCTTGTGAACACATGGCACAGTTGTTGCCCGAAGGACTGTACGAGTACGAGAGCACCGTCACCGGCGACAAACGGGGAACAACACATGAGGCAATGCGTATAAAGGCTGTACAAGCTAATGGAGAATCCATGACGGGAACAACGAAAACCCAAATGGGAGCAACCAACTAAAAGTCGTAGGAGGACTACACCAGACAATGGATAGCAAAACGATCAACAAAACAACCGCACAGGTCTACCCTCAGACCAGGAGCGGCAACGGCACGGGCAACGGCGTTGTGCCGAACGGTGCCCACCCTCCCGGCGAGCCGGCAGAGGAAGAGTGGCAGACACGTTCCAAGGGGCAAATAATCGTCGTAATGATAAGCGTCATGCTTGGTATACTTTTGGCGGCGCTCGACCAGACCATCGTCGGCCCCGCGCTACCGAAGATCATCGGCGACCTCAATGGCTTCGACCAGTATTCATGGGTTGTTACCGTATATTTGCTCACCTCCACCATAAGCGTACCGATTATCGGTAAATTGTCCGACATGTACGGCCGCAAGTGGTTTTATATGGCAGGTATAGTAATATTCTTGCTCGGATCAGCTTTATCGGGTCTGAGCGCTAATATGACCGAATTGATCATCTACAGGGGTATCCAGGGTCTTGGCGCAGGCATACTGTTTGCGTGTGCGTTCACGATCATCGCCGACCTTATCCCACCCGCAGATCGGGGCCGTTGGCAGGGTTTGTTCGGTGCGGTGTTCGGGTTGTCTTCGGTTATCGGCCCCACACTAGGCGGTTTCATAACAGACAACTTTAGCTGGCACTGGGTATTCTACGTGAACGTGCCCATCGGCCTGGTAGCACTGGCGGTTCTCTACTTCACCTTCCCGCATGAACCCAAGCACAATGTACACAAGTCGGTAGACTGGGCGGGAGCAACTTTGCTAACCCTGACGCTGGTTCCGTTGTTGGTCGCGCTGTCGTTGGGCGGCACACCCGATTGGGATTGGGGTTCTGCCAAGGTAATCGGTATGTTCATAGCGGCAGTAGTCTTCCTGGCAGCGTTTCTGTACACAGAGTCGCGTGTCAAGGAGCCTATCATATCACTGGACCTCTTCAAGAACAGCATCTTCACGAGCGCCAATATAGCGCTGTTCCTGACGGGTGTAGGTTTGTTCGGCGCTGTGCTGTACATACCTCTATTCATACAGGCCATCCAGGGTGATAGCGCCACGAGCAGCGGCAACGCAGTTACGCCCATGACCCTGGCGATAGTAGTGTCCAGCATCGTGGTTGGGCAGCTGGTATCGCGCACGGGCAAGTACAAGATAATCACCATTATAGGTATGGGAACGATGGTGGTGGGCATGTTCCTACTCTACACAATGAGCGCAGACACGCCCCGCTTCACAACCATACTCTATATGATCATCATGGGCCTGGGCCTGGGCATACCGTTCTCTATCTTGACGCTGGCGGTGCAGAACTCGGTGGCATTCAAGAACGTGGGCGCGGCCACATCCGCGACACAGTTCTTCAGGTCCATGGGCGGAACGGTGGGCGTGGCCATACTGGGCACTGTGGTCAACAACCAATTCCACAGCCGGTTCGGCCCTGAGCTTCAGAAGGCTGTAGACACGCTCGGCCCGCAGGCAAGTGCGAACATACCCGTTGCACAGTTGACCGCAGCCCTGTCGAACATCAACCCGCAAGCGCTCGTAAGCGTACAGGGTGCGGACCAACTGAGGTCACAGATTGCGCACTTCATACCCGCAGGCGCGCCGGCCAACAGCGTTGACGTGCTCATGGACGTGATCACCAAAGCCTTAAAGCCTGCGCTCTTCTCGGGTATTCAGGAAGCCTTCCTGATAGGGTCCATACTGTTGGCGATGGGCTTCGTGGCCGCGCTGTTCCTCAAGGAGATACCGCTCCGCAAGGGTGCATCGCGAGGCGGAAGCGCAATGGCCGAGGGAGGCCCAGTCTCGACAGGCGAAGAGCTTACCGAGATCGGCGACGAACTGGCTCAGAGCGGTTTGCCTGGCGCAACCACACTGGCAGAGGACGAAGAGCCTGGACCACAGTTCGGCCAAGCACGAACAGAATAAGTCTCCTGACCTGACCAAGAAAAAGCACCGCGCCAAAAACGCGGTGCTTTTTCTGTATAAGATTTCTGGCGATTAATGTCGATTCGGGTCTTGGCTATTCGTCTTTATATAGAACGAGAGAAAAAGGCTGATGCTCTTGTCGCAGATGTAGAATAAGGCAGTACAATAAAGGAGAACAACGAAAATGGCAAAGTACATGTTGGTTCTAAAAGGCGGGAACGACGTGTGGGCTACCTACACACCGGAGCAAGCACAGGCCATGATGCAGAAGTATGCTGACTGGACTGAGGACATTCGCAAGAAGGGCATTATGGTAAATGGTGACCCCCTGGAGCAAGGCGGGCGCGTTTTGTCGGTGCGCAATGGCGAAGTCGTCGACGGGCCGTATACCGAGACCAAGGAAGACATCGTGGGCTATTACATCATCCAGGCCGACAACTATGACAACGCCGCCGAGATAAGCAAGAGCTGTCCCACTCTGCTGCACGGTGGAGAAGTCGAACTCCACGCAATAGCAGTTATGTAAAGTAGAGAGACCGCCGGCGAGGTTAAATGACCGAAAACTTAACAAACGTACCGGAGGTCGTTGACCACCTGTTCCGCTACCAGGCGGGGCAGGTGGTTGCTTCGCTTACGCGCATATTCGGTGCCGAGCACCTGGACCTGGTTGAGGATGTGGTGCAAGATACGCTTATCAAGGCACTGCGAGTGTGGCCGTTCGGAGGTATACCGGATAACCCCGCAGGCTGGATCATGCGCACCGCCAAAAATGGTGCGCTGGATGTGTTGCGCCGTGAGAAAAGCCTGCGCGACAAGCAGGACGAAATCGCCCGGTTGCCGGAGTATGGCCCTACACGAGTGGACGAGCAGGGCGCATTGAACGAGCACGAACTGGGGGACGACCAGCTTGGGATGATGTTTATGTGCTGCCAGCCGGCCCTGTCGCGCCCGGCAAGGGTCGCGCTTACGCTCAAGACGCTGGGTGGATTTGGCGTGCCTGAGATCGCCAGGGCGTTTCTGGCAGAAGAGGCAACAATTGCGCAAAGGCTGGTGCGCGCCAAGCGAACGCTGCGCGAAATGAAAGTGCAGTTTGAGATGCCGGAGAGCGAAGCACTGCCTGCTCGCCTCGATTCCGTACTCGAAGTGCTATATCTCCTGTTCAACGAAGGATACAGCGCTCACCAGGGCGAGGATCTGATCAGGCAGGATTTGTGCGAAGAAGCGATCAGGCTCACCCATATACTCGCGATGGACCCCGCGGGTGATATACCGAAGGTACACGCTCTGCTCGCGCTGATGCTGTTGCAGGCGTCGAGATTGCCCGCACGTACTGATGACGGCGGCGAGATTTTGCTGTTGCAAGAGCAAGATCGCTCCCTGTGGGATCGCACGCTCATCAAGATGGGGCTGGTGGAATTGGCACGGTCGGCGGAAGGCGACCAGATCAGCGAGTATCATCTTCAGGCGGGCATTGCGTATTACCACGCATGCGCCGCGAGCTACGAGGAAACCGACTGGTCGGGCATACTCATGCAGTACGACGACCTGATGAAGATCGCGCCGTCGCCCGTGGTAGCGCTCAACAGAGCAGTCGTGCTGGCAAAGGTATATGGGTCGAAGATAGGGCTGCGCGAACTTGAGAGGATTTTCCTCATGCCTGGTATGGAGCAATACTATCTGTTCCACGCCACCCGGGCAGAGCTTTGCAGGCAAAGTGGAGACTTGGCAGAGGCGGTCGTAGCATACAGGAACGCGCTAGACCTTGCGTCTACCGCGCCTGAGCAGCGGTTCCTGGCACGAAAGCTGGCCGAGTGCGAAAATTGACCGCAACCTGATGCCAGGTTATTAAAGTAGTAAACTTCCTAGATAGCCGTGAACTCAGGCTTGCCTTTGCACGCATCGAAATCGCCGCTCATGCGAGCGACCTGCTTGTAGGTAGGTTGGAAGGAGATGGCTTCTTTTAGGTGGGCCGAGGCGAGGTCACAGCGGCCCATGAGGGCGTTCACGCGCGCCAGGTTGAAGTGGGCCTCGGCGTACTGGGGCTTAAGTGCGATGGCCCGGCTGAAGTCAATCGTGGCCGATACATAGTCGCCTTTTTGCGCCAGCACTGCCGCGCGGGTGTTATACGGCTCAGGCTGGTTGGGGTTCAACTCAATGCAGAGGGTGAGGTCGGCCAGCGCCTTATCCCATTCGCCCAGCATAGCGTAAACGCTGCCCCGGTTGTTGAGGATGTCGGCGTCGTCGCCACGCAGAGCGAGCGCCTGGGTGAAGTCCTCGATTGCCAAACTAAGCGCGCCTCCACCGGTTCCCGCGGCGACATCGTTGGCGTAGGAAATGCCCCGGTTATACCAGTAGCCCGGATTGGTCGGGTCGAACTCGATCGCCTTCGAGAAAGAAACAATAGCCTGTTGCAGCATACTCTGCGTGGCCTGCGATATGCCGAGCGTGTTATAGCGATTAGCTTCGGCCTGCGCATCAAGCCCCGATTCGTCGTGGGGCAGGTTACCTGTGGGGGGTTGGTTATCGCTCACTTTTGTTCAGCACCTCCGCCTGAATTATACCGCAGATGGGCCAAAGAGAGGTTGTGGTATAATTGCACGAATAGACCCAATTTTCGATGAGGAGCATGACTTATGGGCGCACCAACAGACGACGCCGAAGACGTAGCGCTTGATTTAGATGCAGTTAGAAAGACTCTACTTGAGCTTAAGGCTCGATTTGGGCGCGACCTGGCTATCAAAGACGAAGAAATGTCCGAGGAAGGCGACGATCTTGATCCCGAGCGTGGCGGAGTGGGCAACCACATGGCCGACGAGGCCAACGACACTACAGAGGAAGAGACCACGATGGCCCTTCAGGGCGAAGCCCAGCAGGCGTTGGATCAGGTAAACAGGGCATTGGCCAGGTTGGACGCAGGCACCTACGGAACCTGTGCTAACTGCGGCAAGAAAATCCCCGCGGCACGCCTCAAAGCCCGCCCCTACGCTATTTATGATATCGCCTGCCAGGAACTAGCCGATCAGGGGAAGATCTAAGGCCCCACACAGACCCGGAATGATACGCCAAAGATCTATATTATTGATAATCGCTGCAGCAGTAGTGCTTGTGCTTGACCAGCTAAGCAAGCTATGGGTGGTCGCCGGGATGAAGGTAGGCGACATTCAGCCCGTAATAGACGGCTTCCTTCGTTTGCGCTACACCCACAACTCAGGGGCTGCTTTCGGGCTGTTCCGCGATGCGACAGGCGTGCTGAGTATTATCTCGCTGGTGATTATTACGGGCCTGGTGGTGGCGTTTGTGCGCCTGGGCCACCCCTCTACCCTGGCAACGCTCGCGTCCGGCCTGATAGTAGGCGGCGCGCTGGGCAACCTGTTCGACCGTGTGCGCCTGGGCTATGTAGTGGACTTCATCGAGGTTTACAACCCCCATATCGAACTCAACAGCACGATCTACACATTCCCCGTGTTCAACGTAGGCGACAGCGGCATAACGGTCGGCGTGATCATTATCCTGATCGGCATGCTGTTTACGGCAGAGAAGACGACCGGCGACGCGCTACCAACGACGAGCGACGGCGTGATAAGCGATAAGTGATAAACCGTCCGCTGTCCCCGGCATGACTTACGATCTAAGATCTACTTCCTGGACGGTTGACGCGGCAGAGGCAGGCGACAGGCTGGATCGAGTCGTGCCGGCGCATCTCAGCGATTTTTCCCGGTCTTATGCTGCCCACCTTATAGATGGGGGGCATGTCGTTGTGAATGGCGCAGTGGTGGTCAAGCCGTCGCACAGGTTGAAGGACGGCGATACGGTCACCGTGAACGTACCTCCTCCACAACCTGCACTCTTGCGCGCCGAAGCGATCCCTCTGACGGTAGTATACGAGGACGCCGACTTGCTGGTGATCGATAAGCCAGCGGGCATGGTCGTGCACCCCGCGCCGGGCCACGTAAGTGGCACGTTGGTAAACGCATTACTGGCGCACGTGCCCAACCTCGAACTGGACATGGGCGACGAGGCGCGACCGGGCATCGTGCACAGGCTGGACAAGGATACCAGCGGCTTGCTCGTGGTCGCCAAGCGCAGGGCGGCGCACGACGCATTGACACGGCAGATGTCGAAGCGCACCATGCACAAAGAGTACATCGCGCTCGTGGACGGCCACCCCAGGCCGCCCGAGGGCATCATTGATGCACCTATAGCCCGTGACCCGCGAGACAGGCACAGGATGGCTGTGGTGGCCGGAGGGCGCACGGCACGCACTCATTACAGGGTCGAGCGCGATATCGGGCGCTATTCGCTGGTCAGAGCAACCCTCGAAACGGGCAGAACCCACCAGATTAGGGTGCATATGGCCTACACGGGGCACCCGCTCGTGGGCGACTCCGTGTACGGCAAGCGCACTCTGCAAGATGCGCAAAAGCTGGGTTTGGGACGGCAATTCTTGCACGCTCACAAATTAGGGTTTACACTACCCTCATCGGGCGAGTGGCGCGAGTTCGTGAGCGAGCTGCCAGAAGACTTGCGGGACGTGTTGAACAGACTTGGAGGGTAATACGTTGAACCCGGCAAGAGCTATAGAAACGAAGCGACAAGATATCTTGCGAATTCTTTCTGATCATGGAGTCACGAGTGGAAGGGCGTTTGGTTCTGTGGCACGTGGCGAATCGGGGCCTGAGAGCGATCTCGACTTGTTGGTGCAACTCGAGCCTGGGTATAGTCTGCTTGACCTGATCGGTATTAAGCAGGAGTTAGAAGACTTGCTGAGGTGCGAGATAGATATTGTGACCAAGGCCGCGCTTAGCCCATATATGCGTGATCAGATTCTACAGGAAGCTAAATGCGTATTCTAATCACAGGGTCGTCCGGGCAAATCGGCACCAATCTCGCTTTGCGCCTGATGGACGAGGGGCATTTCGTGTTCGGCGTGGACAAGCGGCTCAACACCTGGACCGACCGCTTCCCCTATCTGTTGCAAGACCTGTCCAGTCCATACCCCGCCGATGCGAAGGGCATCGGGGGCGTGGAGTACCCTCCCGTGGATATGGTGGTGCATCTGGCGGCGCACGCCAAGGTGCACGAACTGGTGCGCGAGCCGCACAGGGCCATGCAAAATATCACCATCACCTTTAACGTGCTGGAATACTGCCGCCTGGCAGGCCTGCCCATTATCTTTTCGAGCAGCCGCGAGGTGTATGGAGATATAAGACGCTATATCGAGGACGAAAGCCAGCGCCCGGAGACCACAGGCGAAAGCACCGCCCACTTCGCCTACACCGAGTCGCCCTACTCAGCCTCGAAGATAGCGGGCGAGGCGCTTATCTACTCATATGCGCGCTGTTATGGCCTCAAGTATATAGTGTTCCGCTTCTCGAACGTGTACGGGCGCTACGACAACGACATCGAGCGCATGGAGAGGGTGATACCGCTCTTCATCCGCCGAATCGGAGGCGACCAGCCAATCACTATTTACGGTGAGAACAAGATGCTCGATTTCACCTACGTTGACGACTGTATCGCGGGTATCATAGCAGGTATCCACGCTCTGAAAGAGGGCCGGGTGGTCAACCACACGATCAACCTGGCCTACGGGCAGGGCAACAGCCTGGTCAAGATGGCGCGCCTGGTGGGGCAATCGCTCGACCACGAGCCGAAGATCACCATCGAGCCTCCACAGGTGGGCGAAGTCACGCATTACGTAGCCGACATCAGCAGGGCGCGCTCACTCCTCGGCTACGACCCGAAAGTGCCTCTGGAAGAAGGCATAAGGCGAGCGGTGGAGTGGAACCAGGAGTGGGGGCCGCGCGACGCAAACAGGCGTGATATGCAACCATGATCACGCACAACCGTCATATAAGTAGAGTGATGTGCAACGAAAATCGGATGTCTCGCATACATGATATTCTAGGGCGGACAGCAGTCCGTCCTTCTTTTTGGTAAAGTTTAACGGCATTTTAGAAGGTCGAGGGTTTTAACTGCATTGAGAAGGAACCTAAAAAAGAAGTTAGTACCTTGTGCCACCGCGCTGGCGGCATTGGTGTTGCTGGCCGCGCCACTGGCGGCAGGCACGGGCAGGTACGCCGAGGCCCAGTCGGTCGGGCGGATGTACGTCGAGACGGGCAAGACACTCGCCCCTGAGTTCGTGCGCTTTTTCGATGCGAACGGCGGCGTGCCTCTGCTGGGCTACCCGCTTACCGACCCTGAAACCGAAGGCGGTTTTGAAGTGCAGTACCTGGAGAGGGCGCGCATCGAGTATCACCCCGAGAACACAGGCACACCCTACGAGGTACAACTGGGCTTGCTTGGCTCGATCCAGACCGTAGGCAGGCAGTTCGCTCCAGCAAGCAGCGACGTGGCATCGAGCACGCCCACGCGCCTGTACTTCCCCGAAACTCAGCACAGCATATCAGGTCAGTTCCTTGACTACTGGCAGGCCAATGGCGGGCTGGCTCTCTTTGGCTACCCGATCTCTGAGCCTGTAACCGAGAATGGGCTAACTGTGCAGTATTTCCAGCGCAACCGCTTTGAGTTGCACCCCGAAGCGGCAGGCACGCCTTACGAGGTGGCGCTGGGCCTGCTGGGGCGCGATATGCTGGAACAGCGCGTGAAGGTCACCGATAGTAACATCAGTCTCAAGGTGTACGGCTACGAAGAGGGTTTTTACACGCCCGACGGCGACCCGATAGCGCCCTACCCGCGTCTCGACCTCGCCAAAATGGGGCCGCTGAAGCTGCGAAGCTACAGGCTGATCGTGCTTGAGAATCGCTTTTTGAGACTAAGTATCATTCCGCAGTTGGGCGGCAGGCTGTATGAGGTGGTCTACAAACCTACGGGACACGACGAGCTATATCGCAACCCCATTGTGAAGCCCGCGCCGTTCTCGGACAAGGGGTGGTGGCTGGGCGCAGGCGGTACGGAATGGGCAGCGCCCACCGACGAGCACGGCCTGATGGAGTATTTACCGTGGGACGCCGAGATTACGCGTAACAGCGATGCTGGGGCCACGGTCAACGTGTCGGCCACTGACAAGAAGACGGGCATGAAAGTCACTGTCGGCATCACCCTCAGTCCTGAGGAGAGCGCCTACACTATTGCTGCGAAGATGGAGAACTTCACGAACAAACCCCAGCAAGGGCAGTTGTGGACCAACGCGATGGTAGCGCCCGGCGGCACGAACCATGTACCGGCAGACCTCAAGTGGATACTGCCCACCAACCAGGTGGTAGTTCACAGCACCCACGATACAGGCCTGCCTGCTGAGCACGGTGTTGTTAGCTGGCCTCAGTATAATGACCGCGATCTGTCGAACAGCGCGACCTGGGGCGGCTGGCTGGGCGGGTTTGCTCTACCGAGCGCGGAGCGAGGCGAGTTCGCGGCGGTATACAACTCGGAAGCCGACGAAGGGCTGGTGAAGTCGTTCTCGAACAAGACAATGTCGGGGCTGAAGTTCTTTGGGTGGGGGCCGGGCGTCGACCCCTCTATATACACGGACGACGATTCGTCATACGCCGAGCTATGGGGCGGCATCACGCCCACCTTCTGGGACTACGCGACCTTCCCGCCCAACAGCGGCCTGGGCTGGGTAGAGCGCTGGCAGCCCGTGGCCCACACAGGGGGCGTAAGCCTCGCGAGCGCGTGGGGGACAGTGTCGGTGTCTGGGCACACAGTGAACATCCTTCCGGTGCGCCGCATCGAGGGCGCAACACTGGTAGTACACACAGCATCAGGCGCGACAAGCACGTATGGCTTCAGCGCCGAACCCGACAGGCCCGCCTCCGTGGGCGTATCGGGCGAGCCGACCGAGATAGAGGTAGTGGGCGCGGACGGCACAAGTTTGCTGAAGGGCGTGCCGGTTCGGTAAGTTCTTGTTTGAAACGCAAAGATCGCAAAGGTAACGCAAGGAATTTAAGTAAAAGAGTTTGGTTTACCGGGTAGAACCGAGGTTGGCATCTTAAATCCTTCTCAAACTCTTGGCGACCTTGGCGATCTTGGCGTTTCGATTACTGATTACCAGTGTTCCACTCCCTCGCGTAGTCCTGCACTGCGAAGTAAGAGGGGCGCTCAGTCCCATCACGCTTGAGGAGGCCCCAGGCTATACGTTCGTCGTTGGGGTCGGTGGCGACGGTAGGGAGGGCCATGTTCAGTTGGAACAGGAACATAGGTCCCATCCACGGGTATTGGTTGAGGCCCATGCGGAAGGCATCGCCTATATACTGCGCCTGCTGGTCCTCGCTGTTCTGCGAAGCATACTCGTAGCCGGGCGCGGGATCGGGCGTGCTGGCCCAGCCGAACTCGGTGAGCCACATCTGCTTCTGCGCGTCGCCATTCTCAAGCATCACCTGCCGTAACTGCTCCACGCGGCGGAAATAGAAGCTTGGGTCGTCGTTCCAGCCGGGGCCGGGACCGGGGTTGTCGGGGTAGAGAGTGTCGGGCGGGTTGGCATTCGAGCCGGGGTGCGCGCCAAGCACATCGAAGTAGCCCTTTAGCTCGCCGCCGTTATAGGCATACAGGCGGCGCAGGAAGATCACGTCGTCTACGGCCACTTCGGGGTCGTTCACTCCGGTGGGGGTGAGGGCAGCGGAGATCACGACGGCGGTGGGGTCGCTGGCCTTCACGCCACGGTAGCCAGCCTTGAGCAGTTCGGCGTAGCGAGCCGAGATAACGTACTTGCCGACCTCGCGTTGCAGGTTCGGCTCATTCCAGATGTGATAGCCGGTCACTTTACCCTTGTAACGCGCTGCTACCAGCTTCATAAACTGCTCCAGGTCTGCGGGGTCGCGCAATTGCCCTTGCGAGTCCTGCGCCCATTCTGGAGCATGCACAGGGTTCAGCACGACTTTAATGCCTGCCTGGTTCATGGCATCAATGCCGTTATCGAGCAAGGCCCAGTTGTACACGCCCTGCTGCGGCTCAACGAAGTTCCACGACAACTGGTGCTCTGCATATTTCACGCCGAGGTCGTTCAACCAGCCAACCACCGGCTGAGGGTCGTGTTCGTAGATCCAGACGTTGAGGCCGGGGGCGGCGTGCGGGCCGGACAGAAGGGGATAGTGTTCAGGCCCCGACGATATGCCGATCACCTGTATACCGTTGGCATCGGGAGCCGAGGGCGTCGATACCGCATCATGCCGGAACTTGCCCAGTTGGGACAGCAGCACGTCGTAAGGCGCTGCATTCTCCGGATGGTACTCGAATACCGCGCGCTCAAAGTACTGCACGAGGTACGTCTGGCCATCCAGGTCGCTTTTCTCCGTAAACTCGTCCGAGATGGGGAAGCCCTGCTGGGCCAGTCCACCGTGCGTGTTCCAGTAATCGAGGAAGAGTCCGCGCACCGTCTTGCCCGTTTCGGCAAATGTCTGCACACTGCGGCCTACGGGAGCCGTGGAGTCCGAGCCGCCCACA
>DATINP010000064.1:0-23440 GCA_035474135.1 Chloroflexia bacterium | reverse complement strand
TTATCACCAGCCCCGGCTGCAAGGTTTCTATTTGTGCCAGGATCGGATCAAGCTCGGTTTCGGATAGTAAGAGCAAACGCTCAGGGTTGAGATCGAGTCGTGCGGCCCTCAGCTTGATCTGCTGAGGGCTTTCTTCGCCTGATACGTACAGCACGGGCTTATCGCCCCACAGGGCCAGTTCTGAGGCTAGCTGGAGGAGCACTGTACTTTTGCCGATGCCGGGGTCTCCACTGATCAGCACCAGAGATCCCTGCACAATCCCCCCGCCCAGCACCCGGTTGAATTCCTCGCCGGGGACGCGTATCCTGCCGAAGTCCTCGTTACGCACCTGAGTGATGGGGGTCGGCCTGTTGTTGCCTAGCCCTTCGCTTCGACCGGAAGTAAGGGCAGACGGGCTTGAAGAGGTGGTTGTCACTGTCTCGACAAAGGTGTTCCACTCTCCGCAATCGGGGCATCGTCCCGTCCATTTAGGCTGTTCGCTCCCACACTGCTGGCAAACGAACATAGTGCGCGTCTTTGGTTTTGGTGGCATTATTTCCCGCTCTTACTAGCTCATATGTTCCATATATCTTCTGCTTTTAGTATACCATAATGAAGGACGACAGACGACAGACGACAGACGACGGAAGAATTGAAACGCCAAGATCGCCAAGGTCGCAAAGAGATAGGCACTGATCACGAAGATCAAGAAGGTTAAGAGATCACGAAGAAGGAAGAAGGAAGAAGGGATGAACCATGACGTATGACGTATGACGTATGACGCATGTGATACAATAGCGCCATATAAGAAAGGAGGCGGTTTAGCATGGAACTGGGCGCGAACGTGCGTGCATTACGAGCCGAGCAGGGGTTGACCCTGGAGGCGCTATCCGAAAAGAGCGGTGTGAGCAGAGCCATGCTTTCCGACATTGAGCGCGGCGCCAAAAGCCCCACCGTCCGGAGCGTGACGCAAATAGCGCAGGCCCTCGATTGCACCGTCTCACACCTACTGGGCGAGCCTCCTCCCCGGCCCCACGACCCTCTTGTAGAGGTGGTGCGCCGCAAGGAACGACAGGTTATAGTCGAGCCGCGCACAGACACGGAGCGCCATCTGCTCGCCCCGTCCTTTGTGCGTAGGGGCGTGGAGATTCTCTACTACGCCATCCCGGGCAACAGCCGTACCTCCCTGCCTGTCCAACCGGAGGGCACGCAGGCCCACGTCACGGTCACTCGCGGTACCCTTGTCTGCAAACTCGGCAGCCGGGAGGTCAAACTGGAAGACGGCGACTCGGTGCAGTTTGACGCTGACGTTGAACAGACATTCATCAACAATGAGAAGAAGCCCTGCCGCTTCTTTATGGTGGTGGACGCGGGTCGCACGCCTCTTAAGCGTTAGGTCTCTCTTCGTGTTCTGCCCATGAAAAAGGGGATAGTCACTCGTCCTATCCCCTTCCTTGTTGGCGCATTGGCCTCTTCGTACTCGGCCTGCGAGCTAAGCTTCAACAGCTCGTCCTCCACCGCCACTTACACCGACGTGTCGGGCTGGAACCGCTGCTCAAGCAACCCTTCAGCCAACGGGTCTTCGATCAGGTTCTGGATAATCCTGCGCAGCGGCCTCGCCCCAAAGCGTTCCAAAACGGGCAGGAATAGAAGGCGGACAGCACAACGTCGTCCGCCTCTCGTTTTCGATGCACGTATAGGCTCGGACTAGCGAGGAGCTAACGTAAGATAGATGATCTTACTTATCAAGGCCCAGCCTGCCGCTAACTATTACTACGCTGGCGGTGGTGCTGGTGGGCATAGTCCTGCCTTTCTCGCCCGTGGCGAGCCTTCTGGGTTGTGCCTTTGCCGCTCGATTTCTTCCTTTTACTGACCCTGCTGACCGTGACATACCTGCTGGTGGTGCAGGTCGCCAAGCGCAGGCTCATGCGTCGATGACTGGGGGAGTAGGTCGGGCGCGGTAGTTTAAGGTCGGCCTGTTTGCTTATAATGTGCCTACACAAAACTGCCGGAGGAGCAAATGACCAAGCTTTCTATCATGATCGAGGCGCAGGACGGGCTAAATTGGGCGCGCTGGAAGAGCCTGAGCGCGGAGGTGGAGGCACTGGGTTTCGCGGGGCTATTCCGGTCGGACCACTACACAAACCCGCAACTGCCCAACAAAGACTCGCTGGAGATGATTGTTTCGCTGACCCAGCTCGCCGAGAATTCGGGGCGGGTACATTTCGGGCCGCTGGTCGCGCCGATTTCGTTCCGAGAGCCAACAATGCTAGCGAGGCAGGCAGCGGCGATCGATGACCTCAGCGGGGGAAGGCTGCTGCTGGGGTTGGGTGCGGGGTGGCAAGAGCGTGAGCACCGCGAATTCGGGCACAACCTGGGCACGATGAAAGAGCGCATGGACCGGTTCGAGGAGGGCGTCAAGGTGATCAGTCTGCTGCTGACAAGTGACGAGCCTGCGAGCTTCGAGGGACGCTATTTCCAGTTACACGACGCGCTACTGTTGCCGCGCCCCCAGCGTCCGGGCGGACCTCCGATATTGATCGGGGGCAAAGGGCGCAATCGCACCCTGCCTCTGGTGGCCCGGTATGCCGGACACTGGAATGCGGTTGCCCCGGCCCCTGCGGAGTTCCGGGCATTATCGGCCTATCTCGACGGCCTGTTGAAGGAGAACGGCAGGCAGCCGGGAGAGGTGACCCGCTCGGTCATGACCACAGTGATATATGGGCGGGATCGTGAAACGTTGGGGAAGGTATTGGAAACGCCGCCCTTCAACAATCCTCGCGTAGAGGGCAAATCGATCGAGGAGAAGGTCGCCTTCTGGCGCGACGAACGCCACGCCCTGATCGGCGACAGCGAGGAGATCGCCGCGCAAATCGCGGCCTTCAGCGCGGCTGGAGCGCAGGAAGTGATGACGCAGTGGTGGCACCTGGACGACATCGCCGGGCTGCGCACGTATGCTGAGGACGTGCTGCCTGGACTGCGGTAATGAGGCCAGCGAGGGGACACACAAAGGTCAGGCAGGCCACTTCAGTTGGTCGTCGGTGTTTATGATGTTTACGATGTGAGGCGCACACCCAGCACCCTACGCCTGCGAGGGCACATCTGTCTGCCGGGTCTGTGCCGAGTGCCGGAACACGAGGATTGCCACCGCCACGCCCACAAGAATATAGGTGCCCAGATATGCCCACTTCCCTGGATGCACATCGAAGTCAAACTTGTCCAGATTCACCAGAGCTGCCACTGTGATCAGACATAGCAAAACCAGTCCTGTCCGCGCATAGAAAAGCGTTGCCCGCAGGCTCCTGGTCACGAGCAGTGGGATAGTGGCCAGTGAGAGAGACAGGTAGAAACAGCCGAATGCCCTAAGTGTAAACGGGCTGATAGGCTCAGGGAAGATCGTCCCACTCGTACCGTACCCCAACAGCGGGACCACGGCTATCACAGCTACGATAAGCACGAAAGCTATGAGTTGGGCCAAGAGTCCGCTGTTGACTCCACCTGCTGTAGGCGCAGTTGAAGGCCTTGTACGCACCCAATCAACTATGCAGACTATGGCTGTGATTGTCGCCACGCTGAGTATGATAATGTAGGGCCAGCCGAGTGTAGCACCCAGGATCAATTTATCACTGAATATAATAAGTACAGCCGCTTCAAGAAAGCTGAATATCCACAGTAGCAACATGCTCGCGTAAACATCGCCCCACTTCCATATGCGAGCTACTTCCCAGGCCATGAAGCCGTTGCCCAGGTACCAACCGCCCATTGACATCGCCACGAACGGCGACACCTTCCACACGAAATTGGGCGAGGCCCAGCCCGGCGCTAGAAAAAGCACCGCGCCAAGCAACAGAAAAAGCACCGATGTTATCCGCACGAGCACCCTCGCCACCGGGGAGAGCGCATCACGGGAATTGTTGCTCACATCAGATCGCATACAGCCACCTCCTCAGAATGTCGAGAGTATATCATATCAAAACAAGAATACAAGTAGGGCTTTCGCTTCGCGGAGGTAAATAGTCCCGTTGCTGGTACAAATAACTCGCGAATCAGCTCTTAGAGATCGAGTTCGCAGCGCATAATGCTTCAGGTATCGGTGTTGCCGGGTGATGCCGGATCTCGGGCCCACTGAGTATGGGCCCAAGCAGCAGCTACTTCAAGCATGAGGAAAGAGGGTTACCTCACGGTCCGAACCATCAGCCGGGTGATCCTCCTGTACATAGTGAGGAACAAGATGCCGCCGCCTGTGACCCAGTACATGCCTTTAGCCCACAGGTCGGTTATTCTTCGATGCCCGGATGCACACCACATCAGCAGCCGGTACCTTACCCTGCTATCTCGGTTGCAGGGTAAGGTAGATTATCTTGCTCAGTTGACCCCTGGTCGCGTTAGAGGACGGACGGAAGTATGGCAGGTTGCCACTACCACACGGTTCGCCCGGCCCACCACATGGGTAGCCGTTGATTATCTCGCGAGAGGCCATCCTGCCTATGAAGTCGTAGAAGGTAGAGCCTGGAAGCACGTCCTCGAACGCCTGCCCGCTCACAGTGTCGTCGAAGCGCGAGCCGTTGGAAATAATCTTTGATATCTGTCCCCTTGTAACGTTACTAGAGGGGCGGAAGTATGACCTGTTCTGAGCGTCGCATGGCTCACCCGGCCCGCCGCATGGGTAGCCTGCGACCACACCCTCCCGGTATGCCGCTTCTACATACAGGAAAAACGTAGAGGCCGGTAGCACGTCGGCGAAGGTGTAGTCGTTCACCGGAGGCTCAAGATGCCAATTGTAGGTTAGAGCAATCATCTTGGAGATCTGGCCTCTTGAGGCGTTGTTCTGGGGGCGGAAGGTGTTATCGGCGTAACCGGAGGCGATACCGTGGCAGGTCATCCAATTGATGTAGTTGTAGAAGGTAGAGCCTTCAGGTACATCCTGGAAGACAGCCTGGGGATTGGCCTTGGCGAACACCCCGTAGATACCCCACTGAGGCAAGTCAGCATACGCGCGGTTCCATTCGGTGTTGAGAGTAGTTGGCATAGCCGCCCAACCGTTTCCATCGTAACGATAGATAGCTACCGAGCCGGGTTGGAGGCCGCAGAAATACTCCGCTTGATAGTTGAGCGACAGGCCGACCGTGCCCGTTATGGGTTGGTCACCCTGCACGTAGAATGGGCCGCCTACGGGGAGGTAGCCGTCAGGGAGAGGCGCGGACAGATCTGTTTGCCCCGATGCGATGCCCGTGTCCTCGGCCAGCGATGAGGCGTCGACCGAGATGGTGACCATGCTCTCTGGAGGGAGGAGCGTCCAGCCGATGGGCGCTGTCGTGCGCAACGGGACCTGCTGCACATTCTGGCCCTGTGCTGGGCCCGCAGTAGTGTACCGAGCGCCAACGATGCGGTAAGTTGAAGCGATCGTTTGCGAGCCGGAAGGCACCTGTACATCTGCGGTAAATTGCGAGGCGTAGGCAGGATCGACTGTAAAACTGCCGACATAAGTGTAGGTTGCCGGGTCGTAGGTAAGCGAGACTGGCGCGCCGGTACCACCATCCTGGCTCACGGAAAGGCTGGGTGCGGTCGGTACCTCACCGTCGAAGTGGAGGGCAAGGTCGAGCCTTTGCTGCGAGTAGTTGAGCGTGGAGGTTAGCCAGTAACGAGTGAAGGAGGTTGGAAGATTGGCGCCTAGTTCACCATTATCAGGCTGTGAGAGGTGTGTGGCAGTAAGCTCTATCGTAGGGGTATCGCTACAGGCTCCCACTGTATAGCTGCCGGTGTAGGTCGTTCCAGTGGTGACCCCACTGGCTGTAATGGAGTCGCCGATGATAGCGCCGTAGACGATCGAGATCCCATATCCGTCAGTTGGGCCTTCATCAATGATGCGCCCGCCATGGTGCAGGAAAACTTTCAGGCCGGATGCAGGGTGAGTAGTGCCTGAAAGTGTTACCGTAATATTTGTCACGATGCCTGCACAGGCTTCGGGGTCGATCTCGGTGATCATGGAGTTCATCTGGTCCATGCCAGGTAATGTGTACGGTCCAGGGTCTGTGAAGCCGTTGCGCGTCATGGGCGAGCGCAAGGTCCAGCGGTTGAGACTGTCTCCCCAGTTGCGCACGAACGTTGCCCACACCGATTCGTTGTTGATTTGCCCCTGATCGGTGTCATTGTTGTGGTTGAGATCGTCGCATATCTCCGTTGAATCGTACTGAAAATTCATAATGCTGGCGCGTGACTGTTCGTCGAAGGCATAAGGGTCGAGGGTGCAGGTAGAAGTTACTTCCTTTCCGGCCTGCATCTTCTCGTATTCGTCAAACGCCCCGAAAGCGTAGTGGCCAAATTCGTGGACAAAGGTGCGGTACGACGAGGGTTGCTCCCAACCTCCCCAGTACTGTTGCCCATCGAATCCTGGGCCGGGCATATACAGGTGGGCCGATGTGCCCGTCATGCCCGCGGGGCCGTCAGCATCGGCAGCAGGCCAGACCGACGGTCGGAATTGTATATCTGCGTCGCGGTAATGCGTGTTGTCCTCGTAGAGGGCGAAATCCTCGTAAAACATCTGGCCGTCGGTTACATCAAAGAGATATTGCGACGCTGATTGCATTCCATCTCTTGTGCTTGCAAGGGTTTCGCTCGTGGCATTGTAGTTGAAGCTGCCCACAACATTGAGGCCGATTTGCGCATCGCTTCGCTTGATGACGACGGTCTGAGTGAACTTGCTAGTGTCGGTGATAACGTATGCAGACTGCGAGCCGTCGGTTTCCTGATCAATGTTGGTGAGCCACACATGATACGCCCAGTTATCGTGAGCGGCTTTGCTGGTTGTACCTGTATAGATCAGCGAGCGGGCTATCAGGTATTCATCTTCTACTGGGTGGGGCAGGGCAAGGGTGCCGCTCATATCGGTGGTGCCAATGAGGGTAGCGGGCGAACCCGGGCCAAGCGTATTGGTGTACACTTCTGCCCCCGCTACGGGAGTACCCTGTTCGTCCTGCACCAGTACAGTAGATGAGAGACCGTGTTGCCAGTCAGGCTGATAGTCGTAGGTAGAAACGCCTGAAATGTTGTGGTCGTTGCTACCGTTGGCATCTATCACATAGATTTGGGACCCCACCGATGGGACTCTCTCGACGTATGCGATCTTACTGCTATCGGCGGACCATGTTGGCTCAGCATCGCATTGCCCCAGGGTCACAGGCGTTATGCCACTTCCATCAGCGTTCATAATATTGATTCTGCTATAGCAACCACCATCAATGCGCATAGGGTCTCCGACGGGAGGGGTTTGGTGCGTAAAAGCGATCTTGAGGCCATCGGGTGACCAGGATGGGTCTGAGTATCCATGCTCCGAGGGAGGAATTGCCAGTGGATGCTGGTTTGAGCCATCGGCGTTCATCGCATAGAGCCCATACAGGCCGGCATTCCACCGCGCGTATGCGATTTGGCTGCCGTCAGGAGACCAGGTAGGAGAAATGTCTATGTCGCTGCCTGTTGTAAGAGGCGTGGCCCCACTGCCATCGGCGTTCATCACGTAGATATCATATGTGCCGTAGGTGACGAAGGCGATCCTGGTTCCGTCCGGTGACCAGGCTGGATACTGGGTTGGTTGGCTTGTATATACAGGGTGCTGGTTGGAACCATCGGCGTTCATTACATAGATGGCGTAGCCGCAATTACATACCGGTCCTGCGTCAATATAGGCAATTTTGGAACGATCGGGCGACCATGTAGGTTCCATCACGTTGTCCTCGCCGTCACCTCCGCTGGTCAAGCGTATAGTGTTATTGCCATCAGAATCCATCGTATAGATATCGGTACCGGTTTGCCCATCGCGTTTACTTACAAAAGCGATACGGTCTGTAGCTAGAGATGCGGTGACTTTGCTCCTGTCATTGCTGGTACTGTCCGGCGCAGACGACTCGGCCTGAGCGCTGCTGCTTTGCGTCAGAGCGACCAGTAGGGTCAGCATCGTAAGCAACATAAGTATGACGGTCGCCAGTTGTGCTGCGCGGGGTTGTGTGTTTCTGTCATGAATATCAGTATGCATCTCCCCATCCTCCTCGATTTGGCCCCGAACTCGACTGTGCTCAGGGTTGTCGTTTAGCCTATTGGATACGACTACGGGGCTATCATATGGACCGGAGCGTCTATAGATCGTCTCAAAATGGACAGGAATCAAAAAGAGACGACCAATTGGCCGCCTCTTCTCGTCAAGATTCAGGTATTTATTCTTTCGTGTTCTCTCCGCTAGCTGCGGCTCCGGAAAGCTCAGGCTCGCGATCTTCGTCCTTGGCCTTCTTGCGGCCCTTCTTCACAGGAGCATTAGTCTCTTCGTACTCTGCTTGCGAGCTCAGCTTCAATAACTCGTCCTCTACGGCCACATACACCGAGGTGTCGGGCAAGAAGCGCTGTTCAAGCATTCCCTCAGCCAGAGGGTCTTCGATGAGGTTCTGGATGATGCGGCGCAGCGGCCTGGCCCCAAAGCTGTGGTCATAACCCCTGGTCGCCAGCAGTTCCATCGCCTCGTCTGTTACTTCCAGCTTGATATTCTGCTCGCCTAGCTGCGTCCGCACTCTCTTGAGCATGAGGTCTGTGATCTGCCTGATATGGTTCGTGTTGAGCGAGTGGAACACGATCACCGCGTCCAACCTGTTCAAGAACTCGGGGCGGAAGCTCTTCTTCAACTCCTGCAGAACCTTGTCCTTCATCAGGTCATACTCGCGGGCGGCGGTCTTGGCTTCGTCGTTTCGGACTGTAAAGCCTAGAGATACGTCGCGGTTGATCACGTCAGCGCCTACGTTCGAGGTCATGATGATGATGGTGTTGCGGAAGTCTACCTTGCGGCCCTTGGCATCAGACAGGCCGCCGTCCTCCATGATCTGGAGGAGCATATTGAACGCCTCAGGGTGGGCCTTCTCGATTTCATCGAGCAGGATCACCGAGTAGCTCTTGCGGCGCACAGCCTCTGTTAGCTGGCCGCCCTCTTCGTAGCCCACGTAGCCTGGAGGGGAACCCACAAGCCGCGACAGGTTGTGCCGTTCCATAAACTCGGACATATCGATCTTGATAAGTGCATCTTCTGACCCGAACATGAACTCAGCCAGGGCCTTTGCAAGTTCGGTCTTGCCCACGCCTGTGGGGCCAAGGAAGATAAAAGAGCCTATCGGGCGCTTGGGGTCTTTCAGTCCTGCCCTGGCACGGCGCACGGCCTTCGCCAGGTTAGTCACGGCTTCGTCCTGTCCGATCACACGTCCGTGCAGGTCTGTTTCCATCTGCAACAGGCGCTCCGACTCTTCGCCCGCGATCCTTGTGAGTGGGATGCCCGTCCACATCGAGACCACCTGCGCGATGTCTTCCTCGGTTACGTAGAGTACGTCAGCCGTCTTCTCTGCCTGGAAGCCTTCTTCCATGCGAGAGATGCGCTGGCGCAGTTCCGCTTCTCGTTCGCGGAGGTCCACAGCCTTCTCGTAATCTTCAGAGGCCACCAGGCTCTCTTTTTCCTTCGAGATCGCTTCCAGTTCCTGCATCGAATCTCTTAGCCCCGTAGGTTGTGCTGCGCGATAGAGGCGCACCCGGCTCGAGGCCTCGTCCACAAGGTCAATAGCCTTGTCGGGCATGAAGCGTTCGGTGACATAGCGAGCCGCCAGGTGGGCCGCAGCCTTCAGCGCCTCGTCAGTGATCTTCAGGTGGTGGTGCTCTTCGTACAGGTGCCTGATGCCCTCGAGGATCAGGACAGTTTCCTCCACGCTTGGCTCTTCTACATGTACAGGCTGGAAACGTCGTTCCAGTGCGGCATCGCGCTCGATATACTTGCGGTACTCGTCGAGCGTGGTAGCCCCTATGGTCTGAAGTTCCCCCCTGGATAGAGCAGGCTTCAGAATGTTGGCCGCGTCGACCGCGCCCTCCGCCGCGCCCGCCCCCACGAGGGTATGCAGCTCGTCAATGAAGAGGATCGCGCTTGTGTCCTTGATTTCGGCCACGACCTTCTTCAGTCTCTCTTCGAATTCGCCCCTGTACTTGGTGCCTGCTACCAGCGCGCCCATGTCGAGCGCGAGCACGCGCTTGCCTTGCAACGTTTCCGGCACATCATTAGCGATGATACGCTGGGCTAGCCCCTCTACGATAGCGGTTTTGCCTACGCCAGGCTCGCCGATCAGCGCGGGGTTGTTCTTGGTGCGGCGCGACAGAATTTGTATCACGCGCTCCACTTCCCGCTGCCGCCCGATCAATGGGCCGAGCTTGCCGGCTGCTGCCAGCGCGGTGAGGTCGGTGACAAGGGCGTCTACGTAGGGGGTTTTGCTGGAGGCTTTGCCGCCCTGGGCCGAGTAGCCGCTGGACGACTTGAGAACGTCTATGACCTGGGCTCGTACCTTCTCAAGAGAAACGCCCAGGCTCTCAAGTACTCCCGCAGCGATTCCTTCGCCCTCGCGAACGAGGCCAAGCAAAAGATGTTCAGTACCGATGTAGTGATGGTTCAGCCTGCGCGCTTCGTCTACCGCCAACTCTATAACACGCTTGGCACGAGGAGTAAGCCCGATCTCGCCCATCACCATGCGGTCACCCCGCCCGATGATGAACTCGACGGCTGATCTCACCTTAGTAAGCTCAATACCCAGGTTGTTTAACACGCGGGCTGCTACCCCATCGCCTTCGCGCACCAACCCAAGGAGGATGTGTTCTGTTCCAATATAATTATGGTTGAAGCGTTGAGCTTCTTCCTGCGCGAGTTGCAAAGTCTTGCGCGCTCGTTCGGTAAATTTATCAAATCTATCAGTCATAGCTGTTCTCTCCAGGGCCGGCGATACCATTACCTGCTAATCAGTAGAAAGTCCTTCTTCCTTGCTTGTCTCTAGTCCAGGGTTTCTGACTTTCGATTTTCGACTTTCGTCCCAACCAGACAGGGGTCACTTGGGGATAAAGTAGTCCTCTGTAAATAATACGCGCTGGGGTTGCTTGGCGGTTGCCTTATCCACCGACCATATGTACACACACTTACCGTGCTTTAAGCATACGCACGTTAGCCCCATGTGTCAAGTGAATCCGGCTCGATCTGCCGGGTAGTTGATAGGTGCTACGTGAGCACAGATTACAAGATCATACAGGCTAAGCGGGCACGACGATATTAAGGATTTTGATAGCAGCGGCGTATGCTGGGCGACATACGGCGTCTTCGCGTAGCCTTATTTAAACGACAAGGGCGTAAGCCGAGCCGGACTTACACCCTTGCTGCTTATGAACTAAGAGGTTACGACTCTTTTTCTTCTTCAGTTTCCGGTGCGCTTTCTTCCGTTTCAGCTTCCGCTTCAGGAGCGGTATTCTCAGCTTCAGGTTCGGGCGCGCTCCCTTCAGCTTCCGGTTCCGGTGCGCTCTCCTCTGTGTCAGCATCGGGTGCGCTTTCCTCAATTTCGGCTTCGGAAGCGCTCTCTTCAGCCGAGCCCTCTTCAGGTGCGCTCTGCTCTACTTCAGCTTCCGGCGCGTTCTCTTCCGGAGCAGTTTCTTCGGCTTCCGCCTCGGGTGCACTCGCTTCGGGAGCGGTATCTTCAGTTTCAGCTTCAGGCGCGCTCTCTTCGGGTTGGCCTTCCACTTCATCTTCATCGCGGTTCATGTAGGCTCCAAGGGCCTGGGCCAGAGCACCGAGGGGTGCCTCATCGCCTGCCGCTTGCCTGTCGCCTGCTGCCCCGCCTTGCCTGTTCTGCTGCCTGGATCCGCGGTCTGCGCGTTCTGGACGTTCTGCTCGAGATTGGCGCTCGAAGCGTTCTGTTCGCTCGGAGGCGGGCGCCGGTGTCATTGTGTCGGCTTGCTGTGCTTCCTGCGAGTGGGCTTCGGTGGTTTCCACCTGGCCCATAGGTGCTACATTTTCTTCACCTGAGGCTCCACTGGTGGGCGCCGTACTGGGGGCGCTTTCACCCTCGCCGGCAGCCAGGCCTTCGGTTCCGCCGAACTCTTCGTTTTCGTCCTCATGGACGCGCTTGAGCGACAGCCCGATACGCCTCTTAATTGGGTCTATTCTGATGACCTTCAGGTCGAGCACATCGCCCACATTCACCACGTTCTTGGGGTGCGCCACGCGACCCTCGGCTAGCTCGGATACGTGTATGAGGCCCTCGATGCCATCATCCAGCCGTGCGAATGCGCCGAACGTTGTCAGTTGGGTAATTGTGCCGCGCACGATCTGCCCAAGCTTGTAGTTCTCGGTGATTGTCGACCACGGTTCGGGTTGGGTGCGCTTGAGCGACAGTGCGATCTTGCGCTCGTTGGGGTCAACAGACAGCACATATACGTTGATTATGTCGCCGACCTTCAGCACTTCGCTGGGGTGGCCCACGCGCTTCCAGGAGATTTCAGACAGATGGATGAGGCCGTCGGCCCCTCCGATGTCCACAAACGCTCCGAAATCGCAGATCGAAGATACCCTGCCCTGCCTGACCTGCCCCGGTTCGAGTTCGCGCAGGAGACGGGTGCGCACACTTTCGCGCTGTTCCTGCGTGGCCTGGCGTTCCGAGAGGATTAGCCGGTTGCGGGCGCGGTTAATCTCGATGATCTTAAGACTGATCATCTGGTTCTGCATCTTAGCCATCTCGGACTGCTTGGCGGCATCGTTTCCACCGCCCGTGATGAGCGATATCTGCGACGAAGGTATGAACCCTCGCACGCCCTCGATGTTTACCAGCAACCCACCTTTGTTGTAGCCCGTTACCTTGGCCTCGAGTACTTCGCTTGCCTCGTACTGCTTTTGCAGGTCGCGCCACGAGCGTTCCTGGCGGGCGCGGTCAAGTGACAGCACCGCGTGCCCTTCGTTGTTCTCAGGTTGTACAACCGATACTAGCAATGTGTCGCCGATTTGCAGCGCATCGCGCTCTTCGGGCGTAAGACTCTGCAATTCAGAGCTTGGGATGACGCCTTCGGTCTTGGCACCAATGTCGACCATGACCTCATCGCGACCCACCTTCATGATGGCCCCTTCGATCACGTCGCCGTGCTTGAGTGTGCGGTACTGCTGTTCTGATGCGCGCAGTAAGTCTTCCATTGACGCATTGGGCGCGACATCTTCCAGGCGTGGGGCGCTGCGTATGACAGGCTCTTCATAATCACCATCGTCGCTTGAGGCCTCTGCTCTTGCTGCCTGTGGGGCTTCATCTGCGGGTGCGCTAGCGGCCTCGGCTTCTACGGCCTGTGGTGCACTTTCATCAGCACCGGCTGCATCTACTTCGCCTGCCTGTGGAGTCTCGGGCACGCTTACAGCTTCTGCCTCTACTGCTTGTGGGGCCTCAGTCTGCGTATTGTCAGTCGCATCGGGCTGTGCATCGCCTGCTGTGGCCTGTTCTGACAGGTCAGCATCGATAGTTGCGGGGTCACCCTCGGCCTGGCTCGTGTCGCTGGCCTGGGCGGCCTGCGGTGCCGCCTCGTCCTCGGTGGGCATTGTGACCTCGCCTGGCTGCTGTGCATCCTGCTCGTCGCGCGCTTCATCTGCTATCACTGCGGCAATATCGGCCGGGCCGTTTGCCTGCGCTGTGTCGTCTGCGTTGGTCACGTCGCCATCGAGCGCTGCATCCACGTCGGTCGCGTCTGCGCTTGTATCTGTTTCAGCGCCGTTGTTGCCTGCACTCTCGTCTTGCACGTCTTGCTCGTCTGTTGTCATAGGGCTGTTGTCTTGCTCTGCGCCATTGGCCTCGTTTCCGTCGGCCTCCGGCGTAGATGCCTGAGTGGTCTGCTCGTCGTTGTTCATCGACTCCGTCCTTAGGGTTGATAAAGTGGGGCCTCGATCAGTTTTCCGCTTGTAGGGTCGTGCTCCCTGCTAAATAGGACAAACACGACATGGGCGATTGCGGGTTATCCGCCGTATCGCCTTGTGTGTTGTAATGCTGGGGAGACTCTTCGCACAAAAACTCAATCTAATAGCCCGGATTGTATTATACGGAAACCACTGCATAATTGCAAGCGATTCTCAGGTCGTATTATTCATGTGGGTCGCGGATACTGAGTGCGGGCGTGGAAACTTGAGCCAGATTTCACCAATGGCAGCCTGGCATACCACGTTATTTGTTAGTAAAAGTTGATGCCCGACTCAAAGACGGGTAATCTAAATGCCGAACGAGTGTGGCACGCACAACCCAGGGCATTATCTGTGATCAGTGTGCTTTAGCAGCAAACTCTAGTAAAGCAGCACACATTGTGCATAACATGTATTACGAAGTGAGTCGCAATGGTACGGGGCAAAAAGGCGGCTCGCTTACCATTTGCAGGTCAACTGACCCTGACTGCCTCTTCAGAAGGCAGTTCGGCCAGGTCCGGGCGCACGTCCATCAACTTCAAAAATGCGTCCACCACCTCCGGGTCGAACTGCTCGCCTTTCAGCTTTATCAGTTCGTCCACGGCCTTATGGTGGCCCGGCGCTGCCCTGTAGATCCTGTCCTCGGTCATCGCCCCGTACGTATCCACTACGCTGATGATTCTAGCCCCGAGCGGGATATTCTTCCCCTTCAGTCTCTGAGGGTACCCATTTCCGTCATACCGCTCATGGTGGTGTCGTACAATCGGCACAACGTCTGTTAGTGCTCCCACGCTCTGCACAATATGCGCCCCGATGACTGTATGCTCTTTCATGATCTCGTACTCTTCAGCAGTCAGCCTGGCGGGCTTATTCAAAATGGAGTCGGGGATCCCAATCTTCCCGATATCGTGCAAAATCGCGCCCATACGTACATTCTCGGCATCCGCATCACTGAAATGCAACACCTGGGCAAGCGCCCACGCTCGCTCCGTCATCCGCTCGCAATGCCGTATAGTATATCCGTCCTTCGCCTCAATTGCGTGCGCCAGCGCTTCAATAGTCCCCAACAGCGCCTGCTTCTGCGCCTCGAACAATTGCGCATTATAAATCGCAAGCGCGGCGTGCGTTCCCAGCGTACTCAACAGGGCCAGGTCATCCTTACTAAACCGCTCGCCAGTCCGCTTGCTCCCCAGGCACAGGATGCCCACGAAATGCTGTCGGGTCCATAACGGCACCCCCAGAAACGACCTCATATTCTTCTGCAGATTTGTCGTATCCAGCATACGCTCCGTATTCAGGTGAGTCGACTCAAATGTCTCGTGCGGGTACATGCGTTGGCTGAAATACATCATCTCCACCGGGGCGCTCTCGTCATCCAACTCCACCCCATACTCCGCAAGCTCTTTCTGCAGTCCCTCGATCAGCCATTCTGCCCCTGCCCCGTAGCGGGCATAAGGCGTAACCCGCATAGCCGTCGCCCGCGCCTGTTCTGCCGCACTTTGCTCAGGTTGCCTGATTCTATCCGAATCCTGATCCTGCCTCGGCGGTCCCGCCAACAGCAAAATCCCGCAGGACAAATTCATCAGCCTGCATGTCCGCTCCACCAGATCATCGACCAGCCTGTTCAGATCCTGCTCGGTCGATAACTGCGCGCTGAAATCCAGCAACGCTTCTTTATAGTCATATCCGTCGTGGTAGATAAACTTATCCGCCCACACTTCTACCTTGCGCTGTACGTAATCGTAACTCCCGGCGATAACCAGGACGAACAGCCCGATCGCCAGGATCCCGAACTCTCCTTTATACCAATCGTCGGGCAACAGAGCACTCAGCGTAATCGCCACCATCGTAATGGCTAGCAATACGGCGAAACCCATCACTCCGTGCACCACGCCTCGTCGCACCAAACCCCTGATCCCCATCAATTGGTGCTGCGTTATCGCATACGCCAGCGAAACCGGCATAATCCCCAGCGTCAGCGCCGTATACTGAATATCCAGCGTCGGCACACCGATGAACTTGGGCAATACCCCCAACAGTAAACTGGGCCCAACCGCCAGCATCGTACCCACCAGCACTACGGACAACTGCCCCTGTACCAGCTTCGATCTCTGAATGAAAAACGCCCTTCCCAGGCTTACCAATCCAATCAACGTGCCTAAAGCCAGGTAGGCGAAATTAGCAAATTGTGCCAGCGGATAGAGGTCGGGCGCCAGGTAGAACGTATACAGGTAAAAGACTACTATGCTTAACCCGGTTATAGAAATGGCAGAAATAAGTGTTGTGTGCAGCCCGCCCTTCTTTCCCACCTTTATCGGGAACTTCAGGAAGAAGCATGCGAACGACGCAGCCCAGGTAATAAGACTGATAAACAACAGCGCAAGCGTCCACCCAGCGAGCGTTTCTGAGATCGCCGCCGTCACCAGGCTTACCGCGCTTGCAATACAGAACAGGTAAAACGCCGACGCAGCAGACCTGTACTGTGCCTTCACGTACACCGGTCCGCCCACTCCGATGAATACAACCGCCAGCAGCAAGAAGCTGAACTTCTGCAAAGTACTCAGGTCCGATGTGCCTTTAGTTGTTATCGTGGTGACCAGAGCGGGGTCATTCTGCGAAGCAATCAGTGCTGTCTTGCCGACTCCCTGTTTCTCCGTGATACTGATCACAATGTCGCCTGGTTTTATGCCCTGGTTATAACCCAACCCGTTGGGCAGCACCCAGGCCACCACCTGATTGCCTTGAGCATCGGACCTGGTAGTAAAGCCGAGGTCCTGGCTGTTCGCGGCCAGAAATGGCGCTACTATGAGATAGGCGAAGAATGAGATCGTGACGCCCAGGGCCAGCAAGAAGCGTCCCCATTCCTGGGCAGTCATCTTGAGAATCGACTCTCGACCCACAATCCCATGGGGACGAGAGATCGTAGCTGCTTTGGCGACGGGCGCTGCAGTTGTATAGAATCGAGTATTTCTGCCATTTACGGTATGGGCAGAAAAATCGATACCGTTGTTTGTAGGTGGTTTTGAGTTCACGCCTGATTATCCCGTTATCTTGATGATGAACTATTTATAAAAGAGATATTGCAATTTATGTTGTTATCGCACGCCAAGAAACGCACACACGTTCCTTGTCGATTGTGCCACGCTGAATTATAGCAAGCCATGCACCGGAAAGACAATAGTCTATCTTTACCCAAAGGTATTGCCCCCGCTCATAGTTTGGTACTACCTCTACTACTACTTGCCATCCTACTATCACTCCTACAGGGTTCCTACTATTTCCCTATTGCGACTCCGGCACTCCAGGGCGTTCCTGCATTTTCCGATGCGGGGCTCCTTCCCACTGGTGCTTCGGCTTGTTCCGAGGCCTGCGTAGAGTCTTGTCCTCCCACTCTGCTCTTGCCTATCTGTTGGATCAGTTCAGCTACCAGCCCGGTCCAGCCTGTCTGGTGGCTTGCGCCCAAGCCTGCGCCCGTTTCGCCATGGAAGTATTCGCTGAACTGTATATAATCGCGCCAGTGAGGGTCAGTCTGAAACAACCGTTGATCGCCGAACACACGGCGGTGGCCCTGTTGGTCGCGCAAGAAGATACTCACCAGCCTGCTCGATAGGTCGGCGCATATTTCGCCTATGGTCAGCATTTGCCCCGAGTGGGTGGGATACTCTACTTTGAAATCGTTTCCATAATAGCTGTGGAACCTTTCCAGCGACTCGATCAGGATATAGTTCACAGGGAACCACACAGGCCCGCGCCAGTTCGAGTTGCCCCCGTACAGATCGCTCTCCGACTCGCCTGGTTCGTATCTCACCTCATACCGCGCCTCTCCTTGCTCGAATACGTAGGGGTGTTCGAGGTGATAGCGCGACAGCGAGCGCACACCGTACCCCGACAGGAACTCGCTCTCGTCCAGCATGCGCTTAAGCAAACTTTTCATGCGGTGCCCACGCAAGATAGCGACCAACCGCCGCTCGCCTATCCCCGTTTCGCTCCAGCGTGACACGAGTTTGGCGTCCTCGGGCTGATATTCCAAAATCCATCGCAGGCGCGCATTGAAGTCGGGCAGTTGCTCCAGAAGCCCCTGTTCCATGATCGTTACCGCGCACAGGGGGATCAGGCCCACCAATGAGCGCACTTTGAGAGGTACATTGACTGCCCCACGCTCATCGCCCACCGGCACGTGCAGGACATCGTAGAAAAACTCATCATCTTCGCTCCACATCGGTATGCCTTTGCCGCCGATGTTGTTCATGGCCGACGCAATATATAGGAAGTGCTCGAAAAACTTGGTGGCTATATCCTCGTATACCCTGTCGTGGGTGGCGAGTTCGAGCGCGATTGTGAGCATATTGAGACAGAACATCGCCATCCAACTTGTGCCATCGCTCTGCGTGATCCAGCCTCCTGTGGGCAGGGGTGCGTTTCTATCGAAGACACCGATGTTGTCCAGCCCCAGGAAGCCGCCCTCGAACACGTTCATGCCCTGCGCGTCTTTGCGATTCACCCACCAGGTGAAGTCGAGCAGTTGCTTATGGAACACCCGCTCAAGAAAAGCCAGATCGCCAGTCCCTTTTTGTTCTTTGTCCATCAAATAGACGCGCCACGCCGCCCACGCCAGCACAGGGGGATTTACATCGCTGAAGTTCCACTCATAAGCGGGTATCTGCCCGTTAGGATGCTGGTACCATTCTCTACCTAATAAGAGCAGTTGGGTCTTGGCGAACTCTGCGTCTACCAGCGCCAGCGGTAGACAATGGAAGGCCAGGTCCCAGGCCGCGAACCAGGGGTATTCCCAGGTATCGGGCATTGACATAATGTCATCGCTAAAGACGTTCTGCCATTCGCTGTTGCGCCCATGCTTCCTCTCAGGCGGGGGCGGTGGCTGGGCAGGGTCGCCGTTGAGCCATTCCTCGACGTTGTAGTGATAGAACTGCTTTGACCAGAGCATTCCCGCCAGAGCCTGCCTTTGCACGAGCCGTTCGTCATCAGTGAGGGTGAGAGGCTGGATAGCAGCGTAGAACTCATTGGCCTCTAGTATTCTTTGGTCAAAGGTTGCATCGAAGCCGTCAAAGGGGTCGCCGTCCGGGGCGTAGTCGTCCGCCGTCGGCACCGAAGAGAGGCGCAACCTGACGACCCAGGTTTCGCCCGCGTCGAGCGTCTTGCTATAGTGGGCCGACACCTTGGTGCCGGTTTGGTCGGGGTTCACCCTGTCCTGTTGCCCATGCACGATGGCGTCGTTGATGCTGTCTTTGACGTAGGGCCGGGGATTTTCCGCGCCGAAAAGCCGCGCGACATTAGTTTCATTTTCAGTGAAGAGCAGGTCGGGCGTGCCCTCACACGCTAATGTGTAGTAGTCGATCAGGGGATGCCGGGCGAGGACGAGGCCTGGCGCCACTTTTTTCATGGTGGGGCGAGCCTCGTCCAATTCGGGCTTTTCGCCCCAGCTCCATGTATTGCGGAACCAGAGTGTCGGGAGGATGTGCAGGTCGGCGGTCGTACCGGCGCGATTGGTGGCGCTGATGCGCACCAGTATATCGGTTGACCCGACCTTTGCATACTCTACGGTTACGTCGAAATAGAGGTTGTCCGCGAATATGCCCGTATCCACCAGCTCGTACTCGGGGTCATGCCTGGTGTGCGTGCGGTTGGTCTCTACAAGGTCGTCGTAGGGGAATGCGCCCTGCGGGTACTTGTATAACATCTTCATGTAGGAGTGGGTAGGGGTATTGTCGAGGTAGAAGTAGTATTCCTTTACGTCCTCGCCGTGGTTGCCTTCAGGGTTGGTGAGGCCGAACGGACGCTCTTTGAGGATAGGGTCGCGTCCGTTCCACAAGGCGAGAGCAAAGCAAAGCTTTTGTTTTACGTCGGAAATGCCGGCCAGTCCGTCTTCGCTCCAGCGGTAGGCGCGAGAGCGGGCATGATCATGAGGGAAATAGGTCCAGGCCGAGCCATCGGGGCTGTAGTCTTCGCGCACGGTGCCCCAGGCGCGCTCACTGAGGTATGGACCCCAGAGCCGCCATCCATCGGAAATATCGCCCAGCCGGTTGTGTTCCTCAGTGTTTGGTGTACTCATCAGGTTGTACCGGATTGTACCAGGCTGTCAATCAAGTTGTATTCGGTTGCTAACTTGAACAATAGCTCAAGCCTGCACAGGCGAACCTGTCGTGCACCCATTATACTCCCTTATGTCTAGCCCCCTGTTTCACGTGTGCGGTCTTGTCCCCCGACAATTTGTGGGATGTACGAGACGTGTACCGATACCTGGGCAACGCTTGAGGTATGCTGTAGTATTGGAGGGGCGGCCAGCGAATATTCACGAAGAGCGGCGCTGGTATAAGCATGCGCTCTAACAGGCGAGGCAAGCAATATGACCACGGCACATGAGGAAGCAACTTCGTTATGTGGGATCTACTCCGGTCAGAGACGACCGGCTAAACCGCGCTTATTGCGGGCATGGTAAAGGGAGTGCGAACGTGCTAAATGCGGGACTTCAAATGTTGCTTCAGGAAACGGTAGCCCGATATGTCGATCCGGTGGCTCAGATAGCGCAGGTGCAGGAGCTTTCAGTTGACTCAGGGCTTTCCGGAGCGATAGTCAAGCGCTACGTGTTAACGCTTCAAGGTGTAGCCGACGAGAGTTCCGTCGTCCGTTTGGTCACCAAGAATGCGAGCTTGAAGGAGCGCCGGACCCTCGTGCATTTAGGCGCACAGGGCCAACCCAACGTTCCCTTCAGCCATACGCTGGATCTGAATAGTGATGCTCCTGCGCTGATTTGTATGCAAGATGTGGGCAGCATCCAGCGACCTACGAGCCTAGAGTATATATCGGAGGTCGCCGTTGATCGAGAAGCGGCGGCAGTTGCAGCCATTCATGCTGCTAACTGGGGGCGCGCCGATTTGAATTGGCTACCCGTAGCGGATCGCGCATACTACACCCGGATGATAGAGACCGTGGCCTGGAGACCAAACTGGGAGCGCGCCATCGCCGACCGGCAATTTTGCGAACTATTCAGGCAGGATCTGCCAAGGGTTGAAGCGGCCGCTGCAAGCATCGTGGACGAGATGTCCGCCCTCTACGACGAAGGCGATGCCCTCACCCTGGTGCACACAGATATTAACCCCAGCAATGTGTTACTCCTGGATGGAGTGCCTTACATCATCGATTGGCAGTCGACCCACTATGGTCCATTTTACCTGGATGTGCCTCACCACTTTTTCTCACAGGATCTTGCCGAGAGGTATCGTGTTGCACTGGCCGAGCATGGGATCACCGTTTCGCCAGCAGACTTTGCTCAGCGCTTTCGGATTGCTGCCCGCTATACCGCGCTCCGCTATATGTGGTGGACTTTCGATGCCTGGAGAGAAGATCCAAGCATGGAGGTGTGGGTCCGCCACTACTTCTCCATGATTTAGAACAGGTGAATAGAGATCTCCAAGAACAAGAATAATGCCAAACAGGAAGACAATAGTTATTATCGGTGCCGGCCACAACGCCCTCGTCTGCGCCTGTTACCTGGCTAAGGCTGGGCATGACGTGACCGTGTTCGAGCGTCGCTCGCGTGTCGGCGGGGCAGTGAACACCGAAGAGTTGTGGCCGGGCTATCAGGTAGACACATGTTCGGTCATGCATATCCTCATTCATAAGACGCCCATAATCCAGGAGCTTGCTCTACACAGGTTTGGGCTGGAGTATATGCAAATGGATCCCTGGGGCTTCGCGCCTTTCCCCGGCGGCTCATCGCTCACGTTCTGGCGCGACCTCGACCGCACATGCCAGTCTATTGCCGGCATCTCGGAGCACGACGCCGACGCCTATCGCGACTTCGTACAGAAGTGGGACAGGTTCAATAAGCCTATTTTTGAGCTATTTTCCGAAAGCCCCGCTCCCGGTTCTGCCGTAGGCAAGATCGCTCGTCGGACCGCTATAGATCAAATAAAAGCAGGCTTCTCAGGCACAGATGGCGATCCCTCCATGGGTGGTCTACCCCTCCTCAGTAAGGTGCTCGGCAGCTACGGGAAGATGCTGGATGAGACGTTCACCACTCCGGAAGTAAAGGCCGCTATGGGCTGGATGGCCGCCCAGTCCGGCCCTCCTCCCTCCGAAGTGGGTGCGGGTGCGCTGGCAGGTGCGCACAGCCTTTACCACGATGTAGGCGCAACCCACCCACGAGGTGGGTCCGGCATGCTGTCGCTGGCCCTCCAGAGGTGCCTCGAATATCATGGGGGCAATGTTCGCTGTAATGCCCCGGTCAAGCGTATATTGGCCGCGAGCGGTATCATAAACGGCATCGAACTGGAGGGTGGCGAGCGCATAGAGGCTGACGTGGTGGTGTCGGGTGCGCATGTCCAGACCACCCTCCTCGGCCTGGTGGGACGGGAAAACCTGCCATCCGGCCTCCGCTCCCGCCTCGAAGCTTTACGCGTCGGCAACGGCATAGGAATGACTGTGCGCTGTGCCGTAGACGAACTGCCACGCTATGATTGCCTGTCCGAATCCCAGGCCATCGGCTCTGCGATGCAGTTGATCTGCCCGAGCCTCGAATACCTGCAACGCGCCTATGCTGATGCACAACGAGGCTATCCTGCCGAAAGACCCGCCCTGGTCGCTATGACCCCTTCTGCGGTCGACCCCACTATAGTGCCGCCGGGCAAGCACTCGCTCTATATCTGGGCGCAGTATCACCCCTACGCACTGGCCGGTGGGGAAACGTGGGACAGCATACGTGAGCGCGAAGCCGACCGCCTCATCGACACGCTGGCTGAGTATGCGCCCAATATCGCCTCGCGCATAACCCACCGCTATATCCAGACCCCGCTCGACCTTGAGCGCAATGTAGGCCTCCTGCGCGGCAACATCATGCACATTGATATGTCCCTCGACCAGATGTTCATGTTCCGCCCCCTGCCCGAACTGGCCATGTACAAAACCCCTCTCACAGGCCTTTATTTGACGGGCGCCAGCACCCACCCCGGCGGCGGTGTGTCTGGCGCATCGGGGCGCAACGCTGCTACCGCTGTCCTGCGCGATCTGCAAGCACGTCCCCGTAGCTGGAGAGGCTGGACGCTGGGAGCAGCCGCGGGTGTCGGTCTGGCGGCTCGTCTTGTACTGCGGAACCGGCACAAGGCTCTCTGACCTTTGGCAGGAAAGCTCCTCTACATCCCTCGTCTGCTATAATACCCATATGCCGCCGATTAGGAGCTTGCTATGCTAGATTTGACCGACTTCCAGTTCGAGCCTAACCTGGCTCGCGCCGCTACCATGCCCGCCCGGTGGTACGTCGAGCCTGCCTTCCTGGCTCTGGAAAAAGACAAAATATTCTCGCGTACATGGCAGGCTGTGGGCCGCATCGACGAGGTCGCCCGCGTAGGCGACTTCTTTACCTGCGACGTGCTGGGCGAGCCTCTTGTGGTCACCCGTGGCACCGATGGCACGCTGCGCGCCTTCTATAACGTTTGCCGCCATCGTGCGGGCAATGTGGCTGCCGGCAAAGGCAACCGCAAATCCCTACAATGCCGCTATCACGGCTGGACCTACGCGCTTGACGGTCACTTGATGACCACACCTGAGTTTGAGGGCGTGGAGGATTTCGACAAAAGCTGCTATGGTTTGCACCCTGTTCTTGTCGAAACCTGGGGACCGTTCGTCTTTGTGAACCTCGACCCCGATGCCGCTCCACTTACCGCGACCCTCGGAGCGATCCTCGGCGAAACA
>DATINP010000063.1:0-24979 GCA_035474135.1 Chloroflexia bacterium | reverse complement strand
CCACAGAGGGCATCCCCTGCGCGACCTGAATATAGGTGGCGGCCTGGGCATACCTTACCGCCCGGAGGATAAGCCGGAGGGGCCGGAAGCGCTGGCGGCTGCCCTTCGTCCCCTACTCAAGGGACGCGAGTTGCACCTATTGCTCGAACCGGGCCGCTTCATCGTGGGGCCTGCGGGCGCGCTCCTGACCTCGGTGCTCTACATCAAAGAGCCGTCCGCAACCGATCAGCCCTCGATAATCATAGTGGACGCCGGCATGAACGACCTTATCCGTCCGGCCCTGTATGACGCCTGGCATCCCATCTACCCAGCACGGGAAGCAGAGGCCGGGAATGGGCAGGCGGTGGAAATAGCCGGCCCCATCTGCGAGTCGTCTGACTTCCTGGGCCACGGCAGACAACTGGGCACTCTCAAGCCCGGAGATCTGCTCGCTGTAGGACAGACGGGCGCGTACGGCTTCTCGATGTCCTCGCAATACAACGCAAGGCCGCGTCCTGCCGAGGTGCTGGTATCAGGCGCCACCGCCACCATAATCCGAAGACGCGAAAACTACGACGACCTGTGGGGGACGGACGACGGAGGGCTTACTTCCCCCAGGCGGGCCACTGGGCGTTCTTCACAAGAGGACTGATCTGGTGGGCTTCGGTGAGGCTTATCGTGACGATAGAGAGGCCGCTTGGGGTCCACTTGGGGCCGAGTGTATCGTTGCCCATCGAGCCTGTCTCTACCACCAGTTTATCGCCTGAGGGCGACCAGGCGGGATTATTCGTGAGATCGGGCAGGGACACGAGATCGCGGCCACCTCGTGTGCGCACCGCCACGTTCGGCTCGCCCGATGCTGAATGGCTGCGGTAGATCAGGATGTCGCTGTCCGAGCCAACGGAAGCGGGCGACCAAAGAGGCCCTGGACCCTGGGCGTACGAGCCGAGACCCGTGCCCACAAAGAGCTTCTCGTCGCGGAAGGGTGTAGCCGCGTTCTCATTAATATTGTAGATAAGCACTGCCCCACCCATTGTTTCAGTGTAAAGAATCGTCTGGTTATCGGGCGACCAATCTGCCTCGCCTCCGGAGATCGTGCGTGTATCTCCCGGCAGGCCCGAGCCGACGGGCCATCGCAGCAGGGTCATGGGGTTGTTGGGGCCACCTACCAGCACCCAGTGGTCGTCAGGCGGCCACTGCACCATGCGCTCATACCCGCCCGACTGGTCGCCCGCGCCGTCGTTGATATGCGCCAGCAGAACTGGGTCGCCGCCCGCCACGGGTACTGCCCAGGCTATCTCGGTGCCTACCTGCGTGAGGTCATACGTGATGAAGCCGATCACTGTCTGGTCATGGCTCCAACCCAGACGCTGGTAGTCGGCCAGTTCGCCCGTGTAAAGAACGCGCGCAGCACCACCGCTTGTGGACATTACATAGAGGTTCTTGCCGCCCACCCACGCGATCTGCTTACCGTCGAAGGAAGGCACGGGCGCGCCCGTTGCCGGTACATCGCTCAACTGCCGTTCGTTCGTTCCTTCGGGGTCTATCGTCCACAGGTGGCCGTCGCGCAGGAAATAGATATGGCCGAGGGGCGCATCGAGGGGGGTGAAGCCCCGTTCAGGGGTTGCAGCTACGGGCGTCGTATACGTCGCCTTTTCCGGGTTAGTCGAGCCGGGGGTTGGGGTCGGCATTTCGGGGGGCGGCGTAGGCACGTCACACCCGGCAAGCAGCAAGAGGCACGCTATCAAAAGCAAGAAAAAGCGTCGCATAGCGTTAATATAGCACAGGCGCTATCCCACGGGCCAGAGAAGTTGCATTAATATTGGCGTAATTTACGGAGGAGGACCTACTTGCCCCCGAATAATCCTTCGTCGTCCACGAGCGCGCGGCCTCCCACCATCGTCACGAGGGGGTGGGCGTGCTTAATCTCCTGGGCTTCTATTGTGAATATGTCTCTGTCGAGCACCAGCAGATCGGCCACCGAACCGGGCGTGAGGGTGCCCGTCACGTTGGGCAGATAAGGGCATGAACGAGCAGCACCCACGGTGTAGGCATGCACGGCTTCCTCTACCGTCAAGCGTTCCTCGGGATACCACCCCTCCGGCGGCTGATCGTCGAGGTCCTGGCGGGTGACGGCGGCGTGTATGCCCAGAAAGGGGTCAGGCATCTCGACCGGCGCGTCCGACCCGAAAGCTAATAGGCCGCCTGCCTCTAACACGCTCTTCCACGCATAGCCGTAGCGAGCACGTGCGCCCCACAGCCGGTCGGCTGCTCGCATATCGGAAGTGGCATGGAGAGGCTGCATCGACGCGACCACGCCCAGTTGAGCGAAGCGCGGTACGTCGTCGGGGTGGAGTAGTTGTGCGTGCTCGATGCGGTTCAGTAACCGAGCGCCCTCAGGCTGGGGACCAAGTGCGTCCTTCGCCTTTGCGAACGCATCCAGCACCCTGCGGTTGGCGGCGTCGCCGATGGCATGCACCGCAGACGGTATGCCCGCACGTGCCGCCAGCACGATGGCCTCCTCCATCTCGTCCTGCGAAATGGTCGCGATGCCGCAGTTGTGGGGTTGGCCCTCGAACGGCGCGAGCATCTGGGCGGTGGACGACCCCAGCGATCCGTCACTGAATATCTTGACGGGCCCCAACCGCAGCCTGTCCGACCCAAAGCCCGTGCGCAGACCCACAGCAATGCTTTCGCGCAGGCGATTGTAGGCCAGCAGGATCACCACGCGCAGTGAAAGCTCATCAGAGGCGTCCAGTTGCTCGAACGCTGCCAGCGCGTCCGGCCCTTCGCAGTCGTGGAACCCCACCAGCCCCATGCGGGCCAGTACGCGCAAACCGCGCCGCATGGCGGTCAGGGAATCTTCGGGCGGCTCGTCAACAGCGTTACGCACCAACGCCACCGCGCTCTCGTAGAACATGCCGTTCGGCTCACCTGCGTCGTCCCAGCCGATGGCAGCACCGGGCGGATCGGCGGTATCGCGGGTGACACCTGTTTTCGTCAAAGCGAGGCTGTTCACCCAGCAGCTATGCAAGTCTTTGCGGTCGAGGAGAACGGGGTTGTGGGGGGAGACCCGGTCGAGGTCGTGGCGCTTGGGGTAGTCGGGCGGCGACCAGAGGTTATTGTTCCACCCGCCACCCAGTATCCACCTACCCGGCCCAAGTTCTTTAGCCTTCGCCGCCACCTTCGCCAGCACGTCTTCCTTCGAGGCCGCGCCGTTGAGGTCGACACGAGCAAGGCTGCGCGAATATTCGAGGAAGTGGATATGTGCATCGATCAGGCCGGGGATGACGGCCCTGCCGCCCACGTCCACGCGGCGAGCCTTGCCCGGCAACAGGCTCATGTCTTCCTTGCTCCCCACCATGACGATGCGCCCATCCTCTATGGCCAGTGCGCCCGCATGCGGAACCTCCTGGTCCATAGTGTAGATGCGCGCATTCTCGATAATCAGCGATTGGGACATGATTGCTCCTGGTTGTGTGCTCCCTGGGTTGGCTACCTGATCGCGAAGAACACGAAGGTTAAGGAAAGTTTTAGAAAAGAGACAAGGGAACTTGTGGGGTGAATAGTGGGTTTGCAGGAGCTACTAACTCCGTTTGCTCCTCCCAACAGACTTACCTTCGTGATCTCTTAACCTTCGTGTTCTTCGTGATTCAAAAGAAAGTCAATCCTCTTCCATGTGTTCGGAAACGGACACCCCCGCTTCGGCGAGGGCCTGGCGCAGTAGGCCGAGCGAAAGGGTTGCGCACTTTATGCGGGCGTAGCTCACTTCAACGCCCAGCATCTCCATGATGTCCTCGCGCGTGGTGCTTGCCAGGTCGGTCAGTTTCTCGCCCACCATGCGGTCGGTGAGCATGGAGGCCGACGCCTGGCTGATCGCGCAGCCTCGTCCGGTGAAGCGCACATCCTCTACTACACCATCTTTCACGCGCAGGTCCATGGCGAGCCTGTCGCCGCACAGGGGATTGTTCGCCTCGGTGTGAATGTCGGCGTTCTCAAGCTGCCCGAAGTTGTGCGGGTGTTTGTAATGATCCAGTATTTCTTCTGCGTACAAAGAGTCCATGAAACCTCCCTACTCGCCCATTTCTCTGCCGTGGCCTGTCGAGAACTCCTTGCTCGTCATGCCGAACATCAGCATATCGTGGTACTCCCCACCAGTATAGATCATCTGCCGTAGGCGTCCTTCGAGCACGAAACCAAGGCTCTCGTGGAAGCTGATCGAGTCGTCGTTGAAGCCGTAAACTTCGGCCACCACCTTTTGATAACGCAACTCGCCGAAATAATAGCGTAGCATGAGCAGGATCGCCTCGGACGCATAGCCTTCGCGCTTGTGCTCGTCAAGTATCGCGAGGCCGTATCTGAAGGTGCCGTTGCGCGGCTCACAGCTATGTGTGCTGAGCGTGCCCACCATTTCGCCCGCCAGGTTCTCGATCACCAGGAAATAGTTGTCGTTCTGTGGCCCTCTGGCCGAGGTCTCTTGCACCCAATGCAGGTTCGCTTCTCTCGACTGGGGGAAAGGCACCCGGTAGAGGCTGCGGGTCATGTCCGTATCCTGGTTCCACTCGAAAAGCGTATCGGCGTCGCCAGGCTCTATCGCCCTCAACCGCACTTTCTTGCCCTGCCACATATTGCTCATTTAGTCCTCACAAACACGACCAACCTGTACACGAAAAAAGCCACGAAAAATAGCAGCAGTATCAGGCCGGGTACGCTCACCTCAGGCCCCGACTCCAGCAAAGCCTGACCCGATACCAGCATGCCCATCACGGGCAGCACCATCAATAGTAACTTGCGATATCTGGCCTGTAAATCTTCCACTAGGCAAACACCTTTTGCACCTTCGCGATCCCTTCCACCAACGCATCTATATCCGAGATCCGAGTATACACGTAGAAAGAAGCCCTCGCCAGCGCAGGCACATCCAGGTGGTGCATGAGCGGCTGGCAGCAGTGGTGTCCTGCGCGCACGCATATCCCCTCACTATCGAGAATAGTAGCGACGTCGTGAGGGTGCGCGCCCTCTACCTCGAACGATATGACGCCGCCCTTCTCGCTCGCGTCGGGGCCATGCACCGTCACGCCCTTTATAGCTCGCACTTTATCCAGCACGTATGCGGTTAGCTCCTGCTCGCGAGCGTGGACGTTCTCCATGCCGATCCCGTTGAGATAGTCCACCGCGGCGCCAAGACCGATAGCCTCCGCGATGGCGGGTGTCCCCGCCTCAAACTTCCAGGGCAATTCGTTGGTGGTAAAGCCGTCCAGGGTCACAGAGCTGATCATATCGCCACCACCCAGGAACGGCGGCATCGCGTCCAGCAAGACGCGTTTGGCGTATAAAATGCCGATACCAGTGGGGCCGCACATCTTGTGCCCCGAGAAGGCCAGGAAGTCTACGTCGAGGGCCTGTACGTCCACCGGGAGATGGGGTACGCTCTGCGCAGCGTCAAGGAGTACGAGCACGCCAACAGCATGCGCCTCCGTGATAATCTCCTCGACGGGGTTGATCGTGCCAAGCACGTTGCTCATCTGCGTAAGACTTACCAGGCGCACGCCCTCCAACATCTCGCTCAGGTTGTCGAGTACGAGAGTGCCATGGGGAGACACGTCGAGGAAGCGAAGTGCAATGCCACGCTCGCGGGCGAGGATTTGCCAGGGAACGATGTTCGAGTGGTGCTCCATCTTGCTGAGGAGAATCACGTCGCCCTCGTGCAGGTTGGCCCGTGCCCAGGAGTAGGCCACCAGGTTGATCGACTCCGTGGTGTTGCGTGTGTAGATGATCTCGCGGCTCGACCTGGCGTTTATGAAGCGCCCGATCTTGCTGCGAGCTTCCTCGTAGCGGCGGGTGGCCGTCTCGCTGATCTCGTACACACCACGATGGATGTTGGCGTTGCACGTCAGGTAGTAGTCGTTCATTATGTCAAGTACAGGTTGCGGCTTCTGCGAAGTGGCGGTGCTGTCCAGGTAGATCAAGGGCTTACCGTGCACGGTGCGCTTCAGGATCGGGAAATCGGCCCGAACATGCTCCCAATCTACGGTGCTCTTGGTGGCCTGCTGCCGAGTTTCGTTGCTGCTTATCATGATATTCCCCCTGAAACAAAGCAGGGACTTAGCACCTGGTGCTAGTCCCTGTTGGATCAACTACTTTGCATCGTGCTATGTGACTATCCGGGTCGTTGGGCTTCCTGGCCAACGCGAGGCAAGGCCACCTTGTTCTGCACTATATCGCGCAGACGCTGGCGAACCGATTCGAGCGGCATCTCGTCGATGACCGGCTCGAAGAAGCCGCCCACGATCAACTTCTCGGCCTCGATTTCGGGTATGCCTCTACTTTCGAGGTAGAACATCTGCTCGGCTTGGACGGTGCCAACCGTCGCGCCGTGTGAACAACGAACATCGTCGGCCAGGATCTCCAATCCGGGGATCGAGTTGGCCTTCGCGCCTTCACTCAGGAAGAGGGTGTTCATCGTCAGGTACGAGTCGGTCTTCTGCGCACCGTGATCTACTTTGATAATGCCCTCGAAGCCAAGGCGCGAGGTGTCGCGCACAGCGCCCTTGAACAGGATGTCGCCGTAGGTATCGCGGCCCACGTGGTGGGTGTTCGATGTGTTGTCGTAGTGCTGGTCGCTGTCCGCGAAACAGATGCCGCGTGTCAGCGTGCGTGCGCCCTCGCCCAGAAGCTGGGTTTCGGCGTGCGCCTTGATCAGCTTCGCGCCCATTTCGCCGATCACCCAGTGCATCAGGCCACGTCTGCCCACCCTGGCGTAGCGCGTGGCGAACGAAAAGACGTTGCGGTTCCACTCCTGCATAGATGTGAACTCGACCTTAGCGTTCTCGCCCACCGATACTTCAACCACACCCGAATGTAGTGCCTGTCCTTCATCATAGTCCGAGTGGAACTCTTCGACATAGCGCACATTCGCGCCCTTTTCGGCCACGACAAGAGTGTGCCCAAGAGCGACGGCACCCGGAGTATTCAGCCTGTAGACAACGTGCACCGGCAAAGCTACAGTCACGCCTTCGGGCACATAAAGGAACACCCCACCACTCCACAGGGCAGTGTGCAAGGCGGCAAACTTGTCGGTGTTGGGGGCTACCAGCTTGTGCAAATACTGCTCTACCAGGTCGGAATGCTCACGCACTGCTTCTTCAAGCGAGCAGAAGATCACACCCTGGGCCTTCACATCGTCGGGTACGCGCAGGAAGGCCGTTTCCGAGTTCACCTGCACCAGTAGACTACCCTCTTCGTCGCCTTCTCCGCCCAGGCTCACTTCTGCCTCGGCCTGACTTGCGCTCAGGTCAGAGGGAACGTAGGCTTGTAGTTTGCTCAGGTCAAGCTCGCTGACGTCTGTCGTCCACCACTGCGCGATGCCCTTGGTCCAGCGCGGTGTAGGCAAAGTTTCAAACGCCTGCCAGCCCTCGGCGCGCGATTGGCGCAACCACTGAGGCTCGTTCATGAGGTCGGAAAGAGCAGTGACAGCAGTAGCCGTCAGCCCGCCTTGCGCCAGTGCGCGCGGCTCAACTGCGCTAGACGTCGCCATGCTCGCCCTCCGTATCGCTGGGGGCCGCCACTTCGGCGTCGTCCATGTAGTCGGTTCGAAGCCAATCGTAGCCCTTCTCTTCCAGTTCTTTCGCCAGTTCCGCCCCGCCGGATTGTACGATCTTGCCCTTGATCATAACGTGTACAAAGTCGGGCTTGATGTAATTAAGGATGCGCTGGTAGTGGGTGACGAGGAGGACGCCCATTTCAGGCCCGCGCAGACTGTTCACACCCGCAGCCACTTCGCGCACAGCATCAATATCGAGGCCGGAATCCGGCTCATCGAGCATGGCGATTTTGGGCTTTAGCATAGCCATCTGCAGCACTTCAAGGCGCTTCTTCTCGCCGCCCGAAAAGCCGTCGTTCACATAGCGGGTGGCAAAGCTGCTGTCCATCTTGAGCATGCTGAGGGTTGCCAGCAAATTCTTGCGGAACTCTTTGACTGCGGGATTACTTCGCGCAACTCCGCCTCGACCTACGTACTTGGGAGCGGCCAGGTCAGAATTGGGAGCGGTATCAGCCTTCACTCGCCCTTCGGCATCGAGCAGATCCGCTTCGCTTCTAGCCCTGGGAGTGGCAAGCGACACGAGCGCGGTGCGGATGAAATTCGCCACGCTCACGCCGGGTATAGCCGACGGATACTGGAAGCCCAGAAAGAGGCCCACCTTGGCGCGCTCGTCGGGAGGCAGCTTCGTAATATCTTCGCCGTTGAGGGTGGCCGTACCGCCTGTAATCGTGTAGCTGGGGTTGCCCATCAGTGCGTTCACTAAGGTTGATTTGCCCGAACCGTTAGGCCCCATGAGGGCATGTACTTCTCCCTGGCGTACGCTCAGGCTCAGCCCCTTCAATATTTCCTGCCCCTCTACGCTTACATGCAGGTTCTCTATAACAAGTCCGGCTCCGACCACGGGTGTGGCGGCTGCCGCGCTATTTTCTATGGTAGTGTTCGCCATGAATATGAAAGGCCTCCTATGGTTTATTGGTTAGCTTTATATTTTCCTAAGCTTTCTTCCAAAATATGATCTTGCTGTGGGTTGCGAGCGTCTGGTGTTCGTCCCTACTCAGATGCTTCCGTTGCGCCTACCTTGCCCACAAACTCAAGCGGCTCGGACTGCACCCGGTTCACGTGGAAGTCGCAAGCGCAGGCGCCATCCACTATCCTGTCGGACAGGGATACGCTGACGCCCGGCCCCAGCAGGTCAGCAATCATTTCCTGCTCCATATCACAGATCTCGCGATGGTTCCGCGCCACCTCGAAGTAGGGGCAGGCGTGGGCTTTGAGGATGTAGCCGCTCGTGCCATCTTCGCTTTGCAGCGAGGTCATGGATACCTCCATGCCCGTTTCGCCGAGAGAGGCCACCAGGCCGAGCAACTTCTGCGAAAGCTCGCTTACCTGCTCGCTGTTCGACAACTTATCGGCCATGCGCGCGCTCACGCGGTTGAGGAGCAAGCGCAGGCCTTCGGCTCCGTGCAATTCAAGGGTTTCTTCGAGCAAAAGCTGGGCGAGGGAAGCATAGTCTTTGGGGAATAGCTCCTGCGCCTTGGGGGTGAGGGAGTAGACGTAATATGGCCGCCCAATGTCGCCACGTACCCTTGTCGCCAGCAAAAGGCCCTCGTGCAAAAGGTGGGCCACCTGCTCGCGCACCGCAGTGGTGGTCACGCCCAGTTCGGCTTCCAGATCCTTCACTGAGGACGAGCCATGCCTCTGCACAAACTTCAATACTTCTGCGCGGGGCGAGCCTTGTACTTCTTTGAGATCCCGGATCATCTTCTTTTCTCCCTCCGTTTTCCACACTTTTCACGAAGCGAACAGACCTTTGCCAGCCTAATTATAGCACGCATCCCGCACGCAGTCAATTTACACAGGGAAATCTGTCTAAATAGGAGGGGGAATAGAAAGGCCATATCTTCTGTTCGCATTTGGAAGTAATATCTTAAGGCGATCTTAAGGCGCGCTATGTATAAAAGTTGTGTCTTTAGAAGTATTATGCATATAACCGGGCGGCCTCCCACACCTGGCATACTTTCGTGCGAAAGCACGCAGGAGGAATAATATTATGAGGAAGATGGCAATGTTTGCCCTGGCGTTAGTGGCTCTGTTGGCGCTGGCGGGCACGTCGGCGTGGGCGCAAGCTAGCTCGGTCACCGTCACGTTGGATGCGCAGAACGGCTCAGGCCAGACGGGCACTGCAGTACTGCAAGACATGGGCGATGGCACCACCAAGGTCACCGTGAATATATCGGGCGGAAGCGAAGTCGCACAGCCCGCCCACATCCATGATGGGACCTGTGCTGCCCTGAACCCCAAGCCCAAATATCCGCTTACCAGCCTGATCAATGGAACATCCGAAACGATAGTCAGCCAGCCCCTGAGCGACCTCGCTGATGGCACTTATGCGATCAACGTCCACAAATCGGCCACTGAGGCATCAGTCTACGTATCTTGCGGCAACATCGAGGCGCTGGTAATAGGCATGCCGCAGACAGGTTCTCCGATCTCATTCCTGCCCATGCTTGGTCTCGTCGCGCTCGCGCTAGGCCTCATGGGGACGGGCTGGAAAGTGTCACGCCGGAGAGCATAGTGAGAACGTGAAGCGTGACTACGGACCACGAAGCATGAACCAAAGCTCGTAAGAGTATGAAGGTTTTACGGAGAAAAAGAAGAACTGCCTGTGACGCATTATCTACGTCACAGGCAGTTCTTCTTTTCGTAAGAGAGATGCAACGAAAGTTATTTACTTGTCAACCACCACTACCTTGCCCAGCATCTCAGGGTGTATGGTGCACCAGTAGTCGAAGTCGCCGGCGTTATTGAACACGTAGCTGTACTTATCGCCCGGCAGCATGATCGGCGATTCCCACAGGGGGGTGTTGGCCTTGGAGACCGTATTGTGCTCGGTGGGGCCAACCTCTGTCCACGTGACTTTTGTGCCCACCGTCACGGTGATAACTGCGGGGTCGAACTTGAAGTCGACTATGTCCACATTTACTGAAGCCCCCGAGTAGACAGACCTGTAGCGGAACGTGCCAAGTTGAGACAGCAGGACATCGTTGGGCGCGTCGTTCTCGGGGTGATATTCGAACACGGCGCGCTCGAAGTATTGCACGAGGTAAGTCTGTCCGTCGAGGTCGCTCTTCTCCTCGAACTCATTTGAGGTAGGGTAGCCCTGCTGAGCCAACCCTCCGTGCGTGTTCCAGTAGTCAATGAACTTGCCGCCCACCGTCATGCCGGTTTCGGGGAAGGTCTGCGGGTTGGTAGTGCTGGCTTGCTGGTTGGGCGCACCATCAGGGTATTTCTCTTTGTAAAGGAACGTGCCGAGCAGGCTCAACAGCACATCATTGGGCGCGGCATTTTCCGGGTGCTTCTCAAATACAGCGCGCTCGAAGTACTGCACGGTATAAGTGTTGCCGTCAGTGGCCGACACCTCTTGTAGCTCGCCTGAAATGGGGTAGCCCTGCTGAGCCAGCCCACCATGCGTGTTCCAGTACTCAAGGAAACGACCGCACACGGTTTCGCCCGTCTCCGGGAATGTAGTGCAGTTCTGTGCATCGGCGGCCACCGTAAACGTGATCGTGCCGTCGGTGATGCCGTTGTCGTCCTCGGTGACTGCGTGCCACTGTACCGAATAGGTGCCGGCAGGCAGACCCGAGGCGAAGGCAACAGTCATTTGCGTCCTGTTGGCGCGGTCCACAGTCGCGGTAGCCTGCATAACCATGCCGTCCGACATCACGAACTGAGCAGACGATTGCTCGGGGCTTATGTCCTCGGTGAACGTAATAACAACCTGCGTGAGGCCCACCGGGACGGTAGCGCCGTCGGCGGGTACCGAATTAGCAATCTTAGCGTGGGCCAGAGTCACGCCCGGCGTACCCAACAACCCAGCCAGCAAAACAAGTGTAACCAGCCCAGCCCAGGCCCTCTTAATCCCAATCTTGACCATCGTCTTGTAACCCCTTCCGCATAACAATATATTCGGCAGTGCCTGACGCGTCTGCCGCAATAAGTATACGTGCAAAGTTACACGCGACAAGAGAGAACAGGCCGCTCTGGCCAGAGCCGACTGCCCCTATGTTCCTTCGCCCACGTGGTCGTTTACATGGTAGATGCGCCGTGCTGTCCGGCGCTTGGCCCGGTTCCGCCTTCCGCGAGGCTGGGATCCTGACCTTCAGCCAGGCGCTTAAATCGCTCAAGGTCTTGCTCTACACTGCGCGATAGTGTGCCCGTCAGAATATTGCCCGCGGCCTCGAGCCAGCTTGGATCGTACTCGATCACCACGTGCATCTCAGTGATATTGCCGCGCTCCGACAGCGTGACAGCACCCGCATTTTCCGCACCCGAAATCGAGTGCCAGGTGACACTGCGGTTCGGAACCAGCCCTTTCACCTCAGCGTCCCATTCCTTGGCAACAGGGCCGATTTTGGCCTTCCAGTGATAAGTGTCGGCACCCGTAGCGGTGACAGACTCGACATTCTCCATAAACCTGGGGAAGTTCACAAAATCGGTCCAAAGCGTATACACCTTCGAAATGGGTGCATTCACAGTTATATCTTTCTCTATACGCATAATTTTACCGGCCTCCTTCTATCGTATTGCCTCCATAAGTGCAAGTTGCATACCACTAGAGGGAAAGATGCAACCTGTATCATAGATGTACGTTTGGATGATAAGGCAATAAATACTGACCTGCGCGCAAGGATCAGTGTGAGGCACCCACAGCAAAAATCTACAGAAGGTTCAGGAGAGAGACCACGATGAAACCTAAGTACAGACAACTAACAACAGCTACGGCCATGGCATTTATGGTGCTGCCCATGCTGGCAAGCATCCCTGCCACGGGCCGGGCGCTGGCCGCGCCTACCCAGGCACCCGACAACTTCGCAGACCCCGCATTTCAGGCCACATGGACGCGCACCGATCAACTGGTGGACGACGGCACTGTCAAACGGGGCTATTTCTGGGGTCCACTACCAGGCTTTACCGCCTACGAAGATTACGCCGAAGGTGCGAATGGCAAGCACCTTGTGCAGTACTTCGACAAGAGCCGCATGGAGATCAATAACCCCAACGGCGACAAAACCAACCCCTTCTATGTCACCAACGGCCTGCTCACTATGGAGCTAATATCGGGCCAGATGCAGGTGGGCAACAACCAGTACGTGAACCGTTACCCGGCCGAGATCGATCTGGCATCAGATGGCGACGACCTGAGCGCGGGCACACCCACCTACGCCAGCTTCAGATACGTGAGCAACATTGGCTACACTCCCGAAGGCAGGAACAGGCTGGGTGAAACCATCAGCGACACAATTAACCGCGCAGGCGTAGTAGGCGCAGACTCTACTTATAACAACTACGATGTCAAAGACGCCTTCTACGAAGTCGCTACCCAGCACAATATCCCCGACATATTCTGGGACTTCCTCAACCAGAGCGGCCCCATTATGCAGGACGGCAAGGTAGTAGATGCTAGGCTGAGCGACCCCTACTTTTACGCGACAGGCTACCCAATCGCCGAAGCATACTGGGCAAGAGTGAAGATTGCCGGTAAAGCCGATACTGCCGTGCTTATCCAGCCCTACGAACGGCGCGTGCTAACCTACGTACCGGACGCACCCCAGGGCTTCAAGGTGCAGATGGGTAATATCGGCCAGCACTACTACGCATGGCGATACACTGATGCGGGTAAGCCTCCGACTCCAAGTGTCGCGTGCCAGAAGGTGCCCATAAGGGGCTTCGGCAAGATATGGGCTGACCATCCCGAAGTGCAGAGCTGGCTCGGTTGCTCGTACATGGACGAAATGGGCGTTACCACCGTCCAGCAGAGCTTCGAGCATGGACAGATGCTCACAATTCTCGGCTACTACGACTACTACTCAGGCGGAGCCAGGACTATCTACGTGCTCTTCGATGACGGCACCGCGCAAAGCTTCAGCGACAATTATCAGGAAGGCGATCCGGAACCTGACATCAAGGCTCCTCCCGGCCTGTACACGCCCATAAGGGGCTTCGGCAAGGTGTGGCGCGAAGGCACAGGCGCGAGAGTGCGCGAGCGCCTCGGCTGGGCCACAGCACCCGCAGTGACGGCTATCGCTCCTGATCCTTATGTTCCCTACCCGGTGGCAACCTCGACCCCTAGCGGACCAACCCCCACTCCGGTTCCCGCAGGCCAGGGCGGAGCAGTACAGTTCTTCTCGCAAGGCATGATGATGTATACCGGGCCTGTGCTCAAGAAGATATACGTCCTCTACAGTGCGTTGGGATACGGCAGCCTGGTGGACAGGTGGGCAGTGTACGACGACACGTATACTGGGAAGTAGCCTGTCAACCCGTCAATAGGAAAGTAAGCAAGAAGAAAGAGCCGCTCGTATGTGGCTCTTTCTTCTTGCTTACTTTCTACGCGGCGACGTATACCACAAGGATGCGATCAGCAAGCTATCCAGCAGCCAGTGAGCGGCTACCGGCCCTGCCAGATTATCTGTATGCCTGCGAAGTAGCGCGAACGCGGCGCCCGCCAGCCCGGTCGAGACCATCCCTCCCAATACCGCAATAGGCTGTACGAGTGGCTGCAAAGGTGTAGGTAGTCGAGCCGACATTGCCAGGTTCGTCTGCCGCACGGACGCATAAGTTACAGCGAAGTGCCAGCCCGCGAACACCAGAGCGCTTCCTACCACGGCCATACGCTCGGAATAACGCATTCGCAGTGCATCGTACAAGAGCCCACGAAATGCTACTTCTTCCATCAGCGCGATGTTCACAGGAACCCGCATCCCCACGTCCAGCAGCAGTCCACGCTTGCTCATATTCGCAACCGGCCCGAACTCAAGCGGTGTGTCCAGCAGCACAGGCCTGCGGAAAAACAGGATGGGCACAAGAGAAAGCAACCCGCCCAGCCCCAATCCCTGCGCCACAGACCCCACCAGCCCATCGCGCCGCAGTCCGACTGCCCGCAAGCCGCCAGCCCTCTTCAGCGCGTAAAGAAGCATCGTCAGTAGCACTGCAGGGTTGGCGAACAGATACGTCCGTTCGGGGTCGCGGCCGCCCCTGTACGCAAGCGCCGTCATGCCGTTACTGTAGGCAAGAAGCAGGGCCGCAAGGAGGAGAGGCTCGTAGTCGGGGGCTTTGTGAAAGACAGACGACAAACGACCGGCCCAAGACGACGGCAGGCTAATTCCTCTGCCGTCGGTCGTCTGTGGTCGGTCGTCCATAGTGGTGGAGATGGGGGCATACGATAGCCCCGTCTGAAAAGTTTGATCAGAGATATACTACAAGCTTATTCCGCGTTTTAGGTTTCGCGTGGTGCCCCTCCACGGACGGAGTGGCAAGTTGCTATCCTGTTGGTCTTAGACCGCTCTCAACAGGCGTCGGAGCGATAGCGCCCTGGTTTGTTTCGCCCGGTCCCTACCACCCAGGGTTAGGCAGGTCGGACGTCGCTGTCAATTAAGCAGCGAAAGCGTATTGTTTGTTGCCGTTTAATGGCTTTGTCCCCAGTTTAACGAGGCAGAGACACCTCGGCTTGCGATCCCTAAACCTCCCTCCCCATCGAATCCTTTCATCCCCATGATGACAACGGGCGGCTTACTCAGCCTACTCGTCGTACTTATTGCGCTCGCGCAGGTCGCGAGCCATTTCGCGTTCGGCGTCGCGCTCGGCCAGCGAGTCGCGTTTGTCGTAGAGCTTCTTGCCCTTGGCAATCGCCACTTCCAGCTTGGCACGTCCTCGCACGAAGTGTATGTCCAGCGGGATGAGCGTCAGCCCTTTCTGCTCCACTTTGCCCCTGAGATATTGTATCTCGTTGCGGTGCAGCAGCAGTTTGCGTCTGCGAGCCGGTTCGTGGTTGAAGTGGGTTCCTGATTGCGGCCATATCGATATGTGCGCGTTCAGGAGCCAGGCTTCGTCACCCTCGACACGGACGTAGGCTTCCCTTATGTTGGCCCGCCCGGCCCGAATGCTCTTTATCTCCGACCCCACCAGAGCGATTCCCGCCTCGATGGTTTCTTCGACGAAGTAGTCGTGCCGTGCTTTGCGGTTCTCGATAAGAGGTGCCCGGCCGTCGCTGGAGGCGCCATTTTTCCGGCCACTACGCCTGTTGGTCATACATAGTAATTATACCAGATTTGGGCGAATCGTGCGCCTTTTCCTTTCCTATGACGTCAGATAGATCGAGGCGAGGGAAGACCCACCCCCTACCCCTCCCTGAAGGGAGGGAGAGGAAGAAAGAAGAACGGCAAGTTGGGGGACACCCCCAAACCCCCGGCAGGGGAGTACCCCTGCACCTCCTTCCCTCGGCTGGGTGGTGAATGGAGAGAAGTGGGCCGCCAGGGTACACATTGAAGCCCTGGCAGGCGAGCGCTCCTGCATCCACTCCCTACGCATGACGTATGACTTACAATCTACGATTCATTACTTCCTCGGCGAATAGCTGGATGGTGTCGAAGCGGGTGAGGTCGTTGCGGAAGTAGATTACGAAGTACTCCAGGCCAATCTCTTGCAGGGTGCCGAGGTAGTCTACTAGCTCCTGCGGGCTAGCTACTACTACGCGCTTACGGTAGTCTTCCAGGCTCAAGCCTCGGCGGAAGGGCGCTGTTACTTTCTCCGGGTCGTCGCCGGGCGCGAGCAGGGTAATGAAGTTGTGCGACGTTTTGAGGATTGTGCCATAGTCGCGCCCGACGCTGTCGCAGTGCTCCTTCAGCACGTCGAGCTTGTGCTTGTATTCGGCAGGGGTGAAGCCTGAGATATTGCACGCATCGCCGTACTGCGCCACCAGCTTGAGGGTTACCTTCTCGCCACTGCCCCCGATCCAGAGAGGTATGTGGGGCTTTTGCACGCCTTTCGGCTCATTGATCGCGCCGTTCACGCTGTAGAACTTGCCCTCGAAGGTGGCGTAGTCGTCCCTCCACATGGCGTGGATGATCTGCAAGGCCTCGCGCAGCATCTTCAGGCGCGTTGGCCCATCCGGGAAGTCGTAGCCATATGCGCGGAACTCTTCTTCATACCAGCCCGCGCCAATGCCAAAGTCGAGCCGCCCGTGGCTCATTACGTCCACGGTCGAAGCCATCTTTGCCAGCAGAGCAGGGTTGCGGTAGTTGTTGCAAGTTACCATCTGCCCGATGCGTATGGTCTTCGTATCGCGGGCGAGTCCTGCTGTCGAAATCCAGCATTCGAACGTGGTCTCAAGCTCCTGAGTGGGCACTGTATGCAGGTGATCGTACACCCACACCGAGTCATAACCGAGCCGCTCGGCTTCCTGCGCAAATCGGGTCATGTGCTCGTACTTATCAATGGGGTCCTTTATACTGACCAGGTCCAGCCGCCACCCCTGCGGCGTTATCACTCCATATTTTGGCGTTGCCATCAGTCTATATCTCCCTTCAGTAGTATGTTGAAACGCCAAGGTCGCCAAGGAGAACGCAAAGAACTTAAGACGATTATTGCGCTCGCAACAACCCTCCTAAACTCGTCTAAATCCCTCGTGCTCGTCGTGATCCTCTCCTTAATTCTTGGCGATCTTGGCGTTTCAACCAAAAATGTTGCTTTATACAATGTGAGTTATCTAAACGCCGGCACCACGTCTTCGGCCAGCATTTGCAAGGTCTCCAGGTGCACAATATCGCCCAGGTAGGCCAGTATGTATTCAACTCCCGCGTCAATGAGCGAGCCGTACACGTCAATGCACTGCTGGGGCGACCCCACGAAGGACGGGGGATAGCCGCGATAACCGGCAGTCTGGAACTCCTGCAGGCCTACATCATGCCCCGCCAACGGAGATACATCCCGGCGGGCTTTGGCTGTCGCGTCCTCGGCTCTCTGCCCGGACTTCAGCAAAAAGGTAAAGACCTCAGCCGATTTGATGATGTCGTTGTAGTCGCGACCTACGGTTTCGCAATGTTCCTTCAGGATGCCGTACTTGCGCCTGTATACCGCGGGGTCTGTGCCGCCGATGTTACAGGCGTCGCCGTACTGCGCCACCAACTTAAGGGTTACCTTCTCGCCCCCACCGCCGATCCAGATGGGAATATGGGGCTTCTGCACGCCCTTCGGCTCGTTTATCGCGCCGTTCACGCTGTAGAACTTGCCCTCGAAGGTGGCGTAGTCGTCCTTCCACATGGCGTGGATGATCTTGAGCGCCTCGCGCAGCATCTTCAGGCGCGTTGGGCCATCGGGGTAATCGTAACCATACGCCCTATATTCGTCCTCGTACCAGCCTGCGCCGATGCCAAAGTCGAGCCGCCCGTGGCTCATTACGTCCACTGTCGAGGCCATTTTCGCTAGCAGAGCGGGATTGCGGTAGCTGTTGCAGGTCACCATCTGCCCGATCCTGATGGTAGTGGTGTCGCGGGCGAGCGCGGCGGTGCACATCCAGGCTTCAAAGTTGGTTTCAAGTTGGGCTGTGGGCACTGTGTGAAAGTGGTCGTACAGCCACACCGAGTCGAGGCCCAGGCGCTCGGCCTCCTGAGCCACGCGGGTCATTGCTTCATATTTCTCAATGGGATCCGTTATGTCAACCAGATCCAGGTGCCACCCCTGGGGTAGCAATACACCGAATTTTACGGGCATGATTAATTTCTCCTGTTTGAGATTTCGGGATACGCGAACACAGAAAGCCGGAATTGTATTATACTACGATGCGAAAGGCAACAGATGCACGTTATAAGCAGTAGGAGGGAGAAACACTATGGCTTCTCGAGTCGAGACGCGCGATCTGCTGGCAAACGAGATCGCCGAGGGTGGATGTGGGGTGGGGAGCATCAACGGCAAGCAGGTGGCAATCTTCAAGATTGACGGCAAGTTCTATGCCACACAAGCCGAATGCACCCATCGAGGCGGCCCCCTGTGCGAAGGCGCTATCTGGGCCGGTATTGTGACCTGCCCCTGGCACGGCTCAGAGTTCAAGATCAAGAGCGGTGAGGTGGTGTCAGGCCCCGCCGATGAACCCCTACAAACCTACAGCGTGAGCGTGGTCGACGGCAAGTTGGTCATTGAAGAGAAAGGCGAGTAGGCAGTCGCCGCGCCGCCATGACGGTATCATACTGGCAGGACAATTCCCCTCAACACACAATTGAGTGCGACGTGTGCGTGGTGGGCGCGGGCATAGTGGGCCTCTATTTGGCGAAGCTAATTGCAGGACAGGGCCGCAAAACGACCGTACTCGAGGCTCGGCATGTGGCGGCCGGCGCATCTGGGCGCAACGCGGGCATGGTATTGACCGGGGCAGCCCAGCACTATTACGAGGCGGTGCGCCTGTATGGTCATGACGTCGCCCTCGGCTTGTGGAACCTCAGCCTGCACAACCGCGAGATCGTGCGCGGGTTGTCCCAAGAGTACGGTACACCCTATGACCCCACGGGGTCGTTCCTGCTCGCGCTGGATGATACAGAGGCCGAAGACCTCGAGCGCACCGCCGATGCAATGCAGGACGACAACATCAGTGTCAAATTCACGTTGAAAGACCCCACCAGGCGTGGTTTCTCCGCCGCTATTTTTCAACCCGACGATGCGGGCATACACCCGGCCAGGTTTGCGCAGGCCCTCGCGGCAAACTGCGGCGCTGACGTGTGGGAGCAATCGGAGGTGTTCGGGTGGGAAAGTCTGCCCGACGGACGGATCGAGATCCGCTCGCGCCGAACGGTTGTGCGGTGCGATATGCTGGCCCTTTGCACCAACGCCTATGCTCCCCTGATGGATCCCTATTTTGAGGATAAGGTACAGCCTACGCGCGGGCAGATCCTGGTCACCGAGCCTGTGGGCCATACTGTGCTCAGCCAGCTATGCTACGCCGACTACGGGTACGAGTACTTCCGGCAGTTGCCCGACGGACGCTTCCTGATGGGTGGGTGGCGGCACCACTTCCGCGAGATGGAGGTGGGCTACGAAGACCGCGCCACACCACAGGTGCAAGGCGGGCTTGAGGGCTTTATGGCGCGCTACTTCCCTGACGTAGTAGGGGCACGCATCACCCACCGGTGGTCAGGCACAATGGGCTTCAGCAAGGATGGTATCCCGCTCGTAGGATCTCTCCCTGACGAGCCGAATGTCTACTTCGCGGTAGGTTTCACGGGGCATGGCCTGGGCTTCGGCCTGGCAACAGCAGAGCGGCTCGCCGCCCACATGCTCCTAGGCGAGCCGCTCACGTTCCTAGACGCGCTGCGTCTAGAAAATTCTTAATTTTGAATTCTTAATTCTTAATTATGGGAGGATTCGGCGTTTCAGTTCGCGTACGAAGCCCCTGCTGGGAACAGTCCTTAATTAGGAATTAAGAATTCAAAATTAAGAATTCCCCAGAAGGGGGTCATGCACGGACGAGGGGTGTGTCCACCAGGTGCTCACTTACGAACCATACTTGAAGTTCGTTGCGGCGCAGGACATCGCTCATCAAGAGGTCGTTGGAACCCCAGTCTTTGTTCTTTTCGGTGTCTTCTATGGCCTCGCGCACCTCATCGATGATTATTTCATGAGCATCAAGCAGGCGAGATATCATGGCGGGGACTTCCTCGCGCCCATTGGGTGGCCTCTCGATCTTAGTAAGCTCGGCTGCGTGGCGAGGGTCGCCAACCGCAATACCACCCAGCAACTGCACTCGCTCGGCAAGCTCGTCTACCAGTTCCAACTGTTCTTCAGCGTGCTTGTCAAACAGCAAATGTAGCTGGTAGAAAGTATGTCCCGCCACCAGCCAGTGGCTCTTCTTGTAGAGGGCATAGAGGATCATCGTGTCGGCCAATACGTGGTTCAACAGGGCACACCTCTGGCTGCGTGCTTCTGCATCCAACGCAATAGGTAAGTTGCGGAGAGTACCGTAACGCTGGATCTCTTTACTGGTCTGGTCAAGCAAGGGCTGAGAATCGTTCACATGTCTGTTGGGTCCGCGCCCGATACCGGTAGCTGCGTGGTTGCCGTTTGATTCTGCGGTTTTACTAGTCTTGCCGGGCATAGGACTGCTCCCTTCAATAACGTAAATAGTTTAACCGGAAATAAACACGCTAGTTATGAAGAGGCGGTACGACGTTGTAGTGCGACGGCCTCTTCCATATCTAGCACTTTATGATAGAAGCAAGTAGTGTGCCAATGAGGGGTGCCCGGCATTCTTTCCACATATTTGCTTATGCCCTCGCATCCTCTTATAATTAAGGGAAAGGCACACCCACCTAATGATAACTCTTACAACCATTCTCGGCGTGTTACGGAGCGGAACTGTAACGATAGCCGGAGACGGCCAGGTAACTATGGGCGACGTGGTGATGAAACACACCGCCCGTAAGATACGCAAACTGCACAAGGGTACAGTTGTGGCCGGTTTCGCGGGCGCTGTGGCTGACGCGCTTGCCCTATTCGACAAATTCGAATCCCAACTGGAACGGAACAAAGGCAATTTACGCAAAAGCGCGGTTGAGCTGACCAAAGAATGGCGCACCGACAGGTATTTGCGCCGTCTGGAGGCCCAACTGCTGGTGGCAGATCCCAGCGGCCTGCTCGTACTGTCGGGTGACGGCGAGGTGATCGAGCCGGACGACGGGGTCGCCGCCATAGGCTCAGGCTCGTCCTATGCACTCGCTGCAGCCCGCGCTCTGCTCAAACATACGGAATTAAACTCGGAGGAAATAGCTCGCTCTGCAATGCAGATAGCGGGCGACCTCGATATCTATACAAACGGAAATATAGCATTCTTTACGCTAACAGAGACAGAAGAATCGAAAGCCCAAGGCCAGGAGCCGGCACCCGATAAGACTGATTCCTGATTCCTGAAAGGGGTATTTACATGCAAGACCTGACACCTCGCCAGATAGTGGCAGAACTCGATAAATTTATAGTGGGACAGCAGGCCGCCAAACGCGCGATGGCGGTGGCGCTGCGTAACCGTGTGCGGCGCGGGCTGGTCAACGAAGATCTGCGTGACGAGATCACACCCAAGAATATCATGATGATCGGGCCAACAGGCGTGGGCAAGACCGAGATAGCTCGGCGCGTTTCCAAGCTAATCGATGCGCCCTTTGTCAAAGTGGAAGCAACAAAGTTCACCGAGGTGGGTTATGTGGGCCGCGACGTCGACTCGATAGTACGCGACCTGGCCGAAGCCGCGTTCCGGCTCGAATACGACAGCCGCAGGGCTGAAGTGCGCGCCAACGCAGAAGTGCTTGCCAACGAGCGCATCGTCGCTTACCTGATGGAGCAGCGGGATGACCTGCGTGGTGGCAAGCGGTCAAAGGCCAGGGCCAAGCTGCAAGCCTCGTCACAGACCCAGACCCTGGCGGCCAACGCACAACAGGCCCATGCGCAGGTCGGCGGAGAAACGATTGCTACAGTAGATGAACATGCGTCAACCGAGCACAACCCTGGCGAAGCACAGATCACGCCCCAGCTACCTACCATTTCTGAACGGGCGCTGAAGATGCAGAAACGCAAGGTGGCCCGCTTGCTTGCGGAACACAAATTGGACGAAGAGCAAATAGAAATAGACGCGGGCGATGTCGAGTTCGGCGACGACCTGAGCGGCGTGCTTGAGTTCACGCCAGGCATGTCGCCCGAAGAAATGAGCGAATCGTTCAATGAGTTCCTCGACGGCTACCGCTCGATCCAGTCTGATATACGCACCTTCACCGCGCACAAGCGCATGAGGCGAGTATCAGTAAGCGAGGCTCAGCGCATACTCGCCGATGAGGAAGCAAGCAAACTGCTCGATATGGACACCATAGTAGAAAACGCCATGAAGCGGGCCGAGCAAACCGGCGTGATCTTCATAGACGAACTGGACAAACTGGCCGGGCCTGCGAGCGAAACCGGGCCTGACGTGTCGGGAGCGGGGGTACAGCGTGACCTCTTGCCCATTGTCGAAGGCTCGACCGTGCAGACGCGCTACGGGCCGCTCAAGACCGACCATGTGCTGTTCATAGCAGCGGGCGCATTCCACAAAGCTAAGCCCTCCGACCTCATACCCGAGCTACAGGGCCGTTTCCCCCTGCGCGTAGAGTTGGACAGCCTCAACCGGGAACAGTTGGCGGCCATCCTGACCACACCGCAGAACTCGCTTACACGCCAGTACCAGGCTTTGCTTGGAACCGAAGATGTGAAGCTCGAATTCACTCCTGACGGCCTGGAACGCATCGCGGCAGCGGCGTCCGACCTGAACGACCGCGTGGAAGATATAGGTGCGCGCCGCCTCCATACCCTCATGGAGCAGGTGCTGGAGGAAATAGCCTTCAATGCCGACGAGTATGTGAGCAAGTCGGTAACCATAGACAGCGCTTATGTGGACAGCCGCGTCAAGCCAATCATGAAGGACGAGGACCTGAGCAAGTTCATCCTCTGAGCCGCTAACATCTAGCCAATGCATAGCGCCCCGACTGCGAGCAGGCAGTCGGGGCGCTTTATTTCGGGCGATTGCTATATAATGGGGGCAGCATCGAAAGGAGAATCGGCAATGGCTAACTCAACTATCCTCTACGCATGTACTTCCGGTGGGTTGGCTATATTCAACAAACCCGGCACGCTGCCCGAGTGGCTGCCCCCGCGTGTTGTCCTCGAGGGGCAGGAGGTTACCTCTGTGTGGGGGGAACCCGGGCCTCCCATACGTGTTCTGACCGCGACCAATGGCACGCTCATGCTCAGCGAGAATGGTGGCCGCACCTGGCAAGACGTCATGCTATCCACCGACAATATCGACTCGCCCGTGATGGCCCTGTTTTACGAACAGGATACCCAACTGCTGTTTGCTGTAAGGTACAACGGACACCTGGCGAGTTCGCCAGACGGGGGCGCGACCTGGCAGCCGCTGCCATCGCTGCCCGTCGAGGGTTGCCCGCTAAGTCTGCAAATTACACACAAAGCCAGTCACGCCAATCACTTCTACCTCTTGCATGGTGAAAGCGAACGCAACGTACTCTATCTGGGAAACCCCGACCACGGTGATTGGCGCGAACTGGTAAGCGATACGCTGGAAGAGCAGGAGCCTTGTGTCCTGTCGGTAGCCGCAGACTCGGGCAACCTGTACGCCCTCGCGCCAGGGGGCGTGCTGACGATAGACATCGAAGGCGGGGGAGAGAAAGGAGTAGCCGCAAAGCTGCTTGAGGGGTCGCCTGCAAACGGGCAAGCGCTCGTCATCATCCCCGGCAACAACCCCACCCAACCCGCGCTGATAGTAGGGACGCCCGATGGTCTGTGGACCAGCGCCGACGGCGGGACCACATGGCAGGCCGCGGAACTGCCCAACAGTGGAGGCGTGACAGCCCTCGACCGCGACCCTGAGCGCCGCGACCGCCTGTACGCAGGGACAGATACAGGATACATCTTCGAGAGTGGCAACCGAGGCCAGACATGGCAGCCGGTCACCCACACTCCCACGCATCCGATACAGTGTCTGTACGTGGTGCGTATCTAGGCGAACGATAGTATTGCATCAAGGAGGAATACACAATGGGCTTCTGGGATAAAGTTAAACAGGGCTTCACGCAGATGACGGGCGGTGGCGGGAACATGCAGATCGCGCTCCAAAACCCGCAGGTCAAACGAGGCGAGGCGCTCAACGTTACCATCACGCTCAACGCCACGGCACCACTGACCGGAAAAAGCGTCAACGTGGAGGTAACAGGAATAGAAACGATCAAGTATAAGGTGCAGGTAGTATCTACCACCCCCGGCTCCAGCACACAGGGTGCCCTGGCGCCAACCCCGCAATACAATGACGAGACGAAGGACAACCAGCTATTCCATACAACAGTGCCCGTAGACGGCGCCGTGAGTATGCAGCAGGGCGAAACCAAGACCTACACAGCTTCTGTACCTATTCCCGAGAATGTTCAGCCCACGTACACAGGCACCGACGCCAAACATACCTGGCACGTCCGCGCCTACCTGGATATATCCATGGGCGCAGACATAGACGCCAGCGCCGAGTTCGTGGTGGTGTAGGGCGTGGGCGCGATTAGAGATATAAGATTAAAGATATAATAGGAACCAAATACTGAAACCAGATATAGAGGAGTGGAGCATGGTCCCTACAACGGAGTGGTACTGGCGCGTCTTACTGGTGGTCGCTATGGTGATAGCGATAGGTTGGTTTCTTTATCGCGTGAACCAACTGGTGCAATTCACACGACTGGGAATTGACAGCAAGCGATCAGGCCGGTGGGGGCAACGCGTCCAGCTATTCTTGACGTTCGTGATGGGCCAATTCAGGATGTACAGCCGCAAACGCTACTCCTGGTCGGGCATAGCTCACTTCTTCACCTTCTACGGTTTCCTGGTGATCCAAATCACCACCCTGATCCTGTTCGCGCAGGGTCTTTTCCCCGGCCTGAAGGTGCCCTTCTTCAACGAAAACCCCGGTTGGCTTCTGTTCGTTGACCTCATTCAAGTTATCGTGCTGGTTGCCATGGTGAGCTTCTTCTGGCGGCGCATGATCACGCGGCCCGAACGCCTTAGCGACAGCGTGGGTGCATACCTGATACTCGGAGGCATATCCATCCTCATGCTCTC
>DATINP010000062.1:0-19549 GCA_035474135.1 Chloroflexia bacterium | reverse complement strand
TCATTGAAGCCTGCTGCATTAGCATCTATCTTGGACAACTGTCCTCTGGTCACGTTAGCGTTGGGCCGGAAGTAAGGCAGGTTGCCACTCCCACAGGGTTCACCTGGTCCACCGCAAGGATAGCCATTGATGTACCCTCGGTCAGACAGTCTCCACACGAAGTCGAAGAAGGTAGAGCCTACCGCTACGTCCTCGTACTGCTGGGCGCCAGGGGGTTCGTTGAAGCCTGCTGAGTTGGAGGCTATCTTGGCGAACTGGCCTCTAGTGACGTTGTTGCCTGGGCGGAAGTATGGGTCGTTGGTCGGGTTGCAAGGTTCACCATCGCCGCCACAGGGGTAGCCATTGATGATGCCCTGGCAAGCCAGGCACTGGATGAAGGGGTAGAAGGTAGAGCCCACAGGCACGTCCTCGAAGGAGATTGTGCAGACCGGTGGCGGTGTGCTGGTGGGGGTGGGTGTTACGCATGGTGTGATGGTAGGTGGTGTGCCCATTGTGAAGCTGAACGCCGTATTGTTGCCTACGATGCCCGGCTCGTTGAAGCCGAACTGTATGGCGTCTACGCCGTTCGCGTCTTCGATACCTTCGGTTGCGCCATAGCCAAAGCCGTAGGGGCCGCCGACGTCCTGGTATTCAAAAGTGACCTTGTTGGTTGTTTCTTCGAGCTGGATCTCGAATGTTGCCGGAGCGCCTGTGCCTGCCACTCCGCGCCACTCGATCACGAACACGCGATTAGGTGCCGTGCCGGTCACGCCGCTGTAAACATCTCCATAAGCATAGGCCCGAGGCTCGACAGCCAGGTCATCCCAGTATGGGTAGAGGGCGTTGTTGGGGTATGAGTATATAGGATGATCAGGTGTGGGGCCGGGGTTCGGGATTTCGGTGTTGGCCCACATCCGGGCGTAGTTGAGGTCGTTGAAGGTGGCGTAGCCGTTTGTGCTGACATTGAGGGTGGTGTAGGTACCCGTGTAGAAGTCGAACGCGAACGGGAGAGTGACAGCCGAGTAGCCGTCCTCTGCGTTGTCGAACGTCAGCATATCGGTGCCCGCTATCCAGTTGTAGGCGGGCTTGCTCACCACGTAGGTGTTGTCGTATGCGGGGCCGAAGGTGAAGTCGTGCGAGGTATCACCGCTTATGGTCACGCTATCCACTATCTGCTGGTAGCCTGCACCCGCTCGCGCGGTCAGGGTGTATGTACCTGCGGGAACCTGTGCTGTGTAGGCGCCCGTATTCGGGTCACTATGTACTACCAACGCATTAGACGGGTCGATAGCCACAGTGCCGGATAGAGGCGTACATGTGCCGTTCTCGAATAGCGTTCCCGAAAGGGTGTAGGTAGTCTGTGGGACAAGGCTGACATTGAGCACCGGCGTGGTGTCGGTCAACCACTCCTGGTCGGTCAGCGTGGCCGTATCATACCCGAAGGCAGACACTGTAACATCATAGGTGCCGGCCAGCACAGTCATACTGTAGGCTCCGCTTGCGCGTGTTACGACCGAGTATGTGTCGCTGTCGCTCTGCCTCACGGCGGTCACGTGCGCGCCTTCGATGGACGAACTGCCGTCATCCACAATGCCACTAACGTGAGGTCCGTGGAGGGCCATGTCAATGGCCGTGTCGGCCTGTACGAGACCCCAACCGTAATTGTTGTTCGGCCGCGTGCCCCAGGTGCTTTTGAAGTAGGCCGTGCGGGTCATAATGCCCATTACGTCTGTGTAGGTGAGAGAAGGGTTGGCGTCAAGGATCAGCGCCATCACGCCCGCAACATGGGGGGTAGCCATTGACGTACCGGAGAGGACTGCATAGCCGTTGCCCGGTACGCTTGAGCGCACACTGACGCCGGGAGCCACTACGTCGGGCTTGAGTGCGCCGCCGTAGCACGAAGGCCCACGGCTGGAGAAGCCCGCGATGGTCAGGTTGGAAGCAGTGATTGCGCCCACGCCGACGAGGAAGGGATAACCGCCAGGAGAGCCGACTGTACCCGCGCCGGGACCGGCGTTGCCATTGGCGAATGCGGGCATAATGCCGTCGTCGATCCATACCTGAGTGATAAGCCAGCTATCGGTGTCCCAGCATTCGTCGTCGCCCCACGAGTTTGTGACTATGTTGGGACGAAGGTCAGGTCGCCTGTTCTCCTGGTTGAGGTCCCAGGGAGCGATCATGAAGTCTTCGGCCGGGGTGATTTCCTCGCTGCCGGACGAGCCGTCGTTGGGGAATACCTTGGCCGCGATCCACTTGGCGTCGGGTGCAACGCCGATCTGGTTTGTGCCGCCGTCATCGCCCAGTACTGTACCCATTGTGTGCGTGCCGTGTCCGCCGTCGTCATAGGGCACGTTCTGGCGAGGAGCGTCGAGACGAGAGTCCCACCAGTTGTAATTGTGGTCGTAGTTCCCACCACCGAGGTTACCCCTGTACTGGGTGTTGAGCGCAGGGTGAGTGTAGTCTACGCCTGTGTCTATGCTTCCTACTACGATACCGGCTCCCTTGTAGCCTTCTGCCCATGCCTGGGGAGCGTGAACTGTAGTAACGCCTAGCTCCACGGTCTCAGGTGAAGCAGCATTGGCAGCTACGCGGTCGACCGTATCAGCAAGCGCTTGCTGAACAGCACCGTTATCCATCGGATAGTATTGGTGGTCGGCTTCCAGGTAGGCTACGTCGTTGAGTCGGGCGATTGCTCGTGCGGCTTCGGCGTTGCCATGTACGAAGATGCCGTTAATGATCGTGAATGTTGATACTTTGCCGGTGATGTTCCCCAGCGCCTGCTGGTTGGTCACTTCCTGCAGGACGGCAGGTTGGGTGGCCTGTTGCACGCGCTCCAGGAGGTTAAGTACATAATCGCCCTTGGCGTTCCAGTCGGCCACATTGTTCGTGGTGTTGGCCTGCGCCTTGAGGTAGATCATGAAACCTACGGGCTGGCTGGCAGCCGAGTCCAGTTGGGTCTGGAGTTTCGGGGTGATCTTGGTAGCCTGGTCAAAGTTGATGCCCGGCGCTGTGAGCCACCAGTTTTCACGTAGAGGCACCCCGGCCAGGGCTTGTGGGTGATAACTTTCTGCCGTCGTGCCTGCTGCACCGCCCGGTAGAGCAGTTACATAAGCGGCCTGTGCATTCCAGGGCCGCAAAATAAAGGCGACCATAGCGAGCAATAAGCCAGCAAGGCCGATCCATAAATAGATGCGCCGCATTTGCATGTCGTGTCCTCCTTGTCATATGGGGGCGAGCTTAATCGCGCACGTTCAGGCAACGTAACGTATCCGATTATAGCAACCACGGCACTTCGAGTCAATGGTTGCAAGAAAGCTATGGTATATTTTGCGCCAGGCCAGATAAAGAAATATTCTAGTGCAGTAATAGTATATACATACTAGTTGCTACAGTCAGGGAAGAAAGTTATGCCAACAATCTTGGAGGTCTGGCCCCTTGTTACGTTGTGGTTTGGTCGGAAATAGGGCCTGCTGTTGGGCGGGTTGCACGGCTCACCTACCCCACCGCATGGGTAGCCGTTCATGACGCCTCGGCTGGTCAGGCGCTGGGTGTATGTATAGAAGGTAGATCCTGGCTGGACATCCTCAAACGTTTGCCCCTGTGGGGTGTCGTTGAAGCTAGCCGCGTTGGATACGATCTTGGTTAGCTGGCCACGTGTGGCTCCACTGTTTGGTCGGAAATAGGGCCTGCTGTTGGGCGGGTTGCACGGCTCGCCCACCCCGCCGCATGGGTAGCCATTCATTACCTGGTGCAGGACTAGCCGCTCGGTGTAGGTATAGAAGGTCGAGCCGGGAGCTATGTCCTCGAAGGTTTGCCCGCTCACTGTGTCGGAGAAGCCCGCCGATTCGGACACGATCTTGGTGAGTTGCCCCCGCGTGACCGGACTGTTGGGGCGGAAATAGGGATCATTGTTGCCGTTGCAGGGTTCGCCAGCGCCGCCACAAGGATAGCCGTTGATGATGCCCTCGCAGGCAAGGCACTGGACGTAAGTGTAGAACGTCGAACCGGGGGGCACGTCTTCAAACGAGATCTCGCAGGCTGATGGCGTGGAGGATGGAGTTACGGGCACGGTCGCCGTGGGCGATGGTGAGATAAGGCCGCCTTCGCAGGTAATGGCTTCAGTGCGCGCCTCGTACGAGCCGTTCCAGCCGCCGAACGCCATGAGCGAATAGGTGTTGGGGCTATAGACTCCGCCCAGCGTGCGCCGCGCCATAGTGAGGTTGGAGATCGGCGCCCATACATTTGCGGCGGGGTCGTATCGTTCTGCGCTCGCTGTGTAATCGAGGTAGCCCCCGCCGATGGCGTAGAGGTAGCCTCCGCAACCCGGCGCACCCGCATCAACGCCCACAAGCGCCAGCCCTCCCCTTGCAATGCTCATCGGCGCTACGGCCGACCAGCTATCTGCGGCCGGATTATAGGCTTCCACGGTGTTCAGGTCGGTAAAACTACCGGGCAAGCCCCCCGCTGCGTAGATTACACCGTTGACCGTGGCGGCTGCCAGATAAACGCGCGCTGTGGGCATGGAAGCTTTGGTTTGCCACCTGCTCCCCGCAGGCTGTGCAGGGTCGTACACGAACAACGTGTCCTTGGCCTGCAACGTGTCGTCCGAGCCTCCGATCACATAGAGCTTGTTGCCCGCTACCGCCACTCCGGCACCGAATCGAGGCGCGGGCAGGGGATCGCTCGTAATGGTCTCCACCCGGTCTTCAAACGGGTAGTAGGCTTGCAGGGCGCTTTGCGTACTCGCGGACTGTCCCTCGTAGCCGCCGGGTATAAAGATCGCATCGCCGATGACCCCCGCCCCCACGTTGCTCACCCCGATGTTGAGATAGCTGCGCGCAGCCCAGGTGTTGGCCAGAGGATCGTATTCCTGTATGGGCATATTCGTGTTGCCGTTGTCGTATTCGCCGCCGATCTCATAGATACGGCCATTAGGCGCGAAAGATACTGCTGCTTCGCGACTTCGCCCCACTGGTAAATCGGCCTTGCGCTCCCAGATCCCAGCCGTGGCGGTCAGCACTGTCCGTCCGAAGAACTGACCCTGCACAGGCTCTTGCCCAACGGCGGTCACCGTCAGTACGTTACTGGCGGCCAGGGTGGCATTGGACGGCACGAACACGGTCACCGTGATCGGGGCAGAAGCGTTGGGCGCAAGTTCGCTTGTGAGAGTGGGCGTGATTGTGGCAGGCCAATCTTCCCCTTGCAGAGAGATAGTGAAGGAATTGTCCTGGCCGCTTTTGTTGATCAGGTTGCCTGTGAACGTAATGAGAGAACCATAATCGCCCGCCCTGGTTTGGTCGGGGGGCGTGAAATCGACACCGAGCGTGCTGGCTGTGGTAGTGATAACCGTAGTATCGGTATAGGCTCCTGGCGTGGGTAGGTCAGAGCTAACGTTGATCACAGCCGAGTCCAAACTTCCTAGAGGCATCCCCGGCGGTATCTGTACCTGCACCTGTACGTTGGCGCTGCCTCCGTTGGCTATGATGCCGGTGTTGGCGGGTATAACGGTTGTAGTCCACACGTTCGACGCGGCTGAGAGCGCGAAGGAATTGTTGATCCCCGTCTGGTTGCGCACGGTTTCCGTGTACGACACGGTAGAGCCTGGTGCGCCTCCACCGGTGAGAGGACCCGGTTGGAGGAATACATCCTGCCGGAGGCGATAGCGGATGGCGCGCTGGGTCGAGAGGTCGTCCTGATAGCAGAGATAGGGCAGGCCTATCGAACCGTTAGCGTTCTGTATGCCCACCACGCCCTCGGAGCCGTTGACGCCGGGGCCGTTGAACGATTGATACTGGTAAACAATGTCGCCATTTTCGTAGACGAGGGCTTCCAGTGTAGCGCGCACGCTCGTATTCTGGTAGGCGTAAACGTCACGCCATTCGACCACATAAACTCGGTTAGGAGCCGTGCCAATCAGGTCGGTAAATACGCCACCCGAGTGAATCGTATCGGTGATGAGCGGGACGACGAAATCGTACCATAGGGGCGCGATCATGGCCTGTGGCACATAGGCGCTGTTAGAAGGAATGCATTGGTTGCTCGCCTGGGGCCAATAGTCGTTGGGGGCGCCGAAGTTCAGGATGCCGTTGGTTGAAACGTGTACTTGGCTGTAGTTGTTGCCATAGAAATTGAACTGGAACGGTAGGGTGTACGTCACCACGCCGTCGTCCCAGGGATACGTTGTCTGGTCGGTGCGTACCAACTTCCATGCCCCGTCGCCTATTCGCTGGCTGCCCGCTATCCAACTGTACAAAGGCCCGCCCGGATCGCGGTCGTCGCTGTAGGTATAGCCGTAAGCATCGGGACCGCCTTCCCTGTCGGGGTGGGGTGATGTTTGCGGCGCCTGGGGCGGCTGACTGTTTTTGCCGTTGTCATAGGGCGCTGGCACGTTGGACTTTGCGCCTTGGCCTGTGGGCTGTGGCTCGGCGGGGCTGTGCTTGTCGTTGCTGCTAGTGTAATTTACGTCCTGAGCGGCCGCGACCTGTTGGCCCCTGGGCATCTGTGCAACTGTGACCCAAAGCGTGCCCAGACAGAGGAAAAGGAGGCCTACAAAAATCAGGGGGGGCCTGTGACCGGTCGCGAAGAAAGAACCGGATGAGTGAGCTTGATTCTGGCCGAGCGCGGAACGCCTGGTACTGGTCGGCATAACTTGAGGTTACTCCTCTGTGGACGGCATATGCTCTGAAGGATAGCGGTCCGAGTGTCGGGAAGTATAGGACGGCAGCGAGTATCTAATTGTCCCCAATCCGCTCTACCTTTGTCAACTGCATACTTTAAACGTTTGGCGAGGCCGATTAATTAGGCCCCAGGGGCAGGAATTTCCCGGCAAAGTTACGGTAGTTGCCCTAAGGAAGGTTACGTAATATTGACCATGTTCCCGCCTCAAATTGCTGTTATAGTCTCAAGTGCCAAAAGGTACCGTCGTTGCTGATACTAAATAGCTATGGCTAACGCACGACGGGATGCCCTATATTGAGTTCGCACCCACGTCGGTCGCACGATCGGCATGCTTTTGTGGGGTCGCGATATTTGGAGATACTCCCCTGTAAAGGTCAGGAAGAAAACAATCATGTTACATCTCAAGGCGTTTCACAACCACCGACCACTCATACTGATTCTCATGATAGCTATTTGCGCCCTATCCGCTGCACCGGCAACAGGCGTGGACGCACAAACGGGTGGCAAGGGCGGACAGTTAGGACCCGCTGACCCTTCCGCAATCACCCACGGTGAGTCCATAACATCATGCCTGGTACCGTTTGGCGATGTGCCTACCAGCGCGTATTTCTTTGATAGCGTTCGCTACCTGTATTGTCTGGGCGCAATTGGCGGCTATTCCGACAACACGTTTCGTCCGGGCAACACCAACACACGCGCACAGTTCTCGAAGGTGCTGGTGCTGCTGATGGGCTGGCCCGTGCTCAATCCGCCCAACGCTACGTTCAACGATGTGCCGGTGGGCAGCACATTTTTCTCGTACATAGAAACCGCTGTGGCTCACGGTATCGTGAATGGCTATGGCGACGGCTCCTTTCACCCGGGCGACTCTATTACTCGCGGCCAACTGGTCAAGATGACCGTGCTTGCGCAGGGCTGGCCCGTGCTCAATCCTCCCACAGCCACGTTCAACGATGTGCCGGTGGGCAGTTCTTCATACGGGTGGGTGGAAACTGCGTATGCTCACGGTGTTATCGAAGGTTACCCCGACGGCTCATTCCGGCCCGGCAACAGCACGACCCGCGCGCAGGTGTCCAAGGTTATCTATTACGCCAACACAGAGGCGTTGACACCCGAAGAACAGCAGACAATCGACATTATCAATTCGCGCCGAGCAGACCTGGGGCTGGTAACGTTGCATGCCGACCCTGCCTTGCATCGCGCGGCTCGCAGGCACTCGGTTGATATCGGGCCGCTGAGTCTGTGCCAGCACGACGGCACAGATGGCAGTTCGCCCTGGGATCGTGCAGCACAGGCCGGATACACGGGCTTCGCGATGGGCGAGGTGGTCGGCTGCAACTACGCGACCCCGCTGGCCGTGGTGGACGGCTGGTGGGCTAGCCAGGGCCATCATGATGTGCTGGTTGACCCCAGCGCCCGCGACATAGGGTGCGGCTGGTGGATCAACGCCCAGGGCTACGGCTGGCAGACCTGCCTCACGGGCGCGCCATGACATCCTAGCCTGAGCGCAGGTTAGCTTTACATAACTCGATCAGTCCCTGACCCAGAGTTTGGAGGCCAGGTCTTCGGGCAAGGTGACAGCCAGGGGGGATTGCGGTTGTTCGCCGCGCGGGATGATTTGTACGTCGAGAATGTGATCTTCCTCGTGGCGGGCGAGGATCGTAACCCTGGCGCCGGGCATGATGGAGAGTTCTCCCAGGCGGGTGAGCATTGCCGACTCGTCCTCTACTATCTCCGAGATCAAGAGCACTTTCATCTCCTGGCCTACCGGTACATTACTGAGGCGGACGGCCTTTTGTTCGCGCAGATACTCCAGCGTGTTGAAGGTGGCCGTCGGAATGGGATTACCATGCGGACAGGTGCGAGGGTTGTTCAGCAGCTTCATTAAGTGCGCCTCGATATCGGCTGACATGCCGCGCTCCATATTGTGCGCTTCTTCATGCCCCTTCACCCAGTCCATGCCCAGCACGTCGACCAGAAATCGCTCGGCGAGCCTATGCTGGCGCAGTAACGCTTCGGCCTCGGTCTTGCCCTGCTCGGTAAGCTCGATCCCTTCGCCCGCCCTGCCCCTGCCGCGTCCCGGCATGGTAATCAGCCCATCTTTCTGCATACGCTCAAGGGTCTGGGCGACATTGGGCGGCGACACCCCGAACTTCTCGGCCAGCCTCACACCTACCACCGGTTCGCCCTCCACTGTCAGGTTGTAGATGGTCTCAAGATATTCGCGGGTGACAGGTGTTGTGGACATGCTCTCTCCTTATGGTGTCCTGAGTATAGTTTTTGTTCCGAACATTGTCAAAGGGGACGGTGACCAGTGACCGGTGGCCAGTGACCAGAAGGGATTAGTGATTAGTGATTAGTGGGATGTAATGCGCCCTCTATTATCTTAATGACGTAGGCAGACGAAAATAGGACAGGTTTTATGTAGTCCATTCGGGTGAATCTGCGCAGCCAGTGAGAAGCGATGAAGTATGCGTCATGCATTATGCGCCGTTCTACCGGTCACTGGTCACCGGTCACCGGTCACTGCTCACTGGTCGCTCGTACGTGATCGTGAATCAAGTGGCCGTGGTCGTGGCGCACGCCCTGTTCGTGGAGGTGCTCGTGGATCAGATTGGCCTTTATTAGAAGCTGGTGGTCTTGCAAAATCTCTTCCGGGGTGCCGTCGGCCAGAATGCGACGCTCCTCGCCCAGCACGAGCACACGTTGGGCAATCACCGGCACGATTTCAAGCTCATGAGTAGTCGTAATAATCGTCTTGCCCGATGCGCCCAATTTGCGGATCAAGTTCACCAGCACCCACTTGGTGCGCGGGTCTAGCGACGCTGTCGGCTCGTCCAGCAAGATCACATCAGGGCGCAAGGACAGCACCGATGCGATGGCCGCGCGCTTCTTCTCACCGCCCGAAAGCTCGAAAGGCGCTCGCTGGGCCAGGTGTGCGATCTCCATCTGGTCTAAGGCTTCGTCGCACCTCTCTTTCACCTCGGCGTTTGACAGGCCCAGTTGCAAAGGTCCGAAGGCTACATCGTCGAACACGGTCGGGCTGAAAAGCTGTATATCGGGATCCTGGAATACCAGCCCGACCTCTCTATGGAAGCGGAACGAATCGTGTCCCGCCGCAACCGCCGCGATGTCCATACCCAGCGCGCGCATGGTGCCTTCGGTCGGCCCCACTATCCCGTCGAGCAAGCGCAAGAGGGTAGACTTGCCGCTACCGTTAGCCCCCAGCAGGACAACCTGTTCGCCAGGATATATGTCCAGGTCGATGCCGTCAAGCGCGACCTGCCGCCCATTATAGAGATAGCGCACGCCTCGTAGATGGAATACCGGCTCCCGTGTTATTTCTTCGCTTGTGTTCAACCTATGTACCTTCCGATCAGGATTGTGCCCGCTGATGCAACCAATGCGATTGCGAGCGCCAGCCAGTCCCTGGTTGCCATCTGATAGGCGCTGTAGCTGCGCACCTGGCCCGTGAAGCCGCGCGCAAGCATGGCAGAGTAGACATCGTTGCTCATCTTGAACGCCCGGCCCATAAGCGACCCCATCGAGCCTGTAATCCAGCGCCGGTGCTCGCTGCCGCTTGTTCGGCCCACCATCCTGCTCTTGCGTGCCTCGAACAGGCCGTTGGTAGTGCGCAGAAAGAGGAATATGTACCTGTAAGTCATGGTAAGAAGGAGGACGAACACCTGCGGCACACGAAACGCCTGTAGCCCCTTCAGGACATCGGCCCAGGGCGTGACCAGCACCAGCAGCACACCCAGCGACACACTCACACCCACACGCATGATGAACACGGCGGCCCCCGCCAACCCCTGTATCGAGGGGGCGATGTGCAGAGGACCAAGCGCGATGTCGAACAGGCGCGGCCCGGCCGCGAAGAAGATCGAGGGGATAATGACTATACCCGCGAAAAACGGGATGCCCAGCCACACGCGCTTTACAAAGAAGTCGAACGGCACCTTGCTGGACATGGCGGCCACCAGGATCGCGGCGTAAAGTGCGCCCAGCGCCAACAGCGAATTGCTCAGGCTGGCGCACACGACGGTCACAAGAAACATCACCAGTTTGGCGCGTGGGTCGATGGCTTGCAACCAGCCGTCTTTGCGGGCATGCTCCTCGGTGAATACCGCTCGCTCTATCGACTCCGAGATGCCCGCTATCGTGTGCTCAAACCAGCCTATGTGGCCGGAGGCTTCGTGCCTGTGCTGCGCCTCTGCGCGTGCACTCATGTGCCGGTCCTCTTTTGCGGCGGGGCGGGCCCGATAAGAATAGGCGGCTCATCCTGGGATTCAGCCTCCGGCTCACGTCGCCTGGCCAGGTATGTCACACCAAACACGGCCAGCCCCAGTAGCAGCATGCCTATAATGCCGCTTATTTCGTAGCCTATGGCGGTTTGCCAGAGCGCATTGCTGTCGCTGAGGAAGGGCAAATTGTAACCTGAGAAGGGCGCGCTGAAGATGGTCGAGAGGTCGTGCAGACCCTTGGGAATATAGCCGAAGGCGGCTTGCACGTCCTCTGTCGAACCCTCGCCATAGGCAAAGCCGGGAGCTATCAGGCCGAGCGGCGCTATGATGGCAGCAGCCATGAACGCGGTGCCCACGCCTTTGAAGCGTTTGGGCAGCAGGAAGTAGGTTAGTGGTATCAACACTATGGCTATGACCAGCACGACGAGCAGCATACTGCCCACGTCTGCCCAGCTGACTTGCGACCAATCGGCACCAAACATGTGCCCTATGTCGCCCCCACCGCTGATAAGGCCAAGTCCGAGCAGGCACACAACCAGCGCGCCTGCCCCTATCGCCAGTATCTGCCACACCGGGCGACCCACCTGTTGGCCCTCGACCACTCCAGGCCCGGCGAATACCGAGCGGAGTGACGTTAGGTATTCCGGGTAGCGCTTTTGCAGGTAAGCTACCCCCAGCGAGGTGATTATTGCCTCCACAGCCGACGCGCCGAAGATGTGCGATATGAGCATAGCGGGGATGGCTTCGGCCAGACCATAAGGGCTGTAAAGAGGCCTGCCGGCTTCGCTAAACAGGAGAGGTTGCAGTCCCAGTTCGATACCTACCGCCAGGGCAGACACGGTTATGCCCACGTACGCGCCTATACCAGCCGCCCACACCCTCCGTGTGGACAGGATAGGTGACTGCCCGGCTATCAGTCTGTAAACACCATAGCCTACCAGGGGCAGGATTATCGCCATGTTGAGACAGTTGAGGAAAATGGCCAGGATGCCGCCATCGCCGAAAAAGAGCGCCTGTATGATCAGGGACATACTGACTGTGATAATGGCTGCCGATGGCCCAAGCACGATCGCCGCCAGCGTTCCACCCACGCCGTGGGCAGTGGTGCCGCCGGGTACGGGCACGTTGAACATCATGATCGTGAAAGAAAAGGCCGCGAAGATCGCCATCAAGGGCACTGTGCGATTGCTCAATATCTTTTGCACGCGCTTTACGGCGATGGCCCAGGTGGGCATCGTTATCAGGGCCGATCCCAGCGACATGATCGGTCCTATATACCCATCAGGTATATGCATTCATGTTCCTCCAAGCTGATTCCGTCTGTAATCACTATCATAGTACGCCATTTTGCAACAAGTTGCAACAGTCTTAAGACCGATCTTCTTCGTGTATCAATCGATGGGGGACTAGGGACCACCTATCAAATAGTACGTGTGACTTGAGACCTTAGATCCGAAATCTACGGCTCATACGGCTCGTCGGGCTTGCCGCCTTTGCCACTCGCGGCCTGTTGTTCGTGGGGGTTGGGCTTGCCCTGAATAGCGAAGTCCAGGATTACTGCCACGACTGCGCCGAGGAGAGGTGCGGCAATGTAAAGCCACAGATAGCCTGCTTCGCCACCAACGACGCCGGGGCCAATTGAGCGGGCAGGGTTCATGGAAGCGCCACTGATGGGATCGGCGAATAGCCCACACAGGATGATGGTGGCTCCGACCGCGATCCCGGCGTTCGGGCCGACCACGCGGTGTCCTGTGGCTGTGCCGAGGATGACGAGCACCAGGAACGTGGTCAGTATAATCTCCATGAAGAACGACTGTAGCTCACCGTGGCGCGGTATGTTGGCCCCTACGTGCTCTACCGATCCAAACAGAGCGTAGAGCGTGCCCGCCGCCGCGAACGCGCCCAGCAGTTGTGCGATAATGTAGCCGGGCACACGCGACCATGAGAAGGAGCCGCGCAGAGCAAAGGCTATCGTGACGGCAGGGTTAATGTGCGCGCCGGAGACGTTGCCCAGCGCGTAGATGATCGCCATGACCGCAAGCCCCGGCGCGGCAACACGCGCTACGTAGCTCATTTCGCCGGCGCTTACTTGCTGTGTCACGATACTGCCCGCCGCGACGAAGGTCAGCACGAAGGTGCCGAAAAGCTCCGTGAGCAGGCATCTGGCTTCTGAGAAGGGATTGCTCTCAGCAGGATGGTCTGCACTCATGGTTAATACTCGTAGGCAAAAACCATGCCGAGCATGCTAATCGAACAATAGCGAACGCAAAAAGGAGCTGACCACACTAAGTAGCCAGCCCCTTTGCTTCAAGTTCGGATAGCAAGTATTACGCGAGGATACACAGCGCCTCCGCGACTACGCTGTCGGGCGAGGGCATGACTGCCTTCTCTCCCTGCGGACCGTAGGACACGCGGGTGAATATGGGGTGTAAGCAACCAGGTACAATACTTCCCCACTTTGTGATCTACCAAACAACAACGCAACAAGAGGACAGATGCCTAAATTCATCTCAGTAGCCTGCTTCCCCAACTGTTCTCGTCATGAGTGTCCAGCCGTAATGATGCACGAAGCCAAAACGACAAGAACAAACTGGAGGCTCCAGGTCCGATGAGATCAGATGCGATGCCAAGCCCGATCGTAGCGGGCCATCACCAATCTCCACAGGTGCTATGCCAGTGCCGACGATTCCAACTCAGTGAAGTGATATAATGTGAGGTGCTTAGTTGTCCTTGAGGCGCGCTTCGGATGAGATATTCCAATGCATATGCAATCTCTAAGAAATGTCGCAATATCTTTTCTCTTGAGCGTCATTGGCTTCTGGGTGGCATGGTCGGGCTACAATTCCCTACTTTCTGTACGCTCCGATAATCAAGGGGACCGTACGATCCAGGGCATTTCGGTGTCGCCCACTCAATTGGCAACTCCTACTTGCGCCTCACCATGGAGCGTTATTGCTAGTCCGAATGTTGGTTTCGGTAATAACTCGTTGAATGTACTTGCAGCAATCACTGAAGACGACATTTGGGCTGTGGGCTATTACTCCAATAGTGTAGGGATTGAGCAAACCCTTATCGAACATTGGGATGGAAACCGATGGGCAATAGTATTAAGCCCCAACGCTGGGTCTGCTAACAATCGCCTGACCGGCGTAGCCGCAGTGGCAGCCTCAGACATTTGGGCGGTTGGGTATTACACAACAACCACAGGTATCGATCCAAACATCCTGATCCTTCACTGGAACGGTATTCACTGGGATCTAGAACCTGGCACTGTGACCGGCGCGCTCTATGCCATAAGCGCAACGACGTCCGGCGATGTGTGGGCAGTCGGAGCTACCCAATTCAACTATTTGGGCTTGCACCCGCATACATTGGCTATGCGTTGGGATGGCAGCATTTGGAGTAGGGTGGCAAGTGCCGATCCGGATCCGTATTCCGATTTGTTATACGGAGTTAAGGCTGTTACCTCCAATCCCGACGACGTATGGGCTGTTGGCATTGCTGGTCCCAGCAGTTTGACAGAACACTGGGACGGGCAAACGTGGGAAGCCGTTTCCACTCCAATACCTCCGTACATAATCAACGGACTGTTTGCCGTGGACACGATTGCACCGAATGATGTTTGGGCCGTCGGGCTGTGCTGCCATGATCCACAGGACCCGATAGCATTTCATTGGGATGGAACGTCTTGGCATGATGTAGTTGCTCCCAATCCATCTCATAATTACGCGAGATTCAATTCTGTTTTGGCGCTGGACAGCAATGATGTGTGGGCGGTAGGTCTTGCCAACCCATATCCAGGAGGAAGCCTTATTGAGCATTGGGATGGCACTGAATGGAGCGTCGTACCAAGCCCGCCAAGTGCTCGTTACAAGGTCCCCAACTCCATAGGTGCTCCAACAGGAACAGCCAATGATGTATGGGCAGTAGGTTATGACGGGTATGGAGATGGCGAATTGAAGCAGACGGCAACCTTCCACTATGACAGTGGATTGGGCATCTGTCCCACTCCTAGCGCTAGTCCCACACCACAGGAATGTACTATCCAATTCAGTGATGTGCCAGTTGGCAGCACCTTCTACACTTATGTACACTGTCTTGCCTGTAGGGGTATTGTAAGTGGCTACTCAGATGGTACGTTCCTACCTAACGCAAATATCACACGCGGCCAGACTGCTAAGATCGTGTCGAGCGCTGCAGGCTATGTTGATCCTATTCCTTCCGACCAGCAAACGTTTACTGATGTACTCCCAGCCAGCACCTTTTGGCTTTACATCGAGCGCGGCTTTGCTCATGGAGTATTCCAGGGTTATGAGTGTGGCGGAGTTGGAGAACCGTGCGATCCGCAACAACGACCATATTTCCGACCCGGTACTCCACTCAGTCGCGGTCAGCTTGCCAAGTTATCTGCAAACGCTGCGAATTACGTAGATCAATTCTCGATCTCCCAGGCTAGCTTTGCCGACGTATCATCTACTAATCCGTTTTGGATTTTTGTGGAGCGAAACGTAGCCCACAGCATTTTCGAGGGTTATCCATGTGGCGGTACGGAAGAACCTTGCGATCAATACAATCGACCTTACTTTCGACCAGGTGCCACCGTTACGCGTGGACAGTCAGCTAAAATAATCGCCAAGGCCTTGATCGCAGATTGTCAATCGCCATAAGCTGTTTTGCTAAGAGCCTTAAAAACACAACATCGCCGAGCTGGTCCGGATCAGTGAGTGTATGCAAGGGATTGGCGTGGCCATGTTGGGATGACTTTTAGCGCGGATCCTGGCGCAAAACCATGCCGACCATGTCAGCCGAATGAAAGCGAATATAAAAGGAGCTGACCACACTAAGTAGCCAGCCCCTTTGCTTCAAGTTCGGATAGCAAGTATTACGCGAGGATACGCAGCGCCTCCGCGACTACGCTGTCGGGCGAGGGCATGACTGCCTTCTCCCCCTGCGGACCGTAGGACACGCGGACGAACTTGGGATGTACGCGACCGATTGGGCCGTGCAGGTGGTGCCACCAGTTGGACGCTATCTCGGCGGCCACCGACGAGCCAAAGCCGCCTATGGCGCGGTCTTCGTCGGCGATCATGATGTGGCCCGTCTTGATGAGCGACTCGCGGATCGTTTCGCGGTCGTAGCCTGCGTCTACAGTGCGCAAGTCGATCACTTCGGTGCTGATGCCGTGCTCTTTCTCGAGTGTTTCAGCAGCCACCATCGTGCGGGGCCACAGGTTGCCGTAGGTTACGACCGTGAGGTCTGTGCCTGTGCGAGCCACTCTGGCCTTGCCCAATGGCACCCTGTACTCGGGGCCGGGATAGTACGAGCGCGAGGGCTTGGCCTCATAGAGCGACTTGGGTTCGAGCATGACCACAGGGTCGCCCGACATCAAGGCTTCGCGCAACAGGCCCACCGCATCAGAGCCGAGCGAAGGCACGATAATGCGCAGGCCGGGGTAGTGGGCCATGGGGCCGACTGCCGCTTCTGAGTGCCAGATCGCGCCCGCGCCGCCCAGGTAGTCGCCATAGGCCACACGAATTACCATGGGACACGAGAACGCACCGTTGGAGCGCCATCGGAGGGTGGCGATCTCGTCCACTAGCTGCTGCCAGCCCGGGTGAATATAGTCGCGGAACTGCACCTCGACCAGAGGCAAGTAGCCTGCCAGCGAATATCCGGCCGCCGTGCCCAGGATCGTGGCCTCGGCCAATGCCGCGTTCCACACACGATCAGGGAAGGCCTTGCCCACGCCTCTTGTGACGTGGAACACGCCGCCCTTGCCCTTTAGTTTGCCCTCTGGGTCGGCCACGGGATAGTCGGCCACATCCTGCCCGAAGATAATGATGCGCTCGTCCTTCTCCATCTCCTCGATGATCGTACGTGTGATCAGGTCACGCATGGGGATAGGCTCGGTGCTGGTGTCTTCCTTGAGGGTGTTCGCTTCGTTGTCAACGAAGGAGGCCACGCGCAGGTCATAAGGCGTGGAGGTTATGTGCCACTTGATCGTATCTGGATCGAGCTTGGGTTCGGCCACCGCTTCCTCTGACGCTTTGCGTATCTCGGAAGTCACCAGCGAGTCGAGGGCCTTTAGCTTGGCTTCGTCCACTCCATTTTCTGTCAGCAAGCCTTTCATGCGCACCAACGGATCGCGCAGGGCTTCCGCGGCCAGGTCTTCGCTGTGCCTGTAATAGGCCTGCGTGTCGGCGGACGAGTGCGACAGTGGGCGGGTGACGTGGGCGTGAATTAGCACAGGACCCGCGCCGGAGCGCAGATATTCGACAGCCTTGCGGGCGGTCTTGAACGCCTCAAGGAAATCGGTGCCATCCACTTCCATAACCTCGAGGTGGTGGTCGGGTCCGATATGCGAATAACGGCTATACAGCTTAGACGCGCTGCCGCCGGGGATGTTCACGCTCACGGGGGTGGAAATCGCCCACTGGTCGTCTTCTACTACGAACAGGACGGGGGCCATAAAGCGCACTGCATCGCGAATGGCTTCTTCGACTTCGCCTTCTGCGGTGGTGCCATCGCCCACCGATGTATACACGAACGCGTCGTTCTTGCCTGCCTTGGCGCCCCGGCTGATGGCGTTTCCTATCTTGCGCTCCAGCTTCAGCCCTTCGCCGTAGCCTGCTGCGGGCAAGCATTGCGAGCCGGTCATCGTGGAGCCGGTGGGGAAGTTGAACTCGACCGAGCCGAAGTGGCTGGACATCTGCCGTCCGCCCGACATGGGGTCGAAGCGCGAAGCCACGCTCTGGCGGGTGATGTCCATCATTGCAATACCCGACCAAAGGGCCAATGCCTGGTCGCGGTAGTAGGGGAGCTTGGCATCATCGGGCCGCATGTGGTGGGCGATGGCGACGTTGATTGCTTCTTTGCCCGCGCCTGCGATGGAGAACCACAGGTTGCCCGTGCGTTGCAGGAGGCCCTGCATGAGGTCTATTTCGCGGGACGTGCGCATGGCGGCATACATTGCCATGAGGTCGTATACCGATAGGCCGAGCAGGTTCTTGCGTGAGGCGGTGCGCCCATGGGGTTCTTCGCCGAAAATCTTATCTACCAGGCCGTAAAAATATGCCCTACGTTCTACAAGCAGTTCTTCCGGGCTGACCTGGGTATTGTCGCCCTCCGCCTGTGCCTGGCGTGTATCTGTTTTATAGTCTATCAATGAAATGCCTCCATCAGCCTATATTTTTATGAGGCTGGCAGAGGCGGTATATGGCGCAATGCGACGCAAGAAGCGATAAACCAAAGGCCCCACTACCGGCACCAGCCCGATGTACGATTTCTTTCCAGTTTGTGCCTGTGTAATGACGCCGTTGTCACTTCTACTGCTCTTATATTATAGCCCATGAATAGGGGTGCAAGTCAAGGGGCAGATAGCAAACGACCAACGACGAAGCTATTCCGTCGTTGGTCGTTGATTGTTGGACGTCTCTATGTTACTTGACCGGCCGCAAATACCTGTTATACGCGGGTTGGTAGCTGCTACGGGCGACCCAATCGTCGATGACGTTGCCGCTGGCGTCTGTTACAACCCGGTGGATGCTGGCATCGAAGCCGTCCTGTGCATGCTCCACCATCACTTCGCCTGAGCCTGCGGGTAGGGCGTCCGAGTACTCAATGACCTTGGCCTGGCTGGTGGGACGCAGGTTGGTGATGACGGGCTTGCTGATGGCTACGTTCCAATGTGGGTCTGTGCCCCATAGCTGGAAGGTGAGGTTCTTGCCGTCGGGTATGGCCTTGATGAGCAGCCAGTTGCCCGTGTTGTTCTGGAACCTGAAGTCCTTGTAGGGCGGCGCAATTGTCGCATCGAGACCCTGCAACCCTGTGGGCGCAATGCCGTAGATGCTGATCCAGTACGAGTGCCAGTTGCGCTCTACTACTTGCAGCCCCGCTCTGAATACTGCATGGAAGAGAGTGGTAGACACCTGGCAGATGCCTCCCGCCTCGGCAGGCACTGTGGTGAGGCCGCCGTTGCCGTCGCCCTGAATGGCGTAGCCCATCTTGAAGCCCGCTGCGAGCGTGAGGTCGCCAATTGTGTCAACAGTGGAGAAGACTCCACCAGGGGGCACAAGTGTGCCATTGATGTTATTCGCGCCCAGTTCGACGTTCCATCTGCGATTGGCCGATGATGTCGCGTATGACGTTTGTCCGTAGGCCAGCATATCGGGCGTGTTGATCGAGGCCATATCGGCATTGGTTACGGTGGGTGCTGTTGTAGTCACAGCGAGGTCGGCTTCCAGGGTGCCGCCGCCCGTGTAAACACCTAGCGCGGTGATCACGTTGGCGACCGAGCCGTCAATGTCAACGTCCACGCCCTGCCTCGCGTCTGCGACCTGGGCGGGGGTGCCGTTCACCATACGGAAGCGCGCATCCGCAGGCTTGACGTTCACATAGGTTTCGGCGATGCCGCTGATCCTGTTTGCCAGTTCGTCCTGGTCAATCTTCAGCGCAGGCAGGCCAGGCCCGCCCTGCGTGGGTTCAAGGCTGAGGAAGCCTACGACGGATGATGTGCGCATGATATAGGTGTCTTCGCCGTAGCGCACGCGCACGCCGTTAGTAACGAGGGCATCCGCCTTTTCGTAGATAGGCTCCAGCATTGCCTTATTGATGGTGGGATTTATAGTGGTGAGCGGCAGGTCTACGCT
>DATINP010000061.1:0-9965 GCA_035474135.1 Chloroflexia bacterium | reverse complement strand
CGTAGTTATCTACTCTAACAGCGCAATGCAAACCGGAAGGTGCAGCCTTTATACCAGTTATCAGGTCTATTTACGTGTGAAACAGACGTTGGGTGAGCCGCGGGGGACTTGAACCCTCAACCCACTGATTAAGAGTCAGTTGCTCTGCCAATTGAGCTAGCGGCCCACGTCATTAATACCCGCTTATTGTACAAAATCCGGGACCCCTTGTCAAAGTCTCGCACGCACAAAGCAGATCAACTGAGTTCCTGCTTGGTGGCTGGCTTAGCCGAATAAGAAGTATCGCCAATCGTTGCGTGGAAAGAACTGCGTATAGCCGGGGATGAAGAATCCATCGTCTCGGCCACAATAGTACGCTTGAGACACCCTTTCTCGTGCTTTGCCAATCTGCACAGCTATAGCTTGCTGCTGAATGGACTGCTGACTTGCGACCACTATCTTCTGTGCACGTACCTTCTCCCTCTCAGCGCGGCCTCTATACCATCGAACAATCGGCAAGATGCAACCCCAAAGGAACAGGGCAACCCCGCCCCATTCGGCAACCGGACTTAGAATTGCAGCCCCAGGATAGATATATTCTTGCTCCGGATCAGATAGCACGTCTCCGTCCAGGCAGTGTGGCACAAATGCGGGAAGTCCAGCGACCGGGAAGTCCTTGATCAGCTTACCATTCGGACATACAGGGTGGTACACCCCATAGATTCCACCGCCGAAGAAGAGCAAAATACCAACCACGATAAGTACTGCAACCAGACATCCCGATGGGCGGGCAGCAGGCAAGGCTGTTACTTGCTCGGAGCCTGTTTGATATGCTACGCGAGAGATTTCGGCATCCGTAACAGGCAGCACTTGAGGCGCCTGTGGAGATGTGACCTTTATGATCATATCGGCCTGCCCACACTGCGGGCAGACGATTGGCACATTTCTCATATACTCAATAGCCCCTCGGACTCGATGGCCGGCAAAGGTAAAGCAACCGTTTTCCCGCGCATAGCAAAACGCCTCTCTTCATTAGCGAGACTTTGTGCTAGAGTATATCACGAAACTTACCTGTTGGAGTCAATCTTTCCTTTCTTAGGTGAATATTTTGAAAGGTTTCGGCACCTTGACCTTCCTCCCACATGCTGCTGGTATTCATCTTTAACTTATTCCCTACGTGGACCTGGTATTCTTGTCCTCTACTGGATTTTGCCATAGGTACAGGGTGGCGTAGCTGCGCCATGGCCGCCATGCCTGCGACAGCAATTCTGCCTGGGCTGCGCTCACCCCACCGAGACGGCTTCGCAAGGCGATGTCTTCTTTCGGGAAGGCATCGGGCCAACGGAGTGCCCGCATGGCGATATAGTGAGCCGTCCAATTGCCGATACCCGGCAGCGCCACCAGCTGCTTGATCGTAGCCTCGGGTTGGACACCTGCTTCCAGCTTCAGCCGCCCGGCTGCCACCTCCTCGGCCAGCGTGATAATGCTCCTTGCGCGCGTGCGGATGATACCCAGCGCTGCTATCTCCTCTATGCTTGCTGTTGCGACGCGCTGCGGGGTCGGACTCAGGTGGGTTAGCTCCGGATACGGTGTTTCAATAGGGTCGCCAAACGCCTCGGCGAAGCGTCCTGCCAGAGTCGTTGCGCCCTTTACCGTGACCTGTTGGCCCAGGATGGCGCGCACCGCCAGTTCGAACCCGTCGAAGGCGCCAGGCACGCGTAGCCCCGGATTGCGCGCAACAATATCGGCCAGTATGCTGTCATGCATGAGGTGTGCCGAGATAATGTCGGGGCGCGCACTAAGGTCGAACATATGCCGCAGCCTGCCGAGGACCACCGGCAAGACCGGTGTGAGCGAATGAGTGATCTCAACCACCAAAGCGTGTTTCTCGGGTACGTGGCGCACACGCACCCACCCTTTGCGTCTGCCCATACGGACAGTCCGGGAATACTCATTGCCCTTGACCTGCTCCACGCCTTTCAACATGCGCATGCTCAAGAACCCAAGCATGCCCAGCCAATCGAACGGCGGGCGGTAGCTCAGTTGCAGCGTAATTGTTTCCGGCGATGCCTTCTCGCCTTGCGTGCCCTTTGCTTCTTTCCGCAATCGGCTCGGTGGCATACCGTAGCGACTGTTGAAAGCGTCGTTGAAGCGACGCAGGCTCGAAAAGCCGCTGTCGAATGCGACCTCGATGATAGGAAGGGACGTCTCGGTTAGCAGTTGCTTGGCGAGCAGCAGACGCCGTGTCAGCACCAGGTCGATGGGCGATACCCCCAGTTCCTTGTGTACGATGCGGCGGATCTGCCTTGAGCTTAATGCAAACTGCGCCGCGATCTCCTCCAGCCCTATTTTGTCATCAGGGGCGCCTTGCTCGGTATGGTTCTCGATACGGTCAACGAACAGGCTCGCGATGCGCTGCGAGTCGTCCACGGGCGCGTTACCGGGCGCAAGCTCCGGTCTGCAACGTAAGCAAGGGCGGAAGGCTGCCTTTTCTGCCGCCTCTGCGCTGGCAAAGAAGAGGCAATTTGCTGCCTTCGGCGTTTTGGCTGTGCAGACGGGGCGGCAATAGATGCCCGTCGAGGTAACGCCGATGTAAAACACCCCATCGAAGCGAGCGTCGTGGGACACAAAGGCGTTGTAGAGAGCGGAATTATCAAGTGTCATGGCTCTATTTTACTCCACTCGCAGCAGCGATACTAGCCATTTCCGGACATGCGATTCCCGCCTGATCAAGCCTGATCGCAGCCCTGATATCGACGTCCGAAAACGGCGAGACCAAGCGTGTCGAAGCCTCTACAATGAGTAGGCAGACACAAAGCATTGATGACCATATAAAGGAGTTGATCATGCGAACTACTATAGAAAACCTAAGGCCGAACTTACCACCCACCCTTCCCGCTGAGCAGGACCCACGATGGCAGGCCGTTGTCGCTCACGATTCGACGGCTGATGGCACATTCTATTACTCGGTCCGGACGACGGGCGTGTACTGCTTGCCGTCCTGCCCCTCCCGGCTCGCCAACCCGAAGAATGTGCGCTTCCACCTGACACGCGAGGATGCCGAGCGGGCAGGGTTTCGACCTTGTAAGAGGTGCAAGCCTGATCAGGGCATCGGGAAGCGCGGGCGAACGGTAGATATCGTCGAGTTTGCTGTTGCCGAGTCGTCACTCGGCCTGATACTTGTGGCGCGAAGTGCACGGGGCCTGTGCGCTGCGCTATTCGGCGATGACCTCGGCGCCATGCGGAGTGACTTGCAGAGGCGCTTTCCGGGTGCTACACTGGTCGAGGGTGGATCTGAGACGCGTGCGCTGGCAGATAGGGTAGTTGCATACATGGAGACGCCTACAAGCCGCTTAGATATACCTCTGGATATGCGCGGTACCGAGTTCCAGCGCGCCGTCTGGCAGGCTCTGTGTGAGATACCGGCAGGCGCGACCGCAAGCTATGCTGACATCGCGAAGCGCCTGGGTATGCCCCGGGCGTCCCGGGCAGTCGCGCAGGCGTGCGCCGCGAACCCTCTGTCGGTTGTCGTTCCCTGCCACCGCGTTATTCGCGCCGACGGCTCGCTGTCTGGCTATTACTGGGGTGTCGCGCGGAAACGTGCTTTACTTGAGAGGGAGGCGTCAGTCTGACCCATGACTAGAGAACAGCTTCTGAAGAAACTTGATACTACGTGGGCGGCGCTGAAGGCGTCGTATGCCGGGCTATCGGAGGCGCAGATGACGGAACCCGGCATCGTGGGCGACTGGTCGGTAAAGGATATCCTCGCCCATGTGACCACGTGGGAAGAGGAGGCGTTGAAGTACCTGCCGCTTATTATCGAGGGAGGGAAGCCGCCCAAGTACTCGGTGCTGTACGGTGGCCTTGATGCATTCAACGAGCAGAAGTCGGCGCAGAAGCGCGGTCTCTCGCTCGCCGAGGTGCTGAAGCAGTTGGACGAGACGCACGAGCGGCTCCTGTACTACGTTCAGAGAGTGCCGGAGGAGCAGTTTGCTAGCGAAACCCCCTTCCGCCACCGTCTGCGGCTCGATACTTACTCTCATTATCCGCCGCACACCAGGATGATACGGGGCGAGTCGTAGATCTCAGGTCGTAAGCCGTAGTGTGTATGTCGAACGACTGCGTGATACGCTCTCGGTGCGAATCTTGCTGGTTGAAAGGCACCTACGGATAAGAAGCGGAGAAGTATGATGAGATTTGCGTTTAAGTTGCTGTTGGTTGGCGTCCTGATTGTGGGCGCGGGCCTCATTTTCGCGGGCGGGCTTACACAGGGTTCTACCAGTACGGTCAGTGCAGCGCCTCTTGGATTGCCCAGTGGCTTCGAGGCCAAGCCCTATTACAGCGGGCTGATGACACCGCGCTTTGTGTCGTTCTCGCCCGATGGCGACCTGTATGTGGCCGAGTTTGGCCTGACTAACAACGTGATCAAGGTGCTGCCCGACCATAACCACAACGGCAAGCCCGATGATGTTATCACCTTCGCGGGTGGGTTCCTGTCGCCCAACAACGTGACCTTCCACGACGGCGCTGTGTACGTGGGCGAGTTCGGGCGCGTGTGGCGCTTGCAGGATACCGATGGCGACCTGGTGGCCGACACAAAGGATGTGTTTATTGGCAACCTCCCGGCTGACGGCAGGCACAAGACGAAGACTATCGAGTGGGGGCCGGACGGCAAGTTCTATATGAACATCGGCTCGTATAACGACGACGCCCAGGAGTCCGATACGCGCGCCACAATATGGCAGTATAACGCCGACGGCTCAGGCGGGCGGGTGTTCGCGAGCGGCCTGCGGAACACAGTCGGCTTCGGTTGGGACCTGACCACGGGCCTCATGTGGGGCGTGGATAACCAGGCCGATTACTTGGGCACGGGCTATCCTCCTGACGAGCTAAACCAGCTTGTGGACGGCGGCAACTACGGCTACCCGTTCTGTGTGGGCAACCAGGAGCCCAACCCTGACCTTGGCGGACGCAACTGCGGCGCGACGATCCCTCCTGTCCTCGATTTTCCTCCCCATTCCGCGCCACTTGGGATGGCGTTCTATCAAGGTCCCGTAGCCTCGTTCCCGTCTTCCTACTGGGGCGGGCTGTTTGTGGCCCAGCACAGTATCAACTATCCGGACAACCGCGCCATCGTGTTCGTGCCGTTCAAGGATGGCAAGCCCTCCGGCCCCGCCGAGCCTTTCTTCTCGACGGGCGATACGTGGGTGGGGCTGGCCGTTGACCCCTACGACGGCTCGCTGTTCGCCACGCAAGACCGCACGGGCACCATCTACAAGATCACCTACACGGGCGAGGCGCCCACTCCTGTGCCGCCGTCGGGTCCCGCGCCTACCGCAGTGCCTGATCATCCTGGGCCTGCTCCGGCGTCGCAATTGCCGGGTGCTGTCAGATGCTTTGATGCCACAGGGCATTGTCTGCGCGGCGCGTTCCTCGATTACTGGTCAATGCACGGCGGCCTTTCGCAATTTGGCTTGCCGGTTACAGATGAGCTAACCGAGACGCTGGAAGACGGCAACAACTACACGGTGCAGTATACAGAGCGCGCCAGGTTCGAACTGCACCCGGAGAACCTGGGCAGGGCGTCGTATGTGCTGTTGGGCAGGCTGGGCATAGATCTCAGCGCGGGCCGGGAGAGCGAAGGCCCATTCCAACCCGCCTCGCCATGTAGCGATTGCAACCTGCTCTATTTCCCCGAAACACAGCACTTCGTCGGAGAGCGTTTCCAGGCGTACTGGCAGAGCAACGGCGGCATACCGGTGTTTGGCTACCCTCTGTCGGAGGCGTTCGAGGAGCAAAGCCCCACCGACGGCCAGACCTACCTTGTGCAGTATTTTGAGCGCAACAGGCTCGAATACCACCCGGAGAACTCAGGCACGCCGTTTGAGACGCTGCTGGGATTGCTGGGCACACAGAAGTATGTATCGGTGTACGGGGCGAACCCGTAGGCTGATTTACCCGGCAGTGGTCATTGCATCCAGCGCGAGCGTGAGCGCCAGTGCTGAACTGCTGATTGCTACTCGACCATCGCGGAGGGCTTGCTTGGCTTCTGCGGGGGATACCCACTTTATCTCAGATTGCTCCAGGTCGTCGCTGGTTAGTTTGGTCGACTGGCATGCGTGACGGGCCAGGAAGAAGTGCGCCTGGCTTACCCGGCGATTGGCGTCAACTATGAACGACCCGAGGCTTGTCCACTCGTTCGAGGCATAGCCTGCTTCTTCGAGCAATTCACGCTGAGCGGTCGCCAGTGGTTCTTCATCCTGCTCGATATGCCCGCCCACCACCTGCCAGCTACTTCGGCCCAGACCATGCCTGTACCCGTCCAGGATAAGTAGCTCTCCGTCTTCGTTCTCGGCCACTATCATGGCGTAGTCGTGCGCATCGATTATGGACCAGTTATCTATCACCTTGCCATCGGGCAACTGCAACTGTTGCATCTCCACGGTCAGGAACGCGTTGTGTATGATGACCTCGCTGGCGAGTACCTGCCAATTATCATGTTCACTTTTACTCATCCGGTTCCCCCTCCGAGATAGGTGCTTGCCACCTGTTCATTGTGCAGCAACTCCTCGCCTGTGCCTTGCAGGGCGATGCGGCCCCGGTCGAGCACGTAGGCGTAGTGCGCGATTTGCAGGGCTTTGCGCGAGTTCTGTTCTACCAGCAGGATGGTGCTGCCCGCAGCGTTTAGCTCCGCGATGATGCGAAATATCTCCTTCACCAGCAGGGGCGCGAGGCCCATAGAAGGCTCGTCCATCAAGAGCAGGCGCGGCTTGAGCAGGAGCGCGCGAGCGATGGCTAACATTTGCTGTTCGCCGCCCGACAGGTTACCTGCCAGGCCCTTGCGCCGCTCGCCCAGCACCGGGAACCTGCCGTACATGGCCTCCATGTCCGCGCCGGTCGAGCGCGCCGAGCCGCCCTCGGCGCCAAGCTCCAGGTTCTCCTCGACGGTCATGCCCGCCAGGATCGCGCGCCCTTCGGGAACCTGCGCGATGCCTGCCGCCACGATCCTGTGCGACGGCCAGCGTGTGATGTCGGCGCCATCGAGGGTGATATGACCGCTGTGGGGTCTCAGGAGGCCGGAGATCGCGCCAAGCGTGGTGGTCTTGCCCGCGCCGTTGGCCCCGATGAGCGCCACGATCTGCCCCTCCTCCACTCCGAAGGAGATTCCCTTGACGGCTTCGATGCCGCCGTAGCGTACTATCAGGTCTTGTATCTGTAGCATGGTTTTCTGATACGTCATACGTGGTACGTGATACGTAGACGACGGACGACGGACGCCGGACGGCGCGGATGCGTCATGCGTCGTGCGTTGAGAGAAAGAGGCCCCTATATTAACTTAATGACGTAAGCATGCCCAAATAGGACACATTTTCGTAGTCCTTTCGGGTACATTTTTGCAGGAAGGACGACCGGCGACCGTGGTCATCAGTTGTCGCCCGTCGTCTGTCGTCTGTCGTCTGTGGTCGGTTGTTGGTCGTCCTCCGTGCCAAGATAGGCTTCTATTACTGCGGGATTGGTAGCTATTTCCTGCGGGGTGCCTTCTGCGATCAGGTTGCCAAAGTTCAGTACGCCGATTCGGTGGCACAGGTTCATTACGAGGCTAACGTCGTGTTCTATCAGCAGGATCGTGAGGCCTTGCTCAGACATGGCATGTAGACGGGTTTGCAACTCTTCGCGCTCGGGGATGTTCATGCCTGCGGCGGGTTCGTCGAGCAAGAGGAGGGTGGGGTCGGAGGCAAGGGCGCGCGCCATCTCAAGTCTGCGCTGGCTGCCGTAGGGGAGGGAGGCGGCGGGCAGATGTTGCGCGGTGTGCAGGCCCACGCTCTGAAGCAGGGCCAGCGACTTCTCTCGGGCTGCGGCTTCTTCGCGCCTGACTCTTGGGGCGAAAACTAACCGCTCTACCAACCCACCGTGCAGGCGGCAGTGCTGGCCTACCACCACATTTTGCAGTACGGTCATGGCTCCGAACAGCCTGATGTTCTGGTAGGTGCGCGACATACCGAGGGCGGTGATCCTGTGGGCGGGCAGGCGCTCGGTGTTCCGTCCACTAAAGAGGATGCTGCCGCTAGTGGGCGGGATGAGGCCGCTCAGCATATTGATCACAGTGGTCTTGCCCGCGCCATTCGGCCCGATCAGTCCGTAGATCTCGCCGCGCCGTATGTTGAACGACAGGTCGTTGACGGCTACAAGCCCGCCAAAGGAGCGCGTTAGCTTGCTCACTTCGAGGAGGGTTTGGGGTTGGACGTTATGTGGTTGCATAAGTGAGGAGGAACTATTGGACATGAAACTCATCGGGAGTCAGAAGTATGGGAGAGTGTACTGCATGATACATTACGTACGGTCTATCATGTATCGGGCACCACTTGCGCTTGCTTTTTCCTTCCGCTCGCAATGCTCAGCAGACCGTTGGGCAGGAACAGGATCACTGCCAGGAGGATCAGGCCGCTGAATATCTCGGGGTAGTCTTTCAGGGAGATGCCGCCAATGGGCGGTATGATGCGCAGTACTTCGGAGAGGATGGTCATCAGGAACGCGCCCGCGATGGCGCCTCGCCAGGCAAACGTGCCGCCCACCACGGCGTACACCAGTATATCAACGGCACGGCTGAAACCGTACTCGGACGGCACGAGAATGGGGAGCGCGTGGGCATAGAGCGCGCCTGCCACGCCCGCGATGGCGGCACCCAGGGCGTAGGCCGCCACTTTGTAGAAGGTGACATTGATGCCCATTGTCCGGGCCGCACTTTCGTCCTCGCGAATGGCTTCGAGCGCGAGGCCCATGCGTGAGCCTTTGAGTCTGCTGAAGAAGTAGGCCGCTACAAGCAGCGCGCCGTAGATCTCCCAGAAGCCGGAGGTGGCCGTGTTTTCGCCTGCATTGAGCCGGAAGCCCTCGGCCCCGCCAAGCGCGGGAGTGTTGATGATGAAGGCGCGCACCATCTCGCCGAAGCCGATGGTGGCGATTGCCAGGAACACGCCCCGCAGTCTCAAAATGGGCAAGCCCAGCAAGAGGGCTACCACGCCGGACATGAGCGCTCCCGCAGCGACGGCAGGCCATAGAGGCCAATGCAGGTCGGTGGTGAGCACGGCGGCGGTGTAGGCTCCAATGCCCATCGAGGCCGCGTTGCTCAACGAGAGCATGGCGCACGACAACGTCAGGTAAATGCTCAGGGCCAGCAGTGCGTTGATCCCGATCAGGTTTATCAGGTGGCTATATGTTGCGTATAATTCTGCCATATTAGTAGGACGGACGACCGACGACGGACGGCGGACGACACCAGTTGACCTACAGTCGTCCGTCGTCGGTCGTCAGCGTAGCCTGAACAACCACACGCCGTCGCGGTGGAAGATAAGTTGAACGTGAGGGTCAGTCAGCAGGACGGGTACGGAATAGCCATCGCCTGCCGAGCGCGTGCCTATGTAGATATCGGTGATGCCCGCGGCTTCGAGGGTTTGCCAGTTTGCTTCATTGCCTGCATCAGGTCTGGTTGTCGCGAGGGTTTGCACCTGGGCGAAGTAGCCCGGGTCGTTCGGCTTCTCATTATAAGCCGAAATGGGTGGCACAGCCGAACGCACACCCGTGGTAAGCGGCAGCCACAGCCCGGCGTCACTGCCGAGTCTCTGGTTGGGCGACCAGGGAAAGGAGAATGAGTTGGAGAGGACGTAGCTGTCGGGGGGCAGGTTATCGTGCATCCAGGCGAATGCCTCCATGTCTGCCGGGGCAATATAGGGTGTGCGGTCCTTGACAGGCGCAAGCGATAGCCCCGATGCGAGAGCGAACAGCAGGCAGGTGAGACCAAGGAGGGGGGGAGATAGACGTGATACATAGTAAGTGGCAGGCGCTAGTGGGGGCGTCAGGTGTTGCGTAATGTGTGCTGTTCGTTGGCGTATTACATATGAGATCTGCCAGGCGACCCATGTCCAAGTTCGGACAGCTGCGTACGCGGCCAACAGACAAGCCGGGAGCCACGCGCTGGAGGTGAGGGTGAC
>DATINP010000060.1:0-25915 GCA_035474135.1 Chloroflexia bacterium | reverse complement strand
GCTTCTAAGACCAGGAGAGGAAGTTCATGCAGAAAGCGCGCAAGGTTGTCTCGGTACGATTTCTCGCTGTATTTTTATTGGCCCTGGGGGCGATGTTGCCCCTGTCTTTAGTTACTACTTATTTATCAGGTGTCCAGGCTGCGGCCCCATTTCGACCCCCGGCAAACGTGCCGGCGTCCACATCACTGGTAATCAGCCAGGTCTACGGCGGAGGCGGGAACGCCAGCGCGACTTATCAGAACGACTTTGTCGAACTGTTCAATCCTAGCGCGTCCAGTATTACGTTCAGCAACTGGAGTATTCAATATGCGTCTGCGACAAACAGCAACTGGCTCGACGTTACCGTTATTAGTGGCACAATTCCCGCAGGTGGCTATTTCCTCATCAAGGAAGCAGGTTCAATCACTAACGGCATACCCTTGCCTACTGCCGATCTGACGGGCACTATCAACCTATCCGGGACCAGTGGCAAGGTGGCGTTGGTAACAAATACCACAGCCCTAAGCGGCATATGTCCATCCCCTGGCGCCGGTACTGCTGATTTCGTTGGCTACGGAACAGCCAATTGCGCAGAGACTACTGCAGTTGGTACGCTCAGTAACACGCGCTCCGCCCAGCGAAAGGCTGCAGGCTGCACGGACACTGACAATAACCTGGCCGATTTCACGGTGGCTGTGCCTGCTCCTCGAAATAGCACTTCGACGTTGAACCCATGCTCGGCGCTGCCGACCGCCACTCCCACTATTATTCCCACAAGTACGTCAACGCCATTTCTCACGAATACTCCAAGCTCAACCGCCACCGCGAGCCCCTCAGATACATTGACGCCAATTCTTACAAACACGCCTGCGGCAACTGCTACACCAAGCACCAGGTCATTGGTGATCAGCCAGGTATACGGCGGAGGCGGGAATGCCGGCGCGCAATACCATAACGACTTCGTGGAGCTATTCAATCCCACCGATTCGAGCATCACATTTAGCAATTGGACGATCCAGTATGCATCGGGGGCGGGAAGCACCTGGAACAGCGTGACCCCCATCTCCGGCACTATTCCAGCGGGCGGCTATTTCCTCATTCAAGAAGCGGCGGGCGCGGGCGGTGGAGATCCATTACCCACGCCGGATGCCGCCGGCAATTTGAATCTTAGTGCTACGACCGGTAAGATCGCGCTGGTAAATAGTGCGACCCATCTTGTCGGTACTTGCCCCTGGCCTGATGCTTCAATTGTAGACTTCGTAGGCTTCGGCGATGCTAGCTGTGCTGAAGGAACTCATACTCCTTCTCTCTCGAACACAACATCGGCACAGCGGAACGGCGCGGGTTGTATTGACACCGACAACAATGCCTCTGACTTCACGGTGGCCGCTCCTATTCCGCGCAACAGTGGCTATGCACTTAACCCGTGCAGCGGGGGAGGTACCGCCACGTCCACATTCACGGGCACTCCGCCTACGAGCACTTCGACGCCCACCGCTAGCAATACCGCCAGTGCCACTAACACTGGCACGCCGCCCACTTCCACGCCTACGGTTACGGCGACCAACACTTCGATAAGCGTGTCCACCAATGTTTATCTGTTCATGCTTCACTATATAAGCTACCTGGGCCAAACGGACGAGGGCGTGCGCCTTGTGAACACGTCCAATGCTCCGGCAACGGTGGGTGGATGGAGCGTAGCTAATACGGGCGGCTCGGTGACGCTGCCGCTAACGGCGACCATTCCCGCCAACGCAAGCATCTGGATTGCCAACAGCGCTACGGGCTTCAGCTCCATATTCGGCTTCTCGCCCGACTATGAGTACGGTGTCGATAGTGATCCGGCAGTGCCCCAGGCCGTCGCCACCACAGGCTTCACCTTCCCCGATGCGGGAGACGCTGTGCGGCTACTTGATGCTAGCTCGCAAACCGCCGACACGCTGGTGTATAAGAATGGTAACGTCGGCACGACCGGGTGGAGCGGCGCCTCGGTGAAGCCATACCTACCCTCGGGCCAACCTAACTTCACCGAAGCGGGCCAAATATTCTACCGCAAGCTTGACGAAACCACCGGCAAGATCGTGCCCGACACCAACACCAAGAACGACTGGGCGCAGGACGATGATCCCGCAGGCACTGGTACTCCCACCCCAGGTGATCCCTCCAACGACGACATCAGCGGAAAGAAGCTCCTGAGGCCGGGCTGGGCGCTAACCAACCCCGCTTACGAAGACATGTTCTTCACCAAGCAATACACCGACACGAACGTTACCACGAAGTTCCTGGTGGACCCCGACAACGGTTTCGACTCGATCAGCGACCTGCTTCTCGGCGCCACCCAATCGATCACTATCGAAACCTACGAGTGGCATAACGCGATCTGGGTGCAGGACATTATCGACGCTCACGCGCGTGGGGTCAACGTGGGCATTATCCTCGACGGTAACCCCTGCTGCACGAATACGCCCGACAACGAAACGCTATGGAGCGCGAAGCAGTGGGAGGACGCAGGCATACCTGTCTACTTCTTCTCGGGCACCCCGAACACGAACGACAGCAACTATCGCTATAACAATGTCCATGCCAAGATTCTGATGGTCGACAACCAATGGGTACTGACGGGATCGGACAACTTCACCATTGGCGGTATGACCAACGACCCACGAGGCAACGGCACCGGCGGCAATCGCGGCGCCATGATCATCACTAATGCGCCTGATGTCGTCGCCTACACCGCCCGTCTCATGGCGTTCGACTTCCAGCCCGGGGTGTTCGCTGACGTAGTGCGTTATCCCGCGCTGGGCACCCCGCCTCCCGGCTTCTCGCCGACACCCTTTCCCGATATCGTGAGCACATACACACCGGTGAAAGCCACCCCCCTCGTGGTGACCGAAACCGAGAGCATTGAGATCATCCAGTCGCCCGACAACGCGCTGCGCGACGAAGACAGTCTGATAGGCCTTGTAAACCAGGCAGGCGCGGGCGATGAGGTCATGGTGGAACAGCAGTACGAGCGCAAATACTGGGAGACCAATCCCACGACCGGACCCAACCCGCGCCTCGCCGCCTATATCCGGGCCGCTCAGCGTGGTGCTAACGTGCGTATCATCCTGGACGGCTACTTCGAGGGCGGTGACTGCACCAGCAGCACCCACAACCCTGCCACAGTGGCCTACGTCAACGGCCTCGGCCTGCCTAACCTCCACGCGGAAGTGGCAGTCCCCTCCGGCCTCCCGCCCGATGGCTCGGGCAATGCAGGCGCGGGCGCGGGCAACATCCACAACAAGATGGTGCTCGTAACCACCAATGGCGGCGCCAAGGGCTACCTCCACATCACCAGCATCAATGGCTCGCTGAACAGCGCCAAGAATAACCGCGAGTACGGACTACAGATCCAATCGAACGCCGGCTACCAGTACTACAAGGATGTATTCGACCACGACTGGTCGGTCGGCTACCTCCCGTGTGGATCCACCCCGACACCGACCGCAGGCACGCCCTCACCCACACCTTCCTGCAACGCCCTCGACAACCCCGATTTCGAGACCGGCGATATTGCCCCCTGGGCGACGACCAACGCCGTGGTGACCGCCGTCCCCGACAATGAAGTGTCTCACACCGGGGACTACTCACTTGCCCTCACCCACAACCTGGTGGGCAACTCGCAGGGGGTGCAGGAAAACATCCCGGTCACCATCCAGGGCGGAGGCCAGTACCGGCTCCAGGGTTGGGTGCTAAGGCCCGACCCCAACATATCGTCGGCACGCGTGCGCATAGCCTGGTACGCCTGCCCTGACTTCGCATGCAGTCAGATCAGTACTAACGATGTTTTTGCGGGCAACACCGGTGTCGAGGGCTGGCAATTCTTCTCGGGCACAGTAACCGCCCCGGTGAACGCAGTCGCTGCGCGTTACAGGCTCTACTTCTATAACGCCGCTCCAATCTTCACCACCATCCACTACGACGACCTTCTATTCGAGTGCGCACCCTTGCCCACCGCCACGCCCACTGATACTCCTTCCGCAACCGACACCTCTGTGCCTGCAACTGACACTCCGACCGCCACGGACACGGCGACAAGTACCCCGACCAACACCGTGGTGCCTCCAACCAATACGCCTAGCAACACCCCCACTAATACGCAAGTGCCACCAACGAATACAGCTACTAATACCCCGACCAACACTCAGGTGCCACCGACGAATACGTCCACGAATACGGCTACTAATACCCCGACCAACACTCAGGTGCCACCGACGAATACGCCCACGAACACTCAAATACCACCAACGAATACACCTACGAACACTCCGACCAACACGCCAATGCCACCAACCAACACACCGACGAATACTCCGACTAATACTCGGGTCCCACCAACCCATACGCCCACCAGCACAGACACTCCAACCAACACTAACACTCCGAGCAACACACCTACTGACACGTCTACAAGCACACCAACTGATACTCCTTCAAATACCCCCACGGACACTGCTACCAATACGCCAACGAGCACAAACACTTCAACCAATACGCCGACTCAGACTAACACTCCAACCAACATTCCGACGAATACTCCTACCAACACGCCAACTAATACAGCTACGGATACACCGACCAATACCCCTACTAATACATCAACCAACACTCCTTCAAATACTCCAACTGATACCTCAACGAATACCCCGACCGATACGTCCACCAACACACCAACCGATACCCCAACCAACACCGAGATACCTACGGACACACCGACCGGAACGCGCACGCCGACCAATACGGCCACCAATACTCCTACCTCGACAAGCACTTCAACCGGCACCAATACGCCTACCAATAGCCCGACTAATACTGCCACTAACACTCCCACCAACACGCTTACACCGGTGCTAACCGATACTGCTACCAGCACTCCTGTCGACACAAGCACTAGCACCTCCGTCCCAACAGCCACAGCTACTGCCTGCGTCTTGCCGTTCACGGACGTCCATAGCACCGACTGGTTCTATGAGTACGTTCAGTGGATGTACTGCCACGACGTAATCCACGGCTACGACACAAGCCCGCCTTGCACCACGGGGACGCCTTGCTTCAAGCCCGAGAACCCCACGACAAGGGGACAAATGGCCAAGATCGTAATACTGGCCTTCGCCTTCCCCCAGGACACCTCAGGCGGACCTCACTTCCAGGATGTGCCTGCCGATAGCACCTACTACGACTATGTCGAAACTGCCCAGCATCTTGGCCTCGTAGGTGGCTATGCGTGTGGCGGTCCGGGCGAGCCGTGCGTCGGGCCTGACAACCTGCCTTACTATCGTCCCAACGCCAATGTCACCCGCGGCCAGATCGCCAAGATAACCGTTTCGGCGGCCATCATTGCTGATCCTGCTAACTGGACGCTGGAAGATCCACCCTCCAATACTTTTGAGGATGTGCTCGTCGGCTCGACCTTCTTCAGGTTCGTAGAGACGGCCGCGTCCCATGGTATTCTCGTAGGCTACCCCTGCGGCAACCCGCCCGCGGGAGCCTGCCACTCGGAAAATAAGCCGTATTTCCTGCCGGGCGCCAACGCCACACGCGCTCAGATCAGCAAAGTAGTGTACCTGGCCGTTACATCCCCACCCGTGCGCTAGCAAACGACACGTAAAAAGCAAAGGTAAGGCACAGGGTCTTTACTGGTTTTGAGAATGGCCAGTAAAGACCCTGTGCCTTACCTTTGCTTTCAGTGAGATCCGGTTGCCTATTCGTCCGTGAGCTTCTGGTGGCCGTTGGTTGGTGGGCAGAAGTGCGGCACCCCGGCGGCAGGCAAGGGCGTGCCGCACAATGGACACCGTGGCCTGCCTGCGCTTAGTACGTCCAGGGCGTTCAGCTGAAGGCGCTCGGTCTGGTCGCGCGACACCTGGCAACTGAAGGTTGCCTGCTCGGCTTCTTCTTCGTCCCGCGCGTTGGCCTCTACCACGATTAGCTCGCGGTTCGTATCATACGACAGGCTAAGGGCGCCTATCTGCATCTCAAAGTCGGGGGTAGGCGGGAAATCCGATGGCCGTGGATTTTCCATACTGACTTCACGCTGCGGTATCTGGAAGCCGCGCTCGGTATCGATTTCAAGCAGAAGGCGAGCAATTGCTTTGGTTAGCGCGTCGAGTTCTTCTTTTTCGAGCCATAGTTGTGCAGACATGGTGCTGTTCGAGGCTAGTAGACGGAACGTGCGCTGGCCCGGCACACCGACCGACTCGGCTCCGATCCAATCGACCCGGCCCATGTTATATCGTGGTCTCATGCTCATATTATTAGTTTGCTCCCCCCTGAAAAACTGTTATAGTGGAGTATGTCAAAAGAGCCCGAAAGTGATTATACAGCATCGGCAGCTTCGAGGCGCAATCGTACACGCAGACGGCCAGTGCGGGCCGAAGCTGATGGTGAATCCATTGTTGCTCCGCCTCCACTCACAGAGGATTTCATCGGCCTCGCGGTGCAGTACACAAGCGCCCTCCTGTTCATTGGCTACGAGATAGACGGGCTGGTCGAGATCACGGTTTACCCACGCTACAGGTTTTCGTCAGACGACAGGGTACACGGTCACCTGGGCTATGTACGCGTCGCCTTTGGGACACCGTGGGAAGAGATACTGGAGCAGGTCGACGCGATAGTAGAGCAAGCGGAGCGAAACTACCGACTCGCGGTAACATTGCGGTCAAATGCGCAGCAGGCGGGCGGAGCGCGCTTTGATAACGCCTACCACACTATTACCGATTTGTTCCGAGAAAGCTGGCACGGATTTGCACTGCGTCTGCAGCGCGAGGGCGAGATTTCCAAGGCGGGTGTGGTGTTCAGTGGCGCTCCGCCTGATCCCGTGCTTGTTACCTGGCGGGGCGATCTCTTTACGTTGAATGTTTTCCCGACAGGCTCAATCCTGCTTGTAAACGGCGACCAAACGCGGCGGCTAAGCCAACTTATCGGACGCTAGGCATCCGCATCGTGCTTGAGTTTGTAGTCGTGCACTGCCTGCTTTAGCGTACCCAGGGCCAGGGTGGCGCAACGCGGTCTGCTCATGACTACCTCCCGACCCAGTTCGTCGATGATCACGTCGTGCTCCAACGCCTCGATGTCGTTGATCGAAGCGCCTTCCATGAGGTCGGAGACGAGTTCCGCGGCGGCCTGGCTGATAGTGCACCCCTCGCCCTGGAACATGATCTTCTCCACTTTGCCGTCCTCATCCACTTTGATGTGAATGTCTACTATGTCGCCACACCCTGGGTTTCCGCCCTTTACGGAGATGTCGGCGTCCTCAAGCGGGCCAAAATGTGTTGGGTTGTCGTATAGCTCCAGGAGGCGCTCTATTGATGCTTGTCTATCCACTTCTGTACTTCCTATCTGATATGCGCAAACACTTCCCTATGAGTTAATTATACCGCAATTGTGCTACTAACCGGTTACGCCCGCGACGTGAACGAGCACCCATGCAGCGGCGTGCACTGCCGAGAGAGCCAGATAAGCTGTGAGCGCAAGCCTGCGTGGTTTGCCTTGGGGCAATTGCAACAACAGGTATACGGCGACCAGAGTTAGAGGCAGGGCAGGCAGACCGAGTAAGTCCCAGTCGTTGCGCGGGCCGAGGTCCGGGTTCCAGGCCACGCTGTAGAAAAGCATGCTCGCGGCGCCCACTCCCATCGTAACGAGCGCGGGCGTGCGCCTCGCCAGGGCGCGAACCCAGCTCCACGCGAGTATCAACACTAGCACAATAGTGGCGAGGGCCATGGGCGCTGTCAGGAGTTGCTCCTGTACGACGGCGCCCAGGTGCGGCCACGAGAAGAAGGCGTAGTGTTCGGTCGGACTGACGGTCGTAAAGAGTGGCAAGAGCGTGCGTCCGTCGCGCCCGCCCATCTCGCCAAGACCCACCTGGAAGCGCTCGAAGTCGTAGGTGTCCACGATCATAACGCTCACGATGACCAGCACGATAGCTAGTCCCACTCCCACTCCATCTCGCAAATCAGCCAGCGCCTTGCGCCATCGTACTGTGCGGGGCAATTGAAGCGCGCGCAGGAGCCATGCCGCCGCCACCATCGGCCCCCACCACAGCGCCGACCCGTGGATAAAGGGCGCGAGCGTGGCGAGTGCTCCCACTGCGCCAAAGGACAACCCACCCTCAGTGTAGCGCCAGCACGCCCACAACACGAACAGGCTGGCCGCCGTAACCAGGGCGTAGCTTTCAACATAGCGGAAAAAGAGCACGATGTTGCCTATCGCCGCCAGCGCGCCCACTATAACGAGCGTATCCAATCGGCTGCGACCAAGCGTTCGGCCCAGCAGATTAGCCGCCTCGAGATAGATACCCCCCGCCAGCACCGCCACAATCTGGTAGATGTCGGACGGGAACTTGAAGATCGGCTCCAACCACCTCCACAGCTTCACCTTAACGTAGAAGTCAAGCAGTTCCCGCTCGCGCCAGATGGCTCCGATGCTGATCCGCGAGTCGAACTCGCTGCTGTCGCCTTCCGAATATGCCACCGGGAACAGCGCAAACGCCAGCATTCCAACAAATGGTATCGCGTACTGGGGGTTTCGCCGCAAAGTCGACCAGAACTGGGACAGGAAACTGTTCGTGTTTGATCGGTTGCGGTCGTTGGCGTCTCGCTCCTCATCTCCTTCATTGACCTCTGTGACAATGGGGAACGGGGCAAACCATGCCCACGCGATTGCCCCCAGCACGATGATGACACCCAACGCTTGCACCCATGTTGGGAGCGTCGAGTAGAATGACACACCCCAGCCAAGATTGTGCGTTGGGTCGTCTCCCCCAGGCTCGACGGGCGCGAGAACGTGCCATATCATGAGTGCCAATGCCAACGTCACGACCGCAATAGCCACGCGCAGCGAACGGTCCGCGATAGCAGGACCGCTGCCAATGTCGCTGCCGTGTGTCTCGGCACGTTGGCGATTCCGTACTCGAAGCGTGCGAAGCCAGGGGGTGACGAAGAGCAAGACAAGCGGAGGTACGATGAAGTACAGGCTATAAAACACGAGCCAGGGACGCTCGGTAGCGTTCAGGATGCCAATGATCGCACCCAGGGCTATCGCATTCAGGGTCGGTGCGTTGAGCAGGCCTCTGGTTGGCTTGCCCGTACGGGCCTTGCCAATTTGGGGCAGGGTGTGCAGGGCCAGGTATGTCAACAGAACGCTCAGAATGAGCCAGAGAGCCGGCCAAGCTGAAGGCAGCGAAGGAAAAGACCCGGAACGTTCGATGAGGCTGTAATACACAATGCCCAGTTCTCGATTGTCGCCGGGCGCTTGAAAGACCGTGCTGGTAAGTGCTAACTGGGGGTCTATGCTGAACAGCGAAACCACAGGTAGGCGATATTCGAGCGTGGAAGGGGTGCGCGGGATCTCCTGGACACCAAGCGACTTCCCGTAGGCCTCGGCGCCTACCTGCGCCAGCGACTCGCCATCCGGACGAACGCCCTGAACTTGAAGCGCCGAATACAAGGGCCAGCCAAGGGGCTGCATTTGCATCGTCACGAGGCTGCCGCCCCATCTGAACGCACCGTTCTCGCCTGTTTCTATGGCACGCAAGCCTGTAACATTGTACAGGTCGCCGGGCGATGCGAAGTCCTGTGTGGTGCTTACCGTCGCCTGTTGCCCGAGTATCAGAGGTAGCACCGCCGCGGCCATTACCAATAGCCAGCGTGCATGGTCTACCGGCGGGTTAGTCTTTGCTCGTTCCTTGGGTTGCACAGCTACAATTTACCATATCGCCGTCTGATTGTCGGTGGCACTCCACCACAACTACTGGAAGACTGGGCGTCGATGCATGCAAACAAAAAGAGTAGAACCCAGATGGAGTTCTACTCTTGCAATTTGGCTCCGCGGCCAGGACTCGAACCTGGGACAATCCGATTAACAGTCGGACGCTCTACCAACTGAGCTACCGCGGAACAACTCGTCCACTCAAAAACGGCCTCAAAATGAGGCACAATCCATTATACGGTAATTGCCTTGGGGTGTCAAGCAATTTTCCAGGTCGGTCGGACCGGACTACTGAGTTGAAAAGCGCGGGATTTGGGCTATTTTTGCCGCCGATCTTGGTTCCATGACAAGGGTGCTAACTTTACATAATGTGGACACCTGACCTATGGTTTCCTACTGTAAAGATCACTACCCAGGACGGTATCAGGAACTTCCTCTTCAGGTTCGTCCTTGTCCCAAACCAGCGCTTCCTGCCATTCGGCGGCCGGCAGGGGGTGGTGTAGAATTTCCAGGAGCGCGAAGCCTGTCGCGATTGCCGTAATGACGGCCGCAAGCAGTGTGGTGTAGTCACGCATAGTATTTTGCGCTTCTACAAACAATGTCATGCCTACCACCAGTGCCGTTACTACAGGCCCGATCATGTTCGCGACCAGCCACACACCTGAACGGTTGGCACGTCGCTTGAACACCTGGGCCTGGGGATACCCGAGCGCCAGGCCGCCCAATGCTCCCGTCAGGGCAAGGATTAGCAATAACAATAAAACGGTAGGTATCTCCTTGTCGAACACAATACCCACCATCACCATGCTGACCATATACACTATGAACCACTGCACAGTGCGCCCGACCACGGTCGCCAGCAACCATTCGCCGGCGCCCGACCCCTTGATCAAAAGAAGCAATACAATTCCTTGTGCCACGCCCAGTACGATACCGGAAACTATGCCCGCCACAATTGCCACAGCATAGCCACCAAGACCGGCAATCTGCACATTTCCTTCAATCGAGAGCGCGCGTCCCGTGGCGCTGTTCCCAAGCAGTGCGCTCGTCACACCGTCAGAGAGCCACTTGCCAACGACATAGGCAGCGACGGTCAAGGCGACCCATCCGATCCAAATGAGTATGTAGTACCAGGCAGGAGCGTTCTGCTGACTGGCTCTATATTCGTCGCTTATGTACATTTCGCCTTAGCTCCTGTCCTTGGTCCACTCACGGAATGACGGTGAAGTCCTTAATCTCGACGTCCTTGGATGTGGTGCGCCACGTTATTTCCTTCGAGCCCAGGGTGGTGCGCAGCGACTCGGTCGTATGCACGGGGTAGCCGATGGTAGGATCAAATGCCACATGCAGGTCTATGTACCTCGTGGTTACGCCGTCTGCGGGCAAGCCGGGGTCGCTCAGTGCGTTCACAACATCCTGCTGAATTGTGTCGAATATGGCGTCGATCGTGTATGGCTGAAAAGTTCGCAGCGTCACACCCGACAGCGGTACCTTGAGACCATCCACCGACTCGCTCAAACCCAGCACGGTGTGACTGAGCAGGAACAACTGGTCCGTCCGCTTGTCGACGCGCAGACGGATCTCCTGCTTGGGATCAACTATCGTCACCTCGTAAGCGCCGATATTCTGGGAATCCCATTTAGCAAACGCCTCAGCGTATTCGTCGCGGGTGATATTGCTCGTGTTTCGTTCGATCTGTGCTGGCACGAGGGCCTTATACCCTAGCAGGGCCAGCACAAAAACCAGGGCGACGAGCAGGATCACCGCGCTACCTGTTAGTCCTCTGATGATAGAGTTTCTCATTATAAATTAAACACAAATCATGACGAGCTATGGTTCACTTGAGCGGACAGCGTGCCAATGAAGAGGCAAAGTGCTTTCGATATGGTTGTCTGCCCAGTGCCAATTGTGCCTGGCAAGCGGGAAGACCGGGTCGATGGCGTTCTCGATGCCTTGCTGCTTTAGGATGTCGACTACATGACGATTTCGGAAGTAGTTGGACTGCCATGGTTCTGCGGTTTCGGGCCCGCTCCTCAACATCCATTGTATGTGAGCGATGTCCGTGCGGTCAGCGCGCCAGAGCAGGTTGGACGGGTTGTTGGCGGCGATGTACTCGTAGTCGCGTTCGGCGCCGAAGGCGGGCGCGAAAATTGGGTTGCGGAGTACACGATCCGTCTTGCGAACCGACTTGCCCCGGTCGTTGGAATAGAGGAAAGTACCGTCGAACGAGCCTGCCGATCGAAACAGGTGTGGGTACTGAGCGGCAATCTTAATAGACTGGAATCCCCCCAGCGAAAATCCGTCCACGGCCCGTGCGTTGCGACTTGAATCGGTGCGGAAATGCGAGTCTACATACGGCATTAGTTCCTGTATGAAGTAGTCTTCGAACCGTCCGGTGCCGATCCCGGGCGCACCGGATACAAGTTTGGGTTCGCGGAAGTTGACCAACATACCGGGGACGCGGTTGTCGTCGCTTGATATGCCTGGAAAGACCAGGATCATGGGACCCACTTTGCCCTCGCTCAGCAGATCACGATAAACGTCGATCACCGTGTGGTCATGCCTGGATACGTCCTGCTGGCGATGGATCCATTCGCGCTCGTGGCCGCGAAACAGATACAAGGTTGGGTAGCGCCGGCCGGCGTTGGCTACACGGAAGTAACCCGGCGGCAGGCCAACGAAAAAGCTCTTGGGTACGCCGAGCACTCGGCTTTCGATTCTTATATGGCGGACGCGTGGGTCTAGCGGGCGGCGCAGCCGTTGGGCAAGAACCTCGCGGCTGGTTTGGGTCGTTTGTCGAATGGGCATCAAGCACATTATAAGGCCTCGGGCGCGTTCTGTTCAACTGGAGCGGTCGCAGCGGCATGCCCTTTGTCCCTCGACCGAAGTATGCGGTCAAACCGCATATGGTATACTGGCGGGGAGGCACCGGTGTCTTACCGGCGCTTGCGTCTTAGCTCACCTACTCAGAGCCACACTGCGAAGGAGCGCCAGCTTCGACCATTCCAACCAGCACTCGCTAGTACAACGAAGTAAACAGGAGAAGAAATTCGCAATGATATATGAACCGCAGGCTGGGGTGCAATCACGCACGAACCACCAGCCCGCTTTGGCTCTGCAAGCAGTTCCTGAGCTCGTCAACTCCCCTGTTCGAACTGACGGCACCGCATCACCGGCTCGCCGCAACACAATTCCCCTTGATTTGACAATTATTTCCACCCCGGAAAGCCGGCCCAACGCTCTCACCGGATCTTATAAGGACTTGAAAGCGCTCGTAGTGCAAGATGGACTGTTGAACGGCAGGCCCGTGTACTACGCGATCAAGTTCCTTTATACATTGGGCGGCCTGGCACTGCTCGTGTGGGCAGTGTTAGCAATCGATTGGCTCCCGGCTCGTATCGCCCTTGTATTTGCATGTGCTCTAGCCTGGGCACAGGTCGGTTTTCTGGGCCACGATCTCGGGCATCGCCAGGTGTTTGGCAGGGCATGGGTCAACGACGTATGGGGCCTGCTGACAGGTAATATTTTGCTCGGCATGAGCATAGGTTGGTGGCGTGACAAACACAACGCGCACCACGCCAACCCCAACGTGGCCGATGTTGACCCCGATCTCGATATACCGGTGTTGGCCTTTACCGAAACGGAAGCTCAGACTCGACGGGGCCTTGCGCGCAAGGTGTTGCCCTTTCAGGCAGCACTTTTCCTTCCTTTCGTAAGCCTGTCGTCCATCGATTTCCAGTTATCCAGCATCCGTTTCCAATTCATTGGTAGCTCCAAGAGTATAGGTCGCCGCGCGCTTGAGCTTTCTCTGCTTCTGGCGCATAAAGTGGGTTATATCGGCGGCTTGCTACTGATATTCGGTCTGTGGGGCCTTGCGGTCGGGGCGGCTCATCAGGCCTGCCTGGGGATACTACTGGGCACTGCGTTCGCGCCGAACCACAAGGGTATGCCCATGGTCGACGACTCGATCAAGGACGATTTCCTGCGCAAGCAGGTACTGACCGCCCGCAACGTCCGCGGACCCAAACTGCTCACAACCTTTGTGGACTGGTGGTACGGCGGACTAAACTACCAGATCGAGCACCATTTGTTCCCGGCGATGCCACGGTGCAACCTGGGACAGGCGCGGGCACTGACCATGCAATTCTGCCAGCATCACGGGATCTCATATCACGAGACAGGCGTTTTGAAATCCTATCAGGAAATCATTGTCCACCTGAACGCGGTCGGCGCTTCGGTCAGGGACGTACAGCCTGTAGCTGTCGTCGGCTAATCAGCAGGGAAAAGAAAGTAGAGGGAGGTTCGGCGTCATGTTGCCGAACCTCCCTCTTTTTGGTGCCATGATTTTCTTAAAACGCTTTTAGTTCGTGGAAAACTACTCCTTCACCAGGCTCTAAGCCGGGGTCAACTACGAACTAATCATCCGACATCTTGATCCAACCATGTCGAAGGGCGTAAATCACGGCCTGGGTGCGGTCGTTTACGGCCAGCTTACGCAGGATCGACGTGATGTGGTTTTTCACCGTCTGGTCAGAGATATTCAGGATGCGCGCGATCTCTTTGTTCGAGTTGCCCCTCGCTATACAGTCGAGGATTTCCACTTCGCGGGTGGTGAGGGGTGCGAACACGGACTCGCCGCCATCGGCTTCGGCTGAGGCCAACTCGCGGAACTGGTTCAGCATACGCGAAGCGACAAACGGTCGTGACAACACGGCGTCGTTGATAGGATAGTGGCCCTCGGCTACCTCGCGCACAATATCGAGCAACTTATCGGGTGAAATGTCCTTGGCCGAATAAGCAGCCGACCCCACCTTGGTCGCATTGAATAACTGCTCGTCGTCTTCGTATACCGTCAGGATTATAACCGCAATCTGGGGTTGTCTGCGCCTCACCACACGCGTTACTTCCAGCCCGTTCAGCCCGGGCAGGTTGATATCAATCAGCATGAGGTCGGGCGCGAGCGCTTCGGCCATCTGGATGGCGCGCTGACCGTCTGGGGCTTCGCCAATCACCTCGATATCTTTTGTAGCCTCCAGGGTATGCCTCACACCCTGCCGGAATAGCGGGTGATCGTCCACGATCAGAACACGTATTTTTTCCATCAGCCTCGTCTCCTCTTAAGAATATTTCGGCATGGGTAGCATCAATGTGATAATAGTTCCATTCCCTGGTTTGCTGTCGATCTTGAGAGTGCCACCGACGGTACTGGCGCGCTCGCTCATGCTCACCAGTCCCGAATTGCCGGTTCGCCCCTGGCGCACACGCTTCGGATCAAACCCCTTGCCGTCATCAGAAATTGTAACACTAAGTGGCCCTTCATGCCGCTGCTGCACATCAATGGTGATGGCACTCGCCTCGGCGTGCTTGTGGATGTTTTGTAGGGCTTCCTGTATCACGCGAAAAACCACAAGTTCCTGATTGGATGATAACACTAATTCTTCAGGCACGTTTACTTCGACTTGAATGCCTGTCTGCTCGCTGTAATCCTGGACATAATACTTAATCGTGGCAATGAGACCTGCATCAGATAGCGAGGCGGGGCGCAAGTTGAATATAAACCGGCGCATGTCCTGCAATCCATCCTGCAAGGCTCCTCTCAGGCGAGCCAATTCCGCGCCCACTTCTTCCGGCTTGTGCTTGGCCATTTGCTCTACGAATTGAAGGCGCATGACCGTATTTGCTAGCACCTGGGCAGGACCATCGTGGATTTCGCGGGCAAGACGCGCTCGCTCAGCCTCCTGGCCCATAGCGATCTGCGCCCACATTACCTGCTCACCAGAGTTGGGTTTCTTCTCCTTGCCCGATCCACCATCACTCGGTTCTATCGTGGTCTCAGCGGTACTGAGCACCCAGTCTCCCGCCCCTTCAATCTGGTGCACCAGCCACGAAAGGCGGTTGCTCAGCTGCTCAAGTTCGTCGCTGGCGATACTCAGTTCGTCTTTATGTTTGGCGAGGCTTTGCTCTTGGCCCTGCATCGCCATTACCTGACCCTCAGTCAGGGGGCCCGTAATGTTCGACGGCAGTTCTCCGGTGGTGTTAAACGATCGGAGGCGATAATGCAACTCTTCGAGGAAGTTATCCAGGTGGCCCAATTCGACCGTCGCATCGTGAAGACGTGCCTGTGCTTCGCCACCAATCGTATGCAGACGCTTAAGGGCGTCACTTATTGCGCCTTCGATCTCTTCCCTGAATTTGGCTACGTTCTCTCGCTGAATCGGCATATGTTCCCCTGATTCTGCGCTCCGCGTTAGGATCGCCGCTCATGCGTGCTTCGCTTATTGTACACCATGAAAGGCACATAAGCAATACGTGACATAATGTTTACTACGGTCCCGGTTACTCTCAAAATAGTACGAGATTAACTTTGTCCGATCACAATTCTAACACTTTTAACACCCGCTTGGCGACATGTGCGTATGGTATACTTGAAAGGACGGCTACGGCGGCTCGATAAAGTACACTCTTCGAAATAAAGCGCTCTGTTAGGAAAAACGGCATGGAACGCATGGATGCGCACGAATTGCAAATTGATGGCAAGGGACGGGTTCACAAGGCATTTTCCCCGGTAAGGTTCCTGGGTAACTTGCTCATAGTCGGCGGACTGCTGCTATTGCTGGGTGTCGGCGGATGGCAGGGCTACATAGCGTGGTCCAATAACCAGCAACTTTCCAGCTTCCACGATGAAGGCGTAGTAGTCGAACCCACTCTTGATCCCAGCACTCAGGCAGGTCTTCCGATCGAAACGCCAATCACCTCGGCAGCCGCACTGCCCGAGCCACCGCCCCCCAACCTCAATCCGGGTGGTTTAGTCCTGGAAGGCTGGGCTGCGCTTCACCAGCAACAGATAGATAATTCGCCCACGACCCATCTTACGATTCCGAGCGTGGGCGTTGACTCAAAAATAGTGCCCATTGACTGGAAGATGATTCCAGGTAAGGACGGGGCTGCGGCCAAGAGTGAGTGGCAGGTAGCCGACTACGCGGTGGGCCACCACGCGGGCACGGCCAATCCTGGCCAGCCTGGGAATGTCGTATTGTCGGGCCACGACGACTACAAAGGCGAGGTATTCAAGAACCTCCATGACGTGCACAAGGGTGATGAGGTAATCGTGGACACGGAAAAAGGGCAATATGTTTACATCATCACCGACCTGGTACTCGTGAAGGAAGAGGGTGTATCCGACGCGCAGAAGCTATCGAATGCCGCTTATATGAACCCGACTCCCGACCAAACGCTAACCATGATCACCTGTTGGCCGTACGGCATTGACGACTACCGCTTTATTGCCATAGCCAAGCCCTACCAGTCAAGTCAGAGCGCCTTTAGCGAGTTCTTCATTCGGTAGCGCCGACGGACTTACTTACCGTCGCTGTTGCCGCCAACGTTTCGGCTTGGCCGCGCTTCACCTTCTTTATCACCTTCGGGCTTCCAACCTTCGGGTGTGTACACTTCTTCTCCACCTTCGACCGCCGGTAGACCCCACGATGTGCCCGTCGCGGCGCTATCCGAGCCTATAACCACATCGGGGTAGGTACCTGTGTAAACGTCGCCCGCCGGGTCTTCGTCCGGCGTGACCTGCGCACGCAGCCGTGCCGCGTCGTCAGTAGGCAGCGCACGCGCAATATTGGGGTTTTGGTCTTCGAATTCGATGTCGTCTTTATTCACTACGCCACCGCCTGGTGTCTTGTTTTCTTCCGGGTGAGTTTTGTCAGCCATACTCTTCTATCGCCTCCTGTGTTGGGTTACTGCTTGTGACCTGCTCCGCTCTCCAGTTGCTCGAACGCGTGGGGCAGGATGGGCATAATTGCATCGAGGCATTCCTGCACGCCCTTGGGCGACCCCGGTAGGTTGACTATCAGCGTCCGGCCCCGGACTCCCGCCACTGCCCGCGAGAGGGCAGCCATCAGCGTTTTTTTCAGCGACTCGCTGCGCATTAGTTCTGCTATGCCCGGAACCTGGTAATCTACCACGTTCAGGGTTGCCTGGGGAGTGTTGTCGCGGGGCGAGATACCCGTACCTCCACTCGTTACTATTAGGGTGTATTTTTCACCGGCCCACGTACGGAGCGCCTCCTCGATCTGAGTGCCGTCGTCGGGCACAATTTTGGCTGTCAGGGTATCCGGGTGTAGACCCGCCTCGATGATCGCACACGCCAATTTGCCGCTGAGATCTTCCCGCGTGCCAGCCACCACTCCATCGCTAACCGTGAGTACCGCTATTTTCGTGCCACCGTTGTCCCGATTCATGTTGATCTCCCGTAAGGGTGCACCCGTGTACGATTGCATTATGACGGATCGTGCTTCTATGGCATAATGATGCGGTCTAATCACATTTTATGCAAGAGAAGAGTAAATGAAGAATTTAGGCGTGCGTGCAATAAGCGGTGCGGTGCTGCTCGCGCTAGTTTTGGCGGCAATCTGGCTGCGCGGGCCGCTCCTGCTGGCGCTGGTGGCAGTGGCGGCTGTGGTCGCCGCGCACGAGTTTTACACGATTGTAAGGCGCGCCGGCTACGAACCGTGGTACCCTGCGGGGCTGGCGCTCGCAATCTTGTTTGCCTTGCGTGCCTACTTAGGCGGAGATCTGCTGTCCGGGGTTGCCTATGCCGGCCCGGGTGTGGCCGCAGAAGTGATGGCGGTGACGCTAGTGCTACTGATCATGCTTTGCAGGCTGGGGCTTGCGTGGGCACGCTCCACGCAGACAGCAGGCAGGGAGGCCACGATGTCTGCCGGCCGCAGCCCCTACCTCGCGTGGGCCGACATCGGCTTGACGCTGGCCGGGGCGCTATATACGGGCGGCCTGTTAGGGTACGCCCCGTTCCTGGCATCTCTGCACGAGACCCCAACAAGCGGCGATGGTGTTGCCTGGATGCTGGCCGTGCTTCTTGGCACCGCCGCTTGTGATACAGGCGCGTACCTGGTGGGCAGCATGATAGGTCGCCATAAAATGATCCCCCATATCAGCCCCGGTAAGACTTGGGAAGGCCTGGGTGGCGCGCTGCTGGGTGCAGTGGTGGCGGCGCTTGCTCTGGCTGGCATTCTAAAGATCGAGTGGTGGGAGGCGATCTTGCTTGGCCTCCTTATCTGTGCGGCTGCGGTATCGGGCGACCTTTGCGAGTCGCTGCTTAAGCGCGCCGCAGGGGTCAAGGACAGCGGCAATATCATACCGGGCCACGGAGGAGTGCTGGACAGAATCGACAGCATCTTGTTTGTACTGTTAGCCGTGTACTGGTTTACTGCGTGGAGGGGTTAGACCAAAGATGAATGCAAAAGGCGATAGACTGGAATATGCAAGGAAACCCAGCGCAGGCTGGTACCGGGTGATCCGTGGTTTTTTCTGGCTGGTGTTTCATACCATTTGGCCGCTCAAGATACTGGGGCTGGAGCACGTGCCGCGAAGAGGTGCGGCTATCATAGTATGCAACCACCTCAGCATGGTCGATCCTTTCGTGGTGGGGTATGCCTCTGATCGAATGGTGAACTTCATGGCAAAAGAGGAGCTTTTCCGGGTGCCGGTAGTGGGTTTCCTCATCCGCAAGGTAGGCGCTTTCCCGGTGGACCGTGCTCGCCGTGACCCTGCTTCGATGCGCGTGGCGCTTTTAGTGTTGAAAGATGACGAACTGCTGGGGATGTTCCCCGAGGGCACACGCAGTACCACGGGCGACATGCTCGAATTGCGCACGGGTGCACTGCGCCTGGCGTCGCGCACTCGCACCCCTATTATCCCCGCAGCCGTCATCAACACCGATCATGCCCTCCCGCCCGGCCACTCTGTACGGCCCGCTCGTATCGCCGTGCGCTTCGGCCCACCCCTCGAACTGACTGCCTTGTACGACCAACCCAAGGACCCTGCCGCCATGCAAGACGCTTTGGCGGTGATAAAGGACAGGATTGAGGACTTGCATAGAACTTGATGAGGCGAATATCGTGCGTCGCACACTTCTCTTTGTCGCCGTGAGAGTGCATTCCCGTGGCCCGTCCAACCATCACCCGTTCGTCAGCGTCCTCACTTCTCCTTTGTCCCCTCTGCCCGATTAATGTACAATCGGGTATGCTTGATGACCGAGTTTTGCTGGCCGCGCTCGACGAGGCGCGGAAGGCCGGGGCTGACTACGCTGAGGCCCGGCTTGAAGACACAAGGACCGATACGATCAGGGCACGCAATGGCGCGGTCGAGCGCCTTTCGACCGACCGCGACGCCGGCTGGGGTATACATACTCTCGCCGGGGCCGGTTGGGGCTTTGCTTCTACGTCGCTTCTGACCGCCAGCGCGATCCGGGATACCGCCCGTCTTGCTGTCGAGATTGCACAGGCGGGCGCATCGCGGCGTAAGTCGAGGTCCGATCTGTCGCTCATGCCCACGCATCAGGGTGAGTATTCTACGCCCATGGAGCGCGACCCCTTCGAAGTCACCTGGCAAGAGCGCATTGAGCTTGCAACCGAGGCTACCAATCGAATCTCAAGCGGCGGCGACCGAGTCAAGGTCGCCACTTCCATGATCTATGCGGAGCGGCACGATAAGCTGTACATGAACACATTGGGCGCCCGCCTCAAGCAGGAAATCACGTATGAGTTTTTCGACATCGCGGGCGTGGCGGTTGACGACACAGGTTATTCATACCGCCGCTCGCTCAACGATATGAGCCAGGCGGGCTGGGAATTCATCGAGAAACAGGACCTGTTCGCCGAAGGGAGTCGCGTTGGGCGTGAGGCGCATGCGCTCGTAGTCGCGCCCCAAGCCCCGTCAGGTCCGCGCCAAGTGGTAATCGCATCGGACTTTGTGGCCCTGCTGGTACACGAATCGTGCGGCCACCCCACCGAGCTAGATCGTGTTCTGGGGTGGGAAGCCGCCTTTGCAGGCACTTCGTTCCTTATGCCCGAAATGCGCGGCAAGTTCCGCTATGGGTCTCCTCTGGTCAACATGACCGCCGACTCGCTTCTTCCAGGCGGGTGTGGCACGTTCGGCTGGGACGATGAAGGCACTCCCGCCCAGCGTTCGCCTCTCGTGCAAGAGGGCATCTTCACCGGCTACCTCAGCTCGCGTGAGAGTGCGCTGGTCCTTGGTGAGAAGTCGAACGGCTGCGGTCGCGCTACATCCTGGGGCCGAATTCCGATCGTGCGCATGGTGAATGTCTCGCTTGAACCGGGCAGCGGCACCGCAAGCGACCTGATCGCCGGAGTCGATGACGGTCTATATGTGGAAACTCCTTCATCCTGGAGCCTGGACGACAAGAGGATGAATTTCCATTTCTCGGCTGAACTGTGCCGCGAAATAAAAGGCGGCAAGCTGGGCGAATTGCGAAAGGGCGCCTCGTTCCAGGGCCGCACCCCTGCTTTCTGGGGCTCGGTGCGTGGCATCGCGGGCAAAAATGAATGGCGGGCCTGGGGCTTTCCGCACTGCGCGAAGGGTGAGCCGCTCCAACTGTGTCCGGTGTCGCACGGCGCTTCGCCCATTCTGGTCGACAATCTTTTGATGAGTGAGAGGCGATAGTATGGCAAATGCAGAGGAAAGGGAAAGGTTGATTGGTCGATTAGCTGCCGCACCCGGGCATTTCCAGCAACTACTGGCGCGCCTGGAAGATGCCGACTCGGTCACAAGCGCACAGGAGGGCGAGTGGTCGCCTCACGAAGTGGTCGCTCATCTGCGCGCCGCTAACGATATTCTTGAGCCGCGCATATTGCAGGTGCTCGTGCGGCCCAATACCCCATTGATCGGCTTTGATGAGACGCTGTGGGTGCACGTGCTGGGATTTGCAAGCGTGCCTGTAACCGATCTTTTGCAAACGATGGCATGGCGGCGCAAAGAAGTTGTGCACGCTCTTCGTGCCATCCCGCCCGAAGCGTGGGACCGCACGGGCACGCATGAGGTGCGCGGTCCATTGACTGTATTTGAGCTTGCTGCCCAGATCGCCGACCACGAAGACGAGCACCTGGCGCAGATCGCTGCGGCTATTGAGGGCCATTGATGGACGGACTACTGGGGCACGATGAAGCGCTCAACAGGTTGGAGTCGGCTCTTGCCAGTTCACCTGCCGATGCAACGGAGCTTGTATTGCTGGGCGACAGCACCTCGGTCACGCGCTACGCCAACTCGGAGATACACCAAAACGTCGAGCAGACCAGCCTGCGCGTTGCGGTGCGTGTCACGGTTGGCAAAGCGACGGCGCGCGTGTTCACCGGCTCGCTAGCACAGGAAGATTTACGTGCCGCCATTGAACAGGCGACTACACTGGCCCTCTTGCAGGCACCCGATCCGCGCTGGACGCCTCTGCCCTCGCAGGCAACGGGCTACCCCCCGCCCACGGCATTCCCGCAGTGTTGGTTCGATTCAACCGCAAATCTTCCCCCAAGTGCACGGGCCGAATCGGTCGGAGTGATCATAGCTGCTGCTGCCCGCGCGGGTTTCCAGGCGTTCGGCACGTTCCGCTCGTCTGCCGAGGAGCTAGCCGTGGTTAGCACCATGGGCATTCGCTCTTATGCTGCGTACACGACGGCTTACCTCAAGGCGCTCGTGGAAGGACCCAACGGAACGGGCTTCGGCGACTCGTTCAGCCGGGATGCGGCGCAACTTGATCCTGTGCGAATCGCTGAGGAGGCGGTTGCCAAGTGCCGCGCTAACCATGATCAAGCCACCATTGAGCCCGGCGACTACGAGGCTATATTCGACCCGAATGCTGTGGCTGATATGTTGCGCTTCCCTGCCGTCTGGGGTATGGGCGCGCGCCAGACCCTGGACGGTCAATCCTTCCTGTCAGGTCGAGTCGGCGAGGCCGTTGCTGCGCCCCAGGTCAGCATCTGGGACGACCCTACCGACCCGCGCTGCTTGCCCACGCCGATCGACTACGAGGGTCTCCCTTCTACGCGAGTTGACATAATAACAGAAGGTATTGCTCAAGGCCCTGTCTATGACTCGCGTACGGCACAGGAGGCCGGTGGGCGATCCACAGGTCACGCCTCTAATCCGTTCTCCGGTTTCGGGGGTGGACCAACTGCCGATCACATTGTCATGCAGGTGGGCGACGCCAGCATGAGCGAGATGATCAGCCACGTCAGGCATGGCGTGCTGGTGACACGTTTCCACTACACCCACTGCCCGGACGGCAAGCGAGTGATTGCTACGGGCACCACCCGCGACGGCACGTTCCTAATCCGCGATGGCGAGATAAAGGGCGCCTTGAAGAACCTGCGCCTGGAAATGGGCGTCCTCGACCTGCTCTCGTCACTGCAAGAGACAGGGGAAGGCAAGGCCTGCCAGGATTGGTGGGCAGCAAATGGCATGGCAACACAGCAATACTTTGTGCCCACGATGCGCTTCGGTAAGTGTACCTTCACCGGAGTAACGACCTTCTAAAGGATCATAGATCATAGATCTTAGATCGTAAGTCAAGGCGCTTCGACGACTTACGATCTAAGATCTATGATCTAGGACTCGTTATCCAATCTGCTAAGTCGCTGATCACCTGCTGGTCGACGTGACCCGGCTGCGCGTAATCCCGTGGGCTGGGGGTGCCGCGCGACTGCATGAACATGTGGAACAGACCAGGATAGGTCTTGAGAGTGGCGTTTGAGTGCCCGGCGAGAGCGTCGCGCCAACCGTTGAAATCGGGCATAGTCACCTGATAGTCGCTTTCGCCCTGCAGAATGAGCATCGGCTCGGTGAGAGACGCAGCAACGGACGCGGGGCTATAGTTTTGCAGGCTGAGCCAGTAAGACGCGGGCGTGTCCAGGGGCAAATCAGCAGGAGTCACCGTAGAACCGGGGGTGAGCGACTTTACGTTCTGCACCTGTTTCGCCAGTGCGTCGAGCGATGTTTGTTCCTGGGCGGTTACGGTGCCGTCCAGCCTGGCAATGTACGTGTACTGATCGAGTATTACGTCTTCGAAGGGTCGTGTCGGCCCCGCCAGTACGATAAAGCCTGCCTCGCTCGATGATGCCTGCGCAATCATCGGCGCCAGCATCCCACCCAGGCTGTGACCAAGCAGGAACACACGGCTCGGGTCGACACCGTCCTGTTGGCCGATCATGTCAAGAGCAGCGACCGCATCGTCCACTACTTCCTCTTTTACAGTAATTGTGCTGGTGATCGTAGTTGCCATCTTTGCCGCATACACGAGTGTGCGCTTGTCGTAGCGAAAGACCGCTACTCCCTTTGATGCCAGGCCCCAAGCAATGTCACGGAACGGCCGTAACTTGTCGATTGTTTCGTCGCGATCCGAAGGACCTGAGCCTTGCACGAGCACTACTACCGGGTGCGGTCCCGCGCCGGTAGGCATGGATAGTGTGCCTGTTAGCACCCACTCAGGGTCGCCAAAGCTGATGTCTCGCTCGGTGAAGGCACTCTTGTCTACGTAATCTGGCGTCGTGTAGTTGATATTGGCCGTCGGCTGGGGCGTCGAGGTGGTCGGTGGCGCGAAGAACAGGCCGGTCACTTTACCGTCACTGCTGAACACTACACGAGCGAGAAGCTGGCCCTTCTCGAACGTGCACTGGATGACGACAATGAAATACGCTTGCTGTTGGCCGGATTGCGTCTCATCCTGTGACTTGAAAGCTCCAAACTGTGCTACCAACTGTTCCCAAACGGCTTGCAGTTTGTCCGCGGGCAATTGCGCGCTCATCGTGGCGTCAAATTTCTCTTCGGCGCCAGCATAGTCTCCGGTCGCCAGTTGTTCAATTAGCTTGTGAGCTTCGTCGACCAGGGCACTCTCATCGGCCCCCGGTGTCCTGATGACCGTGGGCGTGATCAGAGCCGTGGCAGTCGCCGGTCCCTTTGTCGCCGTTGGGATCGCGGTAACCAGGGTGGGAGCGGTCGTGGCAGTCAAAGCGGGCGGAGCTGTCGGGCTTGCCGTGCCGGAGTCGCAGGCTGCCAGAAGCATGGTAACTGCCAGACACAAAAGTGCCAGCAGTCCGGTAGCAGTTTTGTTCATGGGGACATTATCTGCAATTGTCACGTCAATGCGCAAATTGACCGCCTCAAGTTCATTTCGATCTTGAGAATTTGCTGATCAGTAGGAGGATGTTGTGGACTGCGATCACGCTGGATACGATTGTGCGATGGAGGCAAGTAGCACCATGCTGGCAAGGATTGGTGCGGATATTCGTCAAAAATACGTGCGCTCCACCTATTGACAAACAGCCGGAGATCGGTTATATTAAAACCAGTTCAAGAGTTTCGGCTTTTGAATTCACAGAAGCTCTGATAGACTTTCGGGTCTGCTAGGGCTTTTCTGTTTAAGCGTCACTTACCCGCTCACTTACCGACGAGAAGTGCCCCCCATTTGGCCCCCACCTTTACCACGATCTTGCTGTTCTGGACGGTATATTGTCTGCCCGTGTTCATCATGTCGTCGAGTACGGTGCCATCGGGGGCAACGTCTTTCACATTTAGTTCCAATTCAAGATCCTTGCTGCTTCGATTCAGCACAACCACTGCCCGGCCATTGTCGTCTTTGCGCCCATAAGCGTAGTAGTCGGCGTCGTTGTCGTAGCCGAGGTTCACATAGGAGCCTGTGCTGAGTGCGCTCCAATCGTGCCTGGTCTTGCCCAGCATCTGGTAGAAGGCAACCAGGTTTTGGTCCTCAGCGCCCCATGGGTAGGTGCGGCGGTCGTCGGGGTCCTTGTTGCCTTCCAGCCCTGCCTCGTCGCCGTAGTACACAGTTGGCATGCCCGGCCATGTGAACTGCATCACAGCCATCAACATGAGCATGTTCTTATCGCCTCCGGCGGACGTCAGGGCGCGTACAGTGTCATGCGAGTCGATAAGGTTCATTGAAGCGGCCAGCGCCTGGGGTGGGTAATCCTCGCGGATTGAGTCGAGCTTGTTGACCATCATGCCGACGTTGTGGTCAGGGTTCGCCAGCCAGTCGAGCACCGCGTCCCGAAAGCGATAGTTCATCGTTCCGTCCCACTGGTCGCCTGCCAGCCAGGGTGCTGAGTTTTGCCAGTATTCGCCTATTATGAGGGCGTTGGGGTCTGTGGCCTTGATCGCCTGTCGCGCGGTCTGCCAGTAGGCGTGGCTCTTTTGCTCTGCCGCGTCCAGTCTCCACCCGCCGATACCCTCTTTGAGCCAGCGATTGACCACTGAGTCGGTGGCCAGGAAGAAGAATTGCTTGACAGCATCCGTCTCGCTGAACACGGGGAGGGTGTCGATGTTGGACCATGAGTTGTACTTCGTGGGCCAGTCGCGGAAGGTGAAC
>DATINP010000059.1:0-11798 GCA_035474135.1 Chloroflexia bacterium | reverse complement strand
GTTTGGCATGGCCGGTGCGGTTCAAGTATGTGAAGAGAGGATCGCGAGTACCGGTGGCCGCCGAGGGAGCGTGCTAGCTTCGCGGGCGACTACAGGACTGGCAGCGGCGTTGGGTGCCTTGCGATTAGAGCAAGGGAGCGGGGTGCTAATGCCTGTGATGGTATGTGCGAACGTCGTGTATGCCGTGCGAGGAGCAGGGTTGCGGCCTGTGTTCGTGGACGTGGAACCGCAGAAGGGAGGTATTGGCGTGAGCCTGGAGGCGGCGCGGCGCTGTGCAGAGAAGGATGGCGGGTGCCGTGCGCTGCTGGCGATCCCCCTGTTCGGAGGCGAAGTGGATCGAGAGGGCCTGCTCGGACTGGCGTCGGAGGCCGAACTGATGGTGGTGGAAGACGCAGCCCAGGTGGGGCTTGTGCGCGGCGGAGGTCACTCGAAAGGCATAGGAGTGTGCTCGGTGGTGAGCTTCGGTGCGGGCAAGGTTGGAGCGGCGGGCGCTGGTGGCGCGGTGCTGAGCGATGACCTCGACCTGCTGGCTCGGGTGCGGAGTCTCCTGGGCAACACCCCGACCTTTGAGCAGAAGATGGCGGAGATAGCGCCGGCAGTTATGGGCGCGCTCGACGGGCTCAAGGACGAGGTCGAGGGGAGGCTGCGCAGGGCGAGCGACTACAGGAGCCGGTTGAGGCAAGACGGGGTAACACATGTTGGCGAGGTGCTGCCCGTGTGGAAGTACAGTGTGCTGTTGAGGGATCGCGTTCAGAGAGACCACGTGACACGGCAACTGCTGGAGAAGGGCATCGCGGCCACGAACCTTTGCCCACCGCTTGTGCGCTGGTTCGCGGGCGTCGATGGCGAAACCTATGATGGGGCAAAAGCTTTGCACGAGCGGATCGTGAACCTGCCGCTGTGGGACGAGGGAAGTACGCACAGCACAGGATCAGCAGAGGGTGTGTTTGAGCAGATACTGGACATAAACAAAATGAAAGAAGAAAAGCGTTGACAGCCAGGGGAAAGTAAGGGTACAATCCAATCCGACCCCTCTGTTCGGACAGGTGTGCACTAAGAGTGGGGGACATCGGCATAGGCGAACGGAGCTAAGGAAGAGGGAGCACTCATAGATGAAGAGCTATGACGGGAAACAGCGCGGTGGTCGCGCTAACCCCTGGCGAGTGGGCACGCGTGAGTTGCTCTATATAGCCATTGGATCGGTGCTGTACGGATTGTTCGGGTGGGCGACTTCGGCGTTGAGTATACCAGGGCCGTTCCGAAGTGCGGTCAGGCCTGGAGTAGCAATACCGTTGTTCTTCGGGGTGGCATTTGGGCCTGTGGTGGGGTTCGTAGTGGGCTTCGCGGGCAACCTGATAACAGATCTACTGTCGGGCAACGGCTTCGTGTGGAATTGGGACGTGGGCAACGGCTTGATGGGCCTGGTAGCAGGACTGGCTACCTACTTTGTGACCCGGCTCGACAACGGGCGCAGCATCATGATCGCGGTGGGGTTCTCACTGCTGGGGGTGGTGATCGGCATGGGCTTCGCTTCGCTGACCGATATCTGGATGGACCCCAGGGTGACGGGATTGCAGGAAGCCTGGGAAGAGTTCTATCCGGTGACAATCTCGAATGCGATCTCGGCAATCGTGCTCGTGCCCCTGATCAGCGCGTCGTATGAGACGCTGGTGGTGCGCCCCGACGAGGAAGACGAAGGGACGGCGGCGTGACGATGGTCATACGTCATTCGTAGTGCGTCATAAATGTACCCGAAAGAACTACATGAAAGGTGTCCCGTTTCGCCCCTCGTACGTCATTAAGTCAGTAGAGACGTATGATGTATGACGCATTACACGGTGATTGCTAGTAAGTCTGTACCCAGGAGCAGAACCCCGAAGGGGTGAAACAAGTGTAGCCCAGGGTGTCAACCCTGGGATCAGACGCATAGAGTACAGCAAGCCCCGTAGGGGCGGCACAAGATTGTTCTTACATGCGATTGTGCCGCCCCTACGGGGCTTACTTATGATGAGGCGATCCACAGGGCTTACGCCCTGGGCTACACTTGTTTCACCCCTTCGGGGTTCGGAGTGCTTGGTCCTAGCTACTAGCAATCATGGTATTACGCATTACGTATGACCGTCGTCAGTGCTAAACAACCTACGCACACGCTCCCTTAGCGCAGGATCGGAGCGCAAGTCGGTGCTGTCACTGAACTGGTCTATGCCGCCGATGTGAGTTAGCGCGGCGATTTTGACCATGTCCGGGTCGGTTATGCGGGCGATGAGAGCGTCGGCGAAGCGGTCACCCCAGATCACCTGGAACGGGCGGTTGAAGAACCGCGTTGGATCTTCCGGCAGTGGATCGGTCAGGGAAAGCGCGTTGTGAGCGCGGGCGAGGTAGGAATACGCGGGCGTGATAGCGGCTTCCCGCTCTTTCCAGGTTTGGGCGTGCTGGGCGCGTAGGAGCGCCGGCGATAGGTCGGGCGCGCAACTCAGTAGCGAGAACGCCGTGCCAAACCACTTGGGGTAGGGCGCGTAGTGGCGCTCTATGAGGAAGCAAAGGGACATGATGTCGCGCACCAGGCGAGCACCGATAATAGACGAGCCGAGTTCGTCGCCCAGATAGCCCGCGCGGGGCATAAGGTGTTCTTCCTGAGATATGCGCCGCCAGCCTGCCGCCATAAGATACAGCCAAACGTCGTGGGGGTACCAGTGGAACAGGGCGCGCATGGCCTGTAGCTCGCCCGTGCCGTGATGGTATATTTCGCCCGTTGTGAGGGTGCGAAGAACCTGCGAAGGGAAACTCAGCCAGTCCGACGGAGACGGCGAGGCATGCAGGTCAAATCCTAGATGCTGCTGAACGAAGGCGTGAACCGTCGTGACGACAACGCGATGGTTGATCGGGCCGGAGGTGATGGGCGTGGCGACCATCGTGCCCGCTTCAAGCGGCGATTCGTCGAAGTTGGTGGGGTAGTTGTAGAAAGTGTGAGGCAGGTTGTGCGCCATGACCTCGCGTATTTGCGGCTCAAGGGATATGTCACCTTCGCGCAGGAAGAGGATCACCGAAGGACCCCAATCGTGGTCGGTGGACATCTCGGTGTCGAAGCCAAGTTTGTCACTGCCCGACCCGATCAGGGCGGCATCGTGCGCAAGGCCTGGGAAGTGCGCATCGAGGATAGGCCGCACTGCCTCTGTGTAGAAGAGGCGGCCGAGCTGGAGGCCGGGAATGAAGGTGGGTTGGCTCATACGGCGGTGTGCAAGCGTAGATCGTAAGTCATAAGCGATGCATCGTCTGCCATCCGACTTACAATCTACGATCTATGACTCACTAGTCCCTCAAACTTATCGATGTCGGCGCGGATGATGTCGAGGCTGGAACGCCAGAAGGCCGTTGTGCGGATGTCTATGCCAAAGCGCGAAGCCAGACCCGCCGCGTCGTCAAGACCCGTCGAAGAGAGTAGGTCGTCGTAGTTGCGCTTGAAAGGCTCGGGGTCTTGCTTGTACTGAGCGTACAAGCCCAGACCGAACAGCAGGCCGAACATATAGGGGAAGTTGTAGAAGGCAAGACCCACGCGGTAGTAATGCGGCTTCACAGCCCACATGAAGGGGTGGAGCGCGTTCTGGTCGAGGCCGTCGCCGTAGGTTTCGCGCTGAGCATCGAGCATCAGGGCGCAGAACTCGTCCGAGGTTAGCTCGCGCTCGCGACGCTTGTCGATGGCGCGGCCCTCGAATAGGAATCGACTCGTTATGTCAACTACTACCTGGCAGGAGTCCTGCAATGAGGCTTCGAGGATGTATAACTGCTCGGCGGGCGTAGCGTCCTTCAGGGCAGCGTGGCGCACAATCGTCTCGCAGAAGATGCTGGCGGTCTCGGCCAGGGTCATAGGGGTGGCCTTCTGGAGCGAGGTGCGGTCGGCCTTGTTCATGTTGTGGTAGCCGTGACCAAGCTCATGAGCCAGTGTGCTCATGCCGCCGTAGGACGATTTGAAGTTGGTAAATACACGCGACTCGTCCAGGCGGACAGCCATGCAGAACGCGCCGTCGCGCTTGCCAGGGCGCGGCTCGGCGTCCACCCAGTTCTCGCGGAAGGCGCGCGCCGCAAAGTCGCCCAGGCGGCCGGAATAAGAGCCGAACTGCTCGACAATAAAGCGGGTAGCGTCGCCATACTCCCACACCTGCACAGCCTCGCCCACAGGCGCGAAGATGTCGTACCAGGAGAGCACGGGCAGACCCAGAGCGCGGGCCTTGGCCTTGAGGTAGCGGCGGAAGTCGGGAAACGACTCGTGGGCCGCCTCCATCATCGCATCGAGGGTCTGGCGGTCTATGTTGCTGTCAAAGATGGTTTCATCGAGCACAGAGGGCCAGCCGCGTTTGCTCGAGAGGGTGATGCTCTCGCCCTTCACGCCATTCAGGGCAGCAGCGACAGGCACTTCCGACCTCTTCCAGGCCGCCAGTTCGGCCTCGTAGGCGCGGCGGCGCACGTCGCGGTCGGGGTCGAAGGCGAGGTTGCGCACCATGCTCATCGGCAGGTCTTTCGTGCCGTCGGGCGAGTCCACAGGCACGATAATCTGCGAGGTATAGCTGGAATGTAGCTTCTCCCACCCGCCGCCGCCACTGGGGTAAAGCTCGGCAGCGAGCGTTTCTTCGGCGGGCGACATCATGTGGCGAGCACTCTCCTGGGTGCGGTGGAGGAAGTAGGCGTGGTCGGCGGCCTGCTTCGAGCGGGCAATTAATGCGTCCAGATCGAGCGAGCCGATCCAGGCCGTAAGGCGATTTCCAAGCAACGTCACGCGCACAGACTGGCCCTGTAGCTCGCTGAAACGAGTCTGGGCAAGATTGTCGCGGGTGTTCGTAGCGAGGAAGGAGTGGATATAGGCGCTGACTGTGCGGTAATGATCAAGGAAGGCGTTCCAGTGTTGCAGAACATCGTCAAAGGCAAGTAGAGTTGCATTGTCGAGGGAAACAGGGTCGTGCTGGGCCACGTCATAGCGGTCGAACAGGGTATTGAGGTCGTCTATAGTATCGACGACAGACTGGAAGGCGGCCTCGAACTCAGGCGACGAGAGGGAAGGAAAGATAGAGGTCATGTCCCAGTGAGGAAGGGTTTTGGTTGCTGTAGTCATGTATATTGTCCTTTATTCAAGTGATCTGTTGAAACGCAAAGACGCAAAGATCGCAAAGGTTGATTAAGATTTTAGAGGTGAGCAATGGGAACTGGATCGCGGAACCCCGACCTTAATTCCTCAGATATCTTTGTGATTGTCGAATCCTTTGCGTCTTTGCGTTTCCGTTAAGACTGTTGTCCTATAGCGGCGCGCAGACGAGAGATCGCGGCGGAGACACCATCGGGCGCTCCGTAGACAGCCGAGCCTGCCACCAGGAGGTTTGCGCCTGCGGCTACGGCGTCGGCTATGGTAGCCTCGTGTATACCGCCGTCCACTTCTATGTCGAGGTCAACGTGGTGCTCCTCCATCATGGCTTTGAGGCGGCGGATCTTGGCGAGCATAGTTGGTATGAATTCCTGCCCGCCGAAGCCGGGGTTGACTGTCATCACGAGGATCATGTCGGCATAGGGAAGAATCTCTTCGAGGGCGACTAGGGGGGTGGCAGGGTTGATTGCCACACCCGCGAGTTTGCCCTCGCCGTGGATCTGCTGGACGACGCGGTGGAGGTGCACACAGGCTTCGACATGGACGATGATGTAGTCGGCCCCGGCCTTCGCGAACTGCGGGATATAAAGCTCAGGCTGCTCGATCATCAGGTGGGCCTCGATGGGCACCGTGCAGTGTGGCCTGATCGCCTCAACTATGAGCGGGCCGACCGTGATGTTGGGCACGAAATGGCCGTCCATCACGTCCACCTGGATGCGCCCCGCTCCCGCCTGCACCGCATCGCGCACTTGCTCGCCGAGGCGCGAGAAGTCGGCAGAGAGGATGGATGGGACTATCTCAATCTTGCGATTAGTGTAGTGCATAGATGTTAATATAACATGAGGCGGCGTGATGCGACACGGGCTGTACAGGGAGTACGGAACGTGAAAGTGTAAGAAGGGTTTGTAGCGTGTGAACAGAGACTAGTCACCAGGTGGTTTTTGGCCCGCAGCCATGAGCAACATCACGAGAATTATGGGATCGGAAGCCTCAAACTCCTGGGCATCTTTGACAACGAATTCGGCCTCTTGCAGAGTGACTACACCTGCATCTATGAGGTGTTGCATACCTTCGACGGTGGGAGTCGGTACGAGATTGCCTATGTCGTCGAGGTCGTTGTGCATGGGCAGGGCTTCCAGGATCATGTTCTGGTAGCCTGCATCTCTCAGCACGCGCGTGAGCCTTCTGCCGATCAAGCGGTTACCGCCCTGGCTTGCCTGGTGCTCCTTGAGGTAGGTCATTACGCGCTCTTCGATGACTTTCGTTTCACCGGCCGCGGGAGGCTCGAAGGCTATCAGTTCATCGTCTACGTCCGTGATGACGAGTTTGCCACCAGGCTTGAGCAGGCGCATGGCTTCTTTTGCCGCGCCCACAGGGTCAGGCAGGTGCTGGAAGAGGTAGCGGCCGTAGACGAAGTCGAAGGTGTTATCAGGTAGGTCAATCTGCATAACGTTGCCCTCGATCAATTTCCAACGGTCGCCCGCCCTATCCTGCAAGTAGGACCGGGCTTTCTCGACCAGCACAGGGTCGATCTCGACTGAAACAAGGCTGCCGGTGGGCAACAAGTCGAGGAGGCCTTCGGACACGAAGCCGGGGCCGCTGCCAAGCTCAAGGACGGTCATGTCGTCGCGGAGGCCAAGCCACTGGAGGTTGCGGGCTTCCTTAGCCCAGGTGATCAGGGTCTGGTTGCGCAGACGTTCAAGCTCTTTGTCGAGACCCAAAGGCATCTCGGCGGCAACGTAAGATGACGTTCTATCTTTATCATTGGACATAAAGAGGCCTCCTATTTGCTAGGCTTGACTGTAGCTACCTTGCAGTTGGGCCGCAGCAGCGGTATCTACCAGCCAGGTTACTTCGCCTGTAGAGTCGCGAAGGAGTTGGGCGGGGTATTCGTCGGGATTGTATTCACCTTCCAGCACCTCTCGCAGAGCTTCGGCTTTGGCGGCACCGCCAACCATGAAGAGGGTATGGGCAGCGTGTGTGAGGGTAAGGGGGGTAAGCGTGATACGGTTGGCCGACAGCTTGGACACATAGGTAGAGGCCACAAGACGCACGTTTTCGTGCAGGACGGCGGTGTGCGGGAATAGCGAGGCGGTGTGGCCTTCGTCGCCCATGCCGAGGAAGATGAGGTCGAAGGCGGGGACGGCGCCCTCTTGCAGGTTGAAAGCGCCACGGAGGGTGGCTTCATAGTGAGTGGCCGCATCCTCAGGCTCGCCGCTGGTGGGCATGGGATAAATATGCGTGCGGTTCAGGTTGAGTGGCTGGAAGAGATAGTCGTTCGCCAGCTTGAAGTTGCTGGCGGGGTCAGTGTGAGGAACCCAGCGTTCGTCGCCGAAAAAGAAGTGGATAAGGTGCCAGGGTATCTGGTAGCGAAAGGCGTCGGAGGTCAGCAGTTCGTAGAGCAGTTTGGGCGTGGAGCCTCCCGAGAGAGCTACGGTGAACGGGCGAGTAGGGCGAGCCTGCTGGGTAAGGGTGGCGAATATGCGCGCGGCGGCCCCGGCTATCTCAGCAGGCGATTTTTCGATGTGGATCCCGGGCTGCGTGCTCATGTCAATTCCTGGGGCGCTGTGCGGGGCGAGTTCTTTGTTCTCGGGCCTGTGATGCGCTGATCGGTTCGCCACTGGGCACCTTGTGGCTGATGGGTGTCGAGCGCGTAGCGTGTTTGGTGCCTCGGATAAAGGCCCCGACCATCGTGAGACTATCTTCGTACACGGTGTCGCGGCTGTAGATTTCAAGCTCCTCGTCAAGCAGGTCGGCCTGTTCAAGGTTGATCATCTGGACGATACGGCTGGTGGTCTCAGAACCTGCGATGCCCACGTTTGAAATGGCGCACTGTTCTTGCTGATCGGTGAGAGTGAGAGAGAAGGTAGCCGCTATTGGATCACCTGGCAGTTCGCCGCCTATTTCGACAGTGATTGAGCAAAGCTCGCCAGGGCACGCTGCTTGCCAGGGTGAGGCGTGAATCTCTATTGCAACTGCGCGCTTGCCGGCTTTGAGAGCGATGTGGGCGGCGGGCACATGACTCGACTCGCTGTGGGTTAGCTGGTAGGCGTTTTCGCCCGATTCCCAGTCGAGCCTGCTTGCCAACCAGCCTGCCATCATAAGAGCCTGCGTGCGGTTGACGCCGCGACCATGGGCAGGCTCGGAGTACTCGATCTTGATCCGTGCCAGACGCTCGAGATAGGGGTGCATGACGGGCGGATCAAAGAAAGAAGCCACCATTTCGCGCCAGGGAGTGAGCCTGCCCCAGTTTACGTCGCTCACAGCTACTTTGGGCCACTGGTTCTTGATGCCGCTTGCCATCTTGGCGAGCGTACCTTCCGGGTTCTCAAACGTGGCCGAGTCTACGATAAGGCGGTTGAGCGAGTCTGCGAGATTGCGGAAGACATATTCGTCGAAAGGGTCGCCCTCAGGCCACCACAGGAAAACAGGTAGATCGGGCAGGAGCAAAGGGATAATGGCTGCCGGGAGGCGGCGCACCGATTCGCCACCGGCGGCTACGGTCACCTGCTCACAGCAAACCTGCCGCCCGCCTGAGGGGGGAAGCTGACAGTGGATCGACACCCAGGCCTGGACGGGCATGTCAGTTTCCGAAGGGTCGGTCGTAGCCACGATCACACGACACGGGTGGCGGCCTGTAATACGCTCTATGGACTCGACGTAGCCGTTGGCGGCCTCGTAAGAACGAGCGCGGATAACGAGGTTGAGCACCTGCGCTGTAGTAACGGCCTGAACGCCCCCCTTGGCCTGGGCAGCCTCGGCGACATCACGCCACAACTCGTTCAACTGCGAGTCCACGTACTCAACAGCCACGGGTATAGGCGCGCCCGAATCTATCGTAGATGGGTCGTCGTCCTGGAATGTAAAGGGGTTTTTATCTGCTGTGTTTGTCATAATGCAAGGCTCTCCTGGCTAGAGGGCGGGTGGACGGCGGACGACCGACGACCGACGGCGCAGGGCGCATGTCCGCCGTCCGCCCATCACACTCGCCTCCACTGGCGGCCGTCACGGGCGATGAATTCATCGGCCACGCTTGGACCCCAGCTACCGGCGCGATAGTTTGGGAAGGTGGGAGGGGGCACACGCCGCCAGCCTTCCAGTATAGACGTGGTCAACATCCACATTAGCTCCACTTCGTCGCGCCGGGTAAAAAGCGTCGAGTCGCCCACCATGGCGTCCCATAGCAGCCGCTCATAGGCGTCGGACGTTTCTATGCCGAACGAGGAGCCGTAATTGAAGTTCATATCGACAGAGCGCAGTCGGATATCCTGGCCGGGCAGTTTCGACTCGAATTTGATCGAGATGCCTTCATCGGGCTGGATATGAAGCACGAGGACATTGGGCTGAAGCTCGTCGGCGGCGGTGTGCTGGAACAGGGCGAGGGGAGCGGGCTTGAACTGGATGGCTATTTCGGTGACGCGCTTGGGCAGACGTTTGCCGTGCCGCAGGTAGAAGGGCACACCCGACCAGCGCCAGTTGTCCACGAAGAAGCGCGCGGCCACGTAGGTTTCAGTGTCCGAATCGGGCGGGATATTCTGCTCATGCCGGTAGCCGGGTACGGGCTGCCCCAGGATCGCGCCTGGCCCATACTGGCCTCGTATCACATGCTGCGCGACCTCTGCCGAGGTGAAAGGTTTGATAGAGCGGAGAACTTTGGCCTTCTCGTCGCGCACAGACTGGGCGTCGAACGAGGAAGGCGGCTCCATTGCCACCAGGGCCAGAAGCTGCATCATGTGGTTTTGCAGCATGTCGCGCAACGCGCCTGATGTATCGTAGTAGGAGGCGCGGTCTTCGACGCCCAGGCTTTCGGCAACTATAATCTGGACGCTGTCCACATAGCGACGGCTCCATATCGGCTCCCAGATGCCGTTAGCGAAGCGAAACACAAGGATGTTCTGGACGGTTTCTTTGCCCAGGTAGTGGTCAATGCGGTAGATCTGCTCTTCGGTAAAGACCTCGCTGATCTGGCGGTTAAGTTGTTGTGCGCTCGCCAGGTCGTGGCCGAAGGGTTTCTCGACTACGATGCGACGCCAGGAGGTATCAGTTTCGGGGAGCGTGAGGTAGCCGGTGCTCAGGGCGCCTGTACCATTGGGATGGCCGGACATTTCGGAGGCGGGAATAGGGCGCTTATTAGCAAGCCCTGCCGCGCCCATTTGCTGGACAATCATCGAGTAGAACTCGGGCGGAGTAGAGAGGTAGTAGAGGCGGTTGCCAAGAGTGGCGCGCTGTTGGTCGATCTCGCTCAGGCGGTCGGCCAGCTTCTTGTAGCCTGCGGGATCATCGAAGTTGGATTGCACATAAAAGAGCCCCTCAGCAAACGAGTCCCACACACCCGGACGGTGGGAGGGCTTGTTACGCGCATATTTCTCAACCGAGGCCTTGAGGTCGTTGCGCATGTCGTCGTCTGAGAGGGCGCGCCGGGCGAACCCTATGATGCTGAAGTTGGGCGGGAGGCGGCGTTCTACGTAGAGGTTATAGATGGCCGGCAGAAGCTTGCGATGCGCAAGGTCGCCCGTCACGCCAAAAAGGACCATTATGCACGGGGTCGGCGTGCGGCGCATGCGCAAACCGACGCGAAGTGGGTTTTCTACGACGGGGGTGGTTAGAATGGATACCATAAGGTTCCTTGAAGTGTGATAAAGCGGGAGGTGGTGTTCTACTCTTTTGGAGCCAGGTCGTGGTCTATAAAGTAGTGGCGCCAGGGGCCGGAGGTGGGTATAAAGGGCTGCATCAGAGCGCGCTGGGCCTGGATGGTATGGTTGAAATCATGGGCCACCCATTCATTGAGCATTTGACCAAGGGTAACAGCGCCTAGCTCGCTATGGGCGGCCTGCCGGGATAGGTGCTCAGGCTTGACTTCGGAGAGGAGTTGAAGGTTGTCGCGGCGGTGTTGCACGAACAGTTCAAGCACACGGGCGGGTGGTTGCTGTGAATAGTCAGTTCCTTCGGCGTCAGGGTTAAATGCCGGGAAGGCCGTCCCGCCCGCCAGGAATACGCGAAGACGCATAGGGAACACCATGCTTTCGGTGTCGAGAAGGTGGCAAAGGCACTGGAAGGCAGACCACTCGCCTTCGGCAGCCGGTCGGGTGAGGAGGTCGAGGGGGATGCTCTCCACGAAGTAAGTCCACTGGGCGGGAGCTACGGCCAGGCTCGATTTGATGGTTTGCAATAGGTTGGGATCAGTCATAGGGGGTTAGTTCTAAGTTCTGGGTTCTAAACGGTTGATGGTATAGGTTTTCAGACCCGGTCCTGACTAGATTTTACTACATCTCTCGCAGCCGCGTCAGTAGAGGGCCAAAGACACACAATTTACGACTTCTTCACACGCCCAGCCCGGACAGAGACTCGCGGATCGCCTGGCGGATACGCTCGACGCCTACGGAGTGGTCGCCTGTGATGTGGAGACGGATAATACGGCGACCGTGCTTCCGGAGAGATTGCATATCACCCATAGATTGTGCCCGGATCAGGGTTCCGAAGGTGAAGTTTTGGCCGGGAATGGGAAGGTCACGACGTGGGTCGCACGTTATCTGGATGAAAGCGCCCTTGTTGGCGCCACCTTTGTGCAATTGGCCCGTCGAGTGCAGGTAGCGCGGGCCGTAGCCGAACGTAGTGGCAACCCTGAGGGTGTCCCGAATAGCAAGGCGCGCATCAAGGAAGAGTTCTT